>NZ_JBHURE010000014.1:0-118392 GCF_042674095.1 Lysinibacillus sp. NPDC056959 | reverse complement strand
CAACTTTTGCAATTCCAATACTGCGTTCATCTCAATCACCTCCTTCACTTAATTAAGAGCATTTATTAAATCACACTAGTTACAGATAGATCCTTGGCCTGTGTTCTTGTTAAAAATTCATCTGAATTGACAAGTGGTAACCAATAAAGTGGATTATCTTTAACTACCCCCAGTAATGCTAAAATTATTCCTGAGCTACCTGTATAGACATCATCGGCTAGTCTATAAGAAAACTGTCCTGGAAATACATAATAACCATTTTTCTCAATTAAAAAGAGATTAAGCAAATTCAATATCTCATTAAGTATTCTATCGCGCTCTAACTCATTTTTTACCATAGAAGGAATTAAAAGGAAACTACCGGCGCCATCAAATAAGCTGCCACTAATTGTGCAACGTATCTTTGATAATTTTAAAATCGCATCCATCTCTTCTCTATAAAGGTCTTGTCCACTCACATGGTTTAAAAACCAAATTGAAATAGCAACTCCAATTGATCCTCCAGAAAGGTATGGCAATAAGCGATCTCTACTATCTAATGTTTGTAATGTGCCAGTTGCATCATCTTTTCTTGTTGATTCTAAATCTTTCTTTAGAAATGCTTCAGCCTTTTCTAGATATTTTTTATTTTGGGTAGCTGAATAAAGTGCTGAATAAAACAGAGATACACCAGATAATCCATCGATTAAACCTATATCAACCGCCATCCAGTCATTAACTCTTAATGGCTCATCTTTAACTCTGTTAACTTCAATTGATTTTTCTATTTCTTTTGCTAGTTGTAAATACTCCTCATTTTGTGTTTCGAGATATAAACTAATTACGAATAAGCCTATTCCTGAAAAACCTGAGCGTAAAGAAATATCAGTTTCGTTAATATTATCTTTTAAAAGCTTCAACTCATTTAAGACAACTTCTTTATACCCTTTATCATAAAGTAAAGCTAATATTCCTGTTTTCCCAGTGAATAATCCATTATCTTCAATTGTAGATATATTATTCAATAAAAAGTTTTGAATCCATTCATCAACTTCTTCAGTACTAGATATGTTTTTAGTAAGTGTAAAAGCAGCACCACTTCCTCCAGTTAAGAAGTTAAATTTCCCCCCACTCATCTCATACTGGCGAATGTCACCATTAATGAGCCTTTCGTCGTTTGTTAAATTGTTTTCAAGACCTTTTACTAATTTGTTAATAATAGAAGATAAATTAAAGTCACTTGTCTGATCACTAAGGTTAATTTCTTCAGGGTTATACTCTTGATAATCCTTTATTTTCCTATCACATTTTTCTTGTAAATCTACAATAAAATTATAAAATTCTATCCCGTAATTTTCCTTCACCCAATTAAGATGATTATATTGTAGATATCCTTCTAAATCTTCTGAAGATAGTACTGGAAGTGATAAATACCTTACCAATCTCTTTAACCCAAACCAATCTCTTGCACCACTAACCTTCATTTCCTGCGAAGAAAACCCAGTTGTAGCCATATTAGGTCTGTCTTTAGAGTCTACGGGCATAGCCGTTTCAAAATCTATTATCCTAACAGTTAAATCCCCGGTTACCATTACATTTGCTGGTTGTAAATCACCCATAGCAACTCCATTTTTATGCATATCATCTATTAGAGTGACAAGTTGTAATAGTATCTTTTTAACATCTTTAGCGTGATCACTTATACTATCACTATCTCTAAAGAATGGATAATCTTGAGCAAGCCATTGCCTTAAATCTCGCCCTTCAATGAATTCTTCTACTAGAAAACAATGTTCCCATTCTTGGAAATAATCAATTAAATTAACAACACCGGGTACGTCTTCAAGCTTTTTTAAAGCGTCATGTTCGATTATTTGCCTCTCTAAGGCATCTTGAGCTACCCCATCTAAACCAGCATTTGGTCTAGCTTCTTTAATAATTACTTTCAAATTATCTTTCTTTCGAGTGGCAAGATATACTCCCCCAGCGTTACTAAAGCTAAGTGCTGTTTCAATCTGATATTGCTCTAAATTACTTTCCCCTTCAGTTTTCAAGTCACCAGAATTGTTAATGGAATTAAGATAATCGTCAAAATCTTTCACAAAGTCAGGGACCTGGTAAAAGGGATTTCGTTGATCTTTAATCAAATTACCTTCCTCATCTTTAATACAATGTTCGCCATGTTCATTAAAAATACTTCTAAATCCTCCGTATCTATAGAACACATTGCTATTTTTCCATCTCTTATCATTAAGAATATAAGGTCCTTTTTTGAAATCCTTGGTTGCTAAAGAAATCATTTCTAACAATTCAATAAAGACTTCGTTATTCACAGGATAAATTGTCATATATTTCCCCGAAGAGGCACGATTAGCATTTTTCGAATTCATCTTCATAAAGCTCTGTCTATCCTTAAGGTGTTTGAACTCAATCTTCTTATCTATGCATAACCGCGCAACCTTATCTAGTACACTCTGTGAGTCTACTAATGAAGAAGTTACATGAATTTTCCACCCTTGCTCTGGGAGTATTTGGCCCTTTACATGATAGTGCTTCCAAACCGAGTCACTTTCTGAGATAACGACATATGAGTCAGGTATCTCATTCAGTTCATATGTATTGCCATTTTCTTTCGCCTCTATTTTTCCATAATATTCTGACTTCGGTTTCAAATACTGATGATAAAGCATATTACCTTCCACAAAAATCCCTCCATTTAATTGTTAAAATTTTTAATATATAATGAATTTATCCATCTTTAGTAGGATAATCACAAATAATAACTCGGCAGCTTTATGACTGTAAGTGTTAGAGTTAATATAATCCCGGTTATATTACTCTAACACCGACACTTGTTTTTTCTTCTAATTAAGTATCTACTTACAATCAATAAATATCGCCTCATTAAGAGATAAAAATTGTAAATTAAAATTCTTTCTTATGATATATAAATGTAGCAATGAAATAAGAAAATATATATATGACAACACCAAATGTTATAAATATAATCGGGACATAAAAAGAAGGATCTATATTTAAATTGGCCAGTGGTTCTGTTAGATATCTAATTATACTTTGTATTCCTAAAGTAGCTATATATCCCCCAATTGCACCTCCGACTGTTATAACATCAGATTTTTCTGACCCTAAAACATATAGTAGTGGAAAAGCAATCGCTCCAGCAAAGAGGACTATGAAAGTACCAAAAGAAACGGTATTATATATGCCATCAATTGGTGTATCAGAAACTAGGCCGTATATATAAAATATGCCACACGATAATAAAGTACCGATTACTACAGTTATGAAATGGAAAAAGTAGTGACTTTGTACAATATTAGTTCTAGTCACCGGTAAAGTAAGTACATACTTATCATAACCAGATTTACCCTCATGTTTTATAACTTCAAGTGCAGGCATCGCCACAAACATAGTTAAGAAAGCAACATAACGGTGTATTGATGTATCACCAAAATAAAAAATTAATCCAGCGCCCAAAAGTGCTACCCCTATGTACACAAAAAGGCTTCGAAAAACTAGGTAATAGTTTGTCAATAATAAACCTCTCACTTATTTATCACTCCTTGTTAAAAAGACACTAAGTTCTTCCATTGAGATGGTTTTAGCAGCAATTTCATCTGGCAATTTCTGTTTATCTGATACAAGTACACTGAAATAAGAGCCATAGTTCCTTTTGGCCACAACTATATCTTTGTTTAGTAACGTTAGTTGTTCCTCGTCAAGATCTACAACAGTATAACTTTCTAAAAGCTTATCCTTCACTTCATTTAATAAAATTTTACCATCTTTTATAAAGACAACATGGCTAGCTATTTTCTCAATATCACTCATAATATGAGATGAAAGTAATATACCGCCGTTACTTTTACTCACAAAGCTTGTTAATTCATCTAACAAATCTTCTCTTGATGAGGGATCAAGTCCTCCAGTCGCCTCATCTAGTATTAATAATTTTGCATTATGCGACAATGCTACAGATAAAGACAGTTTCATTGACATCCCACGTGAGAGATTTTTTACTTTTTTATCTATAGGTAATAAGAAAGTATTAACTAATCGATAAAAATTTTCTTGATCCCAAAATTCATAAAGGTTTTTAAAAACTTTATTTAGCTGTTTTATTGTAAGATTAGCCGGTAGATTCATAGCATCAAACACGACTCCGATTTTTTCCTTAATATTGGCATGTTTATTTATATTTTCTTCACCAAATATTTTTGTTGTACCGCCATCTTTAGAAATTAATCCTAGTGCTGTTTTAAATGTTGTTGATTTACCTGCCCCGTTATCACCAATGAACCCAACAATTGATCCAGCCGGCACATTGAACGTAACATCTTTTAAGACAACTTTATTACCAAATGATTTGCTTATATTTTTAATCTCTAAAAGGTTTGACATCATTTCACTCCTATATTAATAGTTATAAGTTTTCCCAGAAGAAATTCGAGGTAATCCGGATCCTCTATAATCCCCCTCTACTAAATTATCAAGGTTAGCATTTTGACCTCCTCATCTATAAATACGATTGTTCCATTCCTATTTTAACTGTTTATATAAGGAAGTCGAGGTAAAATTTACGAAAACCGATTTGTAAATTTATCTATTGTTCATATTGTCTGGGGCGAGGTCTTCTTAAGGCAACACCGAAACGACAAGATCGTATCAGAACTTTTGAAAGGTCTAACCAACTGATGCAAAGCTAAATGGAAAACTTAAGCACTGAACCATTAATGAAATATGTAAATTGAGATCTCTACTTTAGCTACAAAGTGAAATTGTACTAATTATAACGATTTCCAAGTTATTGATTTTATTTTTTCATAGAGGATTAATTCTAATATTAATGATTTGGTTTATGCTTTTGTATTTTTCAGAAGTTCTACAGAAGCTGTAGGGAAAATCAAATCTTATACTAACGAATCATTACCCGGAGCCGGCCATACTAAATCTTTTGCTAACGAATCATTACCTATAGCTGGCCATACTAAATCTTTTGCTAACGAATCATTACCTATAGCTGGCCATACTAAATCTTTTGCTAACGAATCATACGCTGGGGCTGGCCATACTAAATCTCTTGCTAACATATTAGTATCAACAGCACCTGAAACTCCAAAACTATTTGACGTTAGATAACCAAACAAAGATAATGATAGTAACATCTTTTTCATTTTACGATACCTCCTAAATGATAATTTTATTAACTTTTCGCTAATTACTAACATTATCTATTTATTTTTTGGGGATGTCAACGGATTTTTGGTTTTTTTATGGATACTATTGAATAATTTTACATTTTTAACACGATTTTTAGGAGGATAACTATGGATATTGGTCATAAAATTAAACTTCGTAGAAAGGAATTAGGCTTAAGGCAGTCTGATTTAGCCGAACCTGAATTTACACGAGGGTTTATTAGTCAAATTGAGAATGGTATTACAAAGCCGCCGCTTAAAACATTAGAAATTATTGCGACAAAGCTTGCTGTCTCAATCAACTATCTTATTGAGGAAGAAAGTAAAGACTCTGTAGATTTTACTACGCCGCATAAAGTATCAGAAAAGATTAAGATTGCAAAAAGGCTCATTAACCTCAAAAAATATGAAGATGCTTCTTCAATCATCGAAACAATCGAGAAAATGAGCAATCCAGATTTTATGGGAGATGTTTTAGCATTAAAGGGCGAGATTTTCTATGAACAACAACAATACCAGGATGCGATTACCTTACTGGAACAGTCGTTAATTTATCTTCATCCAAAGGACCCAATCGCTAACATCGACATTTATGTAAAGCTTGCTGACAGTTATATGAATGGCCAAAAATATGATAAAGCGATCGACCATGGCTTTTATGGCCTATCGATTATTCAAAGCAATCATTATGAGAATCAATTATTCGAATTAAAGCTTCTCTATATACTAGGCTATTGTCATTGTCGAAGAAGTGAGTATAAGCAAGGAATCCGTTATGTAGAGGAAGCACTTTCTCTTTCAGATGTACTCCAAATTCATTACAATTACGGTTCACTAAAAATGTTACGTGGCATTGCGCATACGTATTTGAAGGATTATGAGAAAGGGATTCGCTATACAAAAGAAGCACTTCTTTTTTTCAAAAGTATAAACGCTATCCCAGAAGTTGTCGGTTGCTTAACTAATTTAGGCATCCTTTATAGATTTACGTATGATTACGAGCAAGCGATCCATTTCTTAAAAGAAAGTTTAACCGTAGCAGAAGAAGCACAATTACACTACCATAAGCAAAATAGCTTATATGAACTTGCCGAAACACATCTAGTAGCTCATCAATATAAAGAAGCCCTTTATCTTGCAGAAGAGAGTCTACAGCTTATTCGAGAGAAAAGGTTACGCGGTAAGATTTTCTATATTTTAGCTTCCACGCATGCTTCATTAACAAATTGGGCGGAAGCGATAACTTATACGAAACAAGCGCTTAAATTATTCGAAGAGCAAAACATGAAGCGTTGGCAAGCAAAATCGTTAACGAAATTAGCGGAGATTTATTATTCACAAGGTGAACACCAAGCGTCTCATATTCATTACCAAAAATCCCATGAGGTTTATGAGTCACTGATGGAAGCTGAATAATTCGGTTCTGAGTAAATTTAAAGCAATCGTATAGAAAACAATCACACGGAAACAAAAAACAAAAGCACCCTCCTTTTTTAGAATAATGGTATCAGTATTTAAAGCTTTAAAGGTTAAATGCAATTGTTTTTATGTTTTTGCACCAAAACCTAACTTGTGAAGACTACGATTAAACAAATTTGTGCTTGTAATTTTTTAGAAAGTGGTAGAAGTCATATTGAGACTTCTACCACTTTTTTTTCGTTTATAATAGATATTTTTTAAATTTATTTAGAAAATAGAAGCTTTATTCAGGACTATGCACTACAGTTCCTTTTTTAGATTCATATTTGACTTATCTGAACAATCTAAGTTATCCTAGTTTTGCATAATCGTTACAAATTAATACAAAATTACCCAAATTTATTGTGTAATCTACTTTTATTTTGTTTAATATACCATTCACAGCAGAGAGTATTACATGGATACACTCTATCACTATCTTACTGGATTAACATTTTAATCATTCTCCTTATATTTCCAGAATTTTAAAGGGTTTTATTAGATCGTTTATAAAAGTTATTTAAATACAAATACCTTTTAAAGTTAAATATGTTTCCTAATAAGATTGTATATTGAAACGCAATGAATATACCGAAAATTTAGATTACTACTAATGTATATTTCTTGTTTCAAGAGGAGTATGTAAACAATAAAAGCAGAAATTAGCTTACTATTTTAAGGTTCAACAGAATGGTAGGAAGAATTACCAAAATAGCGTAATTACATCTAAGGAAAGGGAGATAGTAGATGGAAGACATATGTATAAGTTCCAGTGAAAAAAACGGGTTACAGCTTCACCTATGTAATACAGATAAATTTAAGACAATTAGTATAATGTTGACAATGAAGGTACCTCTGCAAGAGGATGGAATTACTGCAAGAGCAATAATTCCCCATATTTTGAATGGAGGAACAACAAATTACCCGAATCGTAAGTTATTAAAGCAAAAACTTGATGAGATGTATGGAGCAAATCTCTCCGCAGATGCACTGAAAAAGGGCGAAGATCATATTATTACTTTTAGAATGGAGATCCCTGCAGATCGATATCTTAATGTATCTAATTCATTACTGAAATCATCTCTTGATTTATTGCACGAAGTTGTTTACAGTCCAATACTTGAAAATGGAGTATTTAATACTACAATTGTCGAACAAGAAAAACGCGCCTTAAAGCAACGACTTACTGCAATATATAATGATAAAATGCTATACGCTCATGTTCGTTTGATAGAAGAGATGTATAAAGGTGAACCGTATCAGCTTTCTGCATTCGGGAGAGAGGAAGATCTCACTTCTATTAATGCTGCATCTATTTATCAAGTATATGAAGAACTACTTCAAAACGCTCGCTTTGATTTATTCATCGTTGGTGCCTTTGATCAGAGTGAGGTTGAATCAATGGTACAAGATGTATTTTCTGAACAACATAACAACAAACCTATAAAGATGATTTCTTCAGATAGAAAAGATGTAAATAGTGTTAAGGTTATTCAAGATAAAATGGATGTAAAGCAAGGAAAGCTTTTTTTAGGCTATAAAACTTTCTCAACAATACAAGATGAGGATTATGAAGCTACAAGGGTGGCAAATGCGATTTTCGGGAGGTTCCCCTCTTCTAAATTATTTATTAATGTACGTGAAAAGGAAAGCCTAGCTTATTTTGCTCTTTCGCATTTAGAAAGCAATATAGGATTGTTAATGACAATGGCCGGAATTGAATTTGCTAACTACGAACGTGCAGTCGAAATTATAAGAGAACAAGAGTATGCAATGAAAGTTGGTGACTTTACTGAGACCGAAATTGAACAAAGTAAAGCAATGTTAATTAATCAATTAATAGAAGCATATGATACTCCTCTAGGAATTATGGATATATCTATTCAAGCTGTTGATAGTGGATTATCTAACAATATAAATGATCAGATTAAAAGAATTAGTATGGTATCAAAAAGCGATGTCATTCGTGCTGCTAATAAGTGGGAGCTCGATACAATCTACTTCTTAAATAGAAAGGAGGAAATAAAATGAAGTCAGTAGTTTATAAAAAGTTGGGAGAGACAATATATTATGAAAAGCTTGCCAATGGTCTTGAAGTTTTCGTACTTCCTAAGAATGGATTTCAAAAAACAATTGCGACATTCACAACAAAATACGGTTCAGTAGATAACAACTTCTCACCTCTTGGAAAAGATTGTTCTACTCAATTTCCAAATGGGATAGCTCATTTTTTAGAACATAAAATGTTTGAATGTGAAAAGGGTGACGTCTTTCGTACATTTGCAGAGCAAGGAGCTTCTGCTAATGCATTTACAAGTTTTACTCGTACGGCATATACAGTATCAGCTACATCTAACATAAACAAAAACCTTATAACTCTTCTGGACTTTGTTCAAGATCCATATTTTACAGATGAAACGGTAGATAAGGAAAAAGGGATAATAGAACAGGAAATAAAAATGTATGATGATAATCCAGACTGGCGTGCACGATTTGGAATTTTAGAAAATATGTATACAAATCATCCAGTGAAAACTGATATAGCAGGAACAATAGCTTCTATTAATCAAATTACCAAAGAGGATTTATACTCTTGTTATAATACTTTCTATCATCCTAACAATATGTTATTTTTTGTTATTGGCCCTGTGGTTCCTGAAGAAATAATAAGTCTCATTCGAAACAATCAAGAGCAAAAAACATTTCGAGAACCTGAAGAGATTAACCGCATATCCCCTGATGAAGATGCTGAAGTGAATAGAAGATCAAGTGTTATGAAATTACCAGTTCAAACACCTAAAGTTTTCATTGGATATAAAGAGCCTAACCCTATAAGACAAGGTAAAGAGCTGCTTAAATATGAGTTATCTCTAAATGTTTTACTTGAGCTAATGTTTGGTAATAGCTCTGAAGCGTACGAAAAAATGTACGATCATGGTTATTTAGATGGGGTGTTTACTTTTGATTATACAAATGAAAAAGGTTTTGGTTTTTCTGTAATTGGTGGGGACAGTCAAGAGCCTGAAGAAATCATAAAAATTGTAAATGAAACTATCGTTAGGTTTAAGAAAGAATCAATAAAGAAAGAAGATGCTCAACGTGCAATTAAGAAAGAAATTGGTAGCTTTTTAAGTGCCATTAACTCGCCTCAGTTTATCGCTAACCAATTTACACGTTATCGTTTTAATGGGATGGAATTATTTGATGTCTTGCCAACACTTGAAAATCTAACTGAAAAAGATCTTGAAGAAGTACTACATTTACACTTTTGTGAAGAATCAAGAACAACACTAATAGTAAAAGGAGAATAAATTAAAATAAAAGATTCCTCTGTCTACACGAGGCATCTTTTTAAAATTCACCTACCTTTTAAATTAGTTATATCCTCCCGAATTTCTCTAACTTTCAAGAAAACCATAGAGCTCTGGCGTGTGGATATATGTACATACTAATATATGAGTATGTACATATATGATTTTCAAAAGTCATCCAAATCCAAGCTATCGCAATATGCCTTAGTTTTCTTGAAAAAATGTTTGCAAATGATATGATAGCACGCATTCAATACTTCTTTTCATTTATAGATCCATTAAAAAATGTGTAAGACTCCATCTTCCCTTGTAAAATTCTTTATTGTTTAATTAATTTTTATTACCGTTGATGGTACTTTCCTGAACCCGTAGACAGGACATTATTTCAAATGTGTTTCTAAAAAATAAAAAGAGGGATTGGCATGCAAATAATTCTTTCCAAAAGTTCAAAGGATCCGATTTATGAACAAATTACGAATCAAATTAGATCGTTTATTTTAGCAGGTGAATTACAGGAGGGAGCAGCATTACCTTCCATGCGTAAACTCGCAAAGGATTTAAAAATTAGTGTAATTACAACGAAACGTGCCTATGAGGAATTAGAGAGGGCAGGTTTTATCTATTCCATTATCGGAAAAGGCTCTTTTGTCGCAGAGCAAAATTTAAAGGTCATAAGCGAGATTAAGCTGAAAGTCATTGAGGAGCAGCTGAGTGTAGTCATAATGAATAGCAAAGAAATCGGGCTGTCACTTGATGAACTACTGCAGTTAATGAAAATTTTATATGAGGAATAAAAAATAGAAAATATGATCGGATAAAAAAATATCACGAAATAATTCAAATATTTTTTAGTAAAAATATTAACTTACAAATAAAGTAGGACTTTGTAGTAATGAGCGATTCTTGTTCAAGCTAGTTGCTTAAAACCACCTCGCTATTACAGAAAAACACATCTTATTTCTGTCGCTACGTTAGCACTGCGCTTTCGCACATAAAAACAGTAGTGTCGAAGTTTCGCTTTATCACTATAAATTAGAGTAACCAGAGGGTACTTATTTAATGAAGTGGTTGATTAGAGTGAAGGCTCGGAACTCCTTGGGGATAAGCGGCTCATCTGGCGCACCCAAGATCGGAACGCCCCCCTCGCTTTGCCTAAGAGCCATATTTTATTTAATAAACATCTACAACATGAAAGCCTTACCCCACAAAAGTAAAAGGTAAGGCTTTCTTCTATTATTTATTTTTCATAAACGACAAACCAATCATTTTGATCCTCATACATAGAAGTACCTGTATACCCCTGCTTTAAAAGCTGTTGCTGACCAACTGTATCCCCCATCGGGATCGACTTCTTTTCTGTAAAGATTGGTAGCTCTTGTCGCAAGTCCTTATAAAAAATATATCGTAGCTTATCTACATACTTAATCTTTAATCCCTTTACGACTAATCCTTGAGAAAATTTATCTTTTAAACTAGGGATATTAAATGGCTTGACCGTTGAGCATACATAATCATATTTTGCTAAATCGATATGACTCATGACAATTTGGGCTAATGTTTTTTGTAGTCCGTAGCCACGGTATGTCAGTGAGACATTCGATATTTCTTGGTATAAAACTTTATAAAATTCATCCTCGCCAATCTCACAGTCATAGCCAAGGTGCTCGTCATCTACAGGTGGGTTCAATAGTGCACGAAAGGCAATTAACTCCTCCCCTACGTAAGCGCCTATCATCATGCCATTGCCGCTTAAAATATAGTCAAATTCCTCCGTGCTTAATGGCTGTAATATACTTTGGTCTGCTAATGATTCATAAACTTCAAGCTGCAATTTTTCAATTTCTTGCATATGTTGAAGGTTTAATGTTGTAACAAAAAACGGCGTTTCCCCAAGCATACCTTCATAAATTTTCTCCATTTCGCCGCCTCCTTAGTCTGTTACAATTGTTGAGAACTTACATAATTCTTTAAGGATTTCTTCATCTACGTCGACACCTAATCCTGGGTTTTCATTTAAACAGATAAATGGAACATCATAGTGTAAGTTTCCGACATCCTTAGAGAACTTTAACGGACCTGTTAATTCTACACTTGTCATTATTTTTTTTGAGAATGCTACGTGGAAGCCAGCTGCTGAACCAACGGATGATTCTACCATTGAACCGATTTGACATTCAATGCCTGCCATTTCAGCCATAACTGCTAGTTTCATAGCAGGATAAATGCCACCGCATTTCATTAATTTAATATTAACTTTATCTGCAGCACGCTTTGCGATAATTTCACGCATTTCACGTACACCGCGAAGTCCTTCATCAATCATTAATGGAACATCAGATTTTGACTTCACCTCTACCATTCCATCAATATCTTCACTATCTACTGGCTGTTCTAACCAATCGATATTCAGATCTTTCAATGCACGTAAACCTTGTAATGTATTTGACGCATTGCCCCACCCTTGGTTTACATCTACACGAATAGCAATGTCCTCACCAACGCGTTCACGCACCGCTTTGATACGAGCAACATCACGAGTTACCTCTGTTCCTACCTTCATTTTAAATGATTGATAGCCCATTTCTACTCGATTAGCCGCCTCTTCTGCCATTGCCTCAGGTGTTCCAATGCTCAATACATGGGTAATCGGGAATTTCTCATGATAACGTCCGCCTAGTAGTTGGTACACTGGAACTTGTAACGCTTTCCCTGCAATATCAAAACAAGCAATGTCAATCGCTGCTTTTGCCGCAGGGACATCTTTCACTACTTTGTTCATTTTATCGTGAAGTTTTTCAAAGGCCATTGGATTTTCTCCAATGATTGCCGGAGCAAGCTGGTTCTTTAATAGCGCGTATGTGCTCTCCCACGTCTCCCCTGTTACGTGTTCATCTGGTACAGCTTCACCGTAGCCTACAATACCTGTGTCTGTCGTAACCTTCAGAATAATAGAAGGCATCGTATCATATGTAGCATAACTGATGATAAATGGATCAATAAGTGGTAAATGGATTGCAAAAATTTCTACTTGTTGGATTTTCATTTTTATCAGTCTCCTGTATAATATAGTTGTCGCTAATACGTCGCTAATTATTAATCAATTATGCCTCGGCATAATTGCGTCTGGAATCGGCTTTGTACTTAGGCCTGCGTGATGCAGGCCAGTTAGCCGTTATCGCATGGATGCGATGATTTTAGGCTAACATCCTTTATTGAACTCTTTTCCGATTCCATGACATCCGCCGGAGGCTTTAATTTATTTCAGCAGATGTTTGAACATCTGCTGAAATAAATTAAAAAATAGAAAAGGAAGTTGCCTATGTCTACTAAAATAGCGGTTATCTGCTCTAAAGCATTTATGAAGCGTATAAATAGTATCGCACAAAACATAGAGAATATTCAAATAGATTTTTATCTTTACAAGCAACCTACAGAGGCACCTGTTTTGTTAAAGGAAATTAAGCCATGTGATGCCCTTTTATTCGGCGGCACGTTGCCCTATTTACATGCCCAGTCCGCATTGTCAGAGCTACCAATACCTTGGAATTATATAAAACAAGATGAGACGGCAATTTCTACAACTTTATTATCGCTTGTAGCGAATCATGCGGTACCTTTAAATAGAATTTCCATCGATGTTATGAATCCAGCTATTGTAAAAAATGTTTTAACAGAAATAGAATATGTTGGTCCAAAACCGTATATACAGGCTATTTCTATCACTAAACTTACTCAATCTATATTGCAGCATCATATCGCTTTATGGGAGGCTAACAGCATTGATTTTGTCATAACAAGTATTCATAGCGTGTTTGATGAATTACAAGCTCTTCAAATACCGGCAATGCGCATGTTAGATGCAACTAACTCCATTATTCAATGCCTAGAAGAAACGAAATCTCAATCACTTCTTACAAAATCTGAATCTGTGAAAGCTGCCGTTGGACTATTAGAGGCTTCTGAAAATAAACCTATAGACGATAACATGCTCACGCAAATCACAGCAATTACGCATTCAACTTATAAAGAAATTTCACCGTATTCTTTTGAACTATATACGACAGCTGGACATTTGCAAAAGGCACTCGAAAAAGAGAACATACAGAACTTATTACAACAAACCGATCAGTCATTTAAGCTAGCATTTGGGTATGGTCACTCAATAGTTGAGGCTAACCATAATGCCAAAAATGCAATAACATTTGCTAAACCTTGTGAAATTTATATACTCGATGAGCATAAAAACTTGTTAGGTCCATTCCCGAAATCAGAACTGAGACTAGCTTTAAAAACAGATGATCCCTACGTTTTACAAATGGCAAAGCAAACAAGCTTAAGTCCATTAAATATTTCTAAGATCATTCATTTTAGCAGGGAGCGCCAATCAGCTCAATTTACATCTCATAACCTTGCAGAACACTTACAAGTTACACGCCGCACAACAGAGCGCATTATTAAAAAATTAGTGGATAACGGCTATGCTAAAGTAGTTGGTGAAGAAATGCCTCACCAACAAGGTCGCCCACGTACAATTTATGAATTGAACTTTGCAGTTTATTGAAAAATGACAAGCTCTCGCAGAAATTTCTTCGTCCGCGAGAGCTTATCATCAGAGAAAAGTGACTTTTAACACTTGGATTTAGTCAGCCATGACCATATTAGTATCGTTTAGTTCTTCCTCTTTTTTGCGCTTCTCTGCCGCTTCCATTTCTTCAGGTGTTAGCTTAACAATCGCAAATCCGATATATGCATAAAAAATTGAAATAATAGGTACTAGGAAGTTAATAATTGCATATGGTGCGTATTCCATTGCCCCTACACCCAACGTCGCTAAAATAAAGACTCCACAAGTATTCCATGGGAAGAATACAGAAGTTAGTGTTCCCCCATCTTCTAACGCGCGAGATAGGTTTTTCGAATGTAAGCCACGCTCTCGATACACATTCGCAAACATACGTGATGGTACAACAATTGAAATATACTGCTCAGAACATGTAGCATTTGTTGTAATACATGCAGCAATCGTTGAAGCAACTAAGCTTCCTGTAGATTTAGCAAATTTCACAATGACATTCATAAGTGCTTTTAACATGCCGGAATATTCTAACACTCCACCGAATGTCATAGCCACAATCGTCATTGAAACCGTATTCATCATTGAATCTAAGCCACCACGGTTAAATAGGTTGTCCACCATTTCATTGCCAGTTGAAATAACAAATCCTTCTTGTAAAGCATGTACAGCCATTGTAGGTGTACCGCCTTGTACGAAGATTTGTAGTAAGAATCCTGAGATAATTCCGACAACTAAAGCTGGAATCGCAGGCACTTTTTTCGCTACCAATACAATTACACCAACTGGTACAAGCAATAACCAAGGAGAAATAACAAAACTTTCCTCCATTACTTTTAATGTTGTTAAAATGCTTTCTGATTGCATTGAAATATCCGCGAAGCTTCTTCCCATAATTCCAAATACAACGATTGCAATGACTAAAGCTGGAATAGTCGTATAAAGCATGTGCTTAATATGATCAAATAAGTCGGTACCTGTTAAACCTGCTGCGAGGTTAGTAGTATCCGATAATGGTGACATCTTATCACCAAAGTATGAACCTGAAATAACCGCTCCGGCAATCATTGCTGCAGGGATTCCCATACTTAAACCAATACCCATTCCAGCAACACCGATTGTAGCCATCGTTGACCATGAGCTACCAATCGCCAATGAAACAATTGAACATAACAGCATGATTGTTACTAAAAACCAAGCTGGAGAAATTAATTTTAAACCAAAATAAATCATTGTCGCTACGACACCGCCGCCAATCCATGCGCCGATTGTCAAACCTACTAAAATAATAATAACAATTGCAGGTAAAGCTAGACGTATCCCCTTATACATCATTTCCTCAATTTCCATCCATTTAAATCCATGCATTTTGGCAACTACTGCTGCTACAGTTGTTCCGATAATAAGTGGTACGTGAGGACTTTGCTCTAACACAACTACTGTAATTAACATAGCTATAATCATTATTACAAAAGGCAGAAGTGCCCAACCAGCATTAATATCTTTTTTCATGAATCCATCCCCTTTTTTGCACCAGTTGCCAAGCTAGTTTGTCAAAGACGCAAATAATTTTTTACGTTTTTTAGCATAATATTCAAAAAATTAAAAGTCAACGCAAAAATTTTATGCTTCTCGAGCAATTTAGACTGTTTTAGCGCAATAAAACGCTTTCAAATAGCTATTTGGAGCAATGCGGAATATTCATATATTTCGATAAAAAAGAAAATAAAAAGGAACTCTATCAAAAGAATTTTGACAGAGCTCACTCTTATAATCATTATTCATATTCAGGTTTTTTTTCTAACACACAAGCAAGTACTTTCGCAGCGTCCATTAATGCACTTCTTTCAAAAGTCATTTTCGGATGATGCAATCCAGGCGTTAAGTTGGCTCCAATACCTATCATCGTTGCTTTTAATTCAGGTTTTTTAACAGTGTAAAAATGAAAATCATCACTTCCAGGTGTTGTGATTTCCCCTGCTAGATGCTCTTCCCCAAGTGTTTCCATAATTGCGTCTTTAGCCATACGTGCGGCAACTGACGAAACCTCAGCACCAGGTGTAAAGTCTATCCATTTCCAGTCTATATCAATCTCAAACTGCTGTTGGATCGATTTTAAGCCAAATTCAATACGACTACGAAGTAACTCTAGTTGATTATTATGTTGCGCTCGAATATCCATCGAGAAGCTCGCAGTGCCCGGAATAATATTCGTACTACCACCATCCGCAACAATCTTCGTTAGCTTTGCAGAATGAGGCTCGAAAGGTGATAAATGTATGCTATTGAGCATTTGTTGTATGGCCATAATCACATCGATTGCATTTTTCCCTTGGTGAGGCCTAGCACCATGGGCATCTGTACCTCGAATAGTTCCTTCTAAAAAATAGGCTGCCCCATGATGAATCGCAGGCGATACCTTACCAAGTGGTAGTTCTTCAATTGGTCTTAAATGAACACCAAATAAATGCGATACACGATCAACCGCTCCTCGCTCAAAGGCAGCACAAGCTCCATTCCCAAGTTCTTCAGCAGGCTGGAAAATAAAACGAACACGATGTTGCAATGGTCGATCTTTCAGCAGTAATAAAGCCCCAAGTACCATCGTTATATTGGCATCATGACCACATGAGTGATTCGCTTGCCATTTCCCATCCACTTCCTGCCATAATGCGTCTATATCTGCACGTACAGCAACAATTTCATCACCTGTACCAATTTCAGCAATTAGCCCTGGAACATCTCCTAACAACCGATAAGATACGCTTAACTCATCTAAAATCGACGCGATTTTTTTTGTCGTCTCGAATTCCTTCCAACTGACCTCTGGGTATTTATGAAAATGTTCAAACCATTGGTAAATTGTTTCCTCTAACACTGCATTTGACATAACCACACCTCTATATGCATTTTTGTTTCCCATTATACATGAAACGAATTCTTAAAAGTACATATGGATTTAGACCTATGTATATGAAAAATAAGGATATTTTATTAATATGACTCCATACAGTCGAAATAAATCAAGTATAAAAATGAGGTTAATTACCAAAAGTTGTGTATGACATTTACTAAAACATATGCCATATATAAGCTGATTGGAGTGGAGACTGGGCGACTCCTTGGGGATTAGCGATAGTGGAACGAAGGCTAAGAGCATCACATCCTGTGATAACGCCTTCGTGACCAACATCCTGTTGGCCCGAGACCCTGCAGCGAAAGCGAAGCGGCTCATCGGACGCCCCCGGGAAAGCGCCCAGTCGGAACGGAAATCAACCACATGCTATGGTGATGATCCAAAAATGATTAATATATGTAAAAAAACAAAGGACTGTGTTAAAAGTAATTTCTACCTTTAGCACAGTCCCTCAAATAAATATTATAAACTTGTAAAAAACCCTTCTGGATATTCTTCATAATGTACCATTGTTAGTTGCTCCTCATTTTTTTCCTCTTCGATATTTAGCTCCAATTCCTGATCCATTAAATACGTTTCAAATTTCGAGTTAAAAATTTTGTCCATTTAAACACCTCCTCGATTCATTTAATTGAATTTTCTGATAAAAGAATTATACAATGACCTTTGCAGAAAAAGCAATAAACGATGCTCATTATGCATAAAAAATATAAAAACAATCTACTTTTTAGATTGAATTTCAAGAAAAAAAGAGATGTATCAAAATCCGATACATCTCTTTTGGTAATATTTACAAAATAATAAAATTCTTATTTGCCAATTCGAGCCGAAGCCCTTTACTTTTTACTTAAGCTGTAACACTCGTTTTACTATTTCGATTGTCGTCATCGTTACCTTTATGCTGTGTTACGTATTGGATAACAAACATTGCAATAAAGATGGCTTAACCTGCCCAATCTGAAAACTTTTCTGGATAGATAAGAAGCAAACCAGCTGCAATCGCAATAATACGTTCAAACCAAAGCATTTTGCGATACCAGTAACCGATTACTCCCGCACCAATAGCTACCATTCCCGTGATAGCCGTGAATACTACCCATATAATTTGAGGTATAGTTGTATCTATCATTAACAACGCAGGTGAGAATACAATCATATATGGAATAATAAACGCTGCAATAGCAAGCTTCGCTGAGTTTACACCTATTTTTATCGGATCTCCCCCAGAGATTCCCGAAGCCGCAAAAGCAGCAAGTGCAACAGGCGGTGTTATATCAGCGATAATCCCAAAGTAGAATACAAAGAAGTGTGCCGATAATAAAACAACTATTGGTACTAATTCCTGCGGTGTATTCGGTGATAATAACGCTACGATTGCCGGAGCAGCAATCGTTGATGTAATGACATAGTTTGCTGTTGTAGGAGCCCCCATCCCAAGAATTAGGGAAGCTATCATGACAAAAATTAGCGTTAAAATAATACTACCACCCGCTAATTCTACTAAACTATTCGCTAAGCTTAAGCCTAGACCCGTTTTCACAACAACACCTACGATAATACCCGCGCAAGCCGTTGCCGCTACGACACCAAGTGCTGTACGTGCACCTTCAACTAATGCCTCAATAATATCTTTTGGTTTTAAACGTGTTTCCTTATTAAACATCGCGACACCAATAGAAATAATAATACCGTAAAGTGCTGCATACATTACCGGCGTACCAGTTAACATTAAAACGATAATTGCTACTATCGGTAATAGAAGATAAATTTTCTTAAATACTTCTCGACTGAGTGACCAACATCATGTTCATTGCTGTAGGTTTCTTAATTTATGCATATTTCGGGCCGTATTTCCCAGCTTTTATGGCACATACTACTTAAAATTATCAAATTTAGTATATTAATGTCAATTAATTTATTGTAAATTCAGTCTTTTATAATTATACCATTTTCCTCAAATACCTAATATTCCCTTGTTAAATTAATTACTTCTTCGCACCTATTTTATCTATATTAAACGTTAAATTCTTTTTTCAAGAAAATAATTTTAATTTCTGTATGTATAAAAAATGCATACTCATTATCGAAGTAATCTTTACTTTCTTCTTCAGCAACAAAGCGCACAGTCAGAACGGAAATCAACCTCACGCTATGGTGATGAAAGTAATGAACTAAAAGTTATGATTTCTGGCTTTCATTTGTTGTCGATTTTTACCCTTAAAACAAAAAAACTGTATCTAAAGTGATTTTCTTTAGATACAGTCGATTCATTGTCCTTATTGAATAATGCCACAAGCAATTCTAGCACCAGAATTACCCGCAGGATCCGTTTTATAATCATCCTCTGATTCATGAATGATTAATGTAGTGCCCCCCTCACGTAACAATGAGTTGGCAGCATTTTTTTCTAATGTTAGCCCTTCAGCTAAAAAGTTTAGATCTACTTTACCATCTTCTCCAACTTCTAAATTTGGAAGATCTCCTAAATGATATCCTTTAGGGTTATCCTTCCCATGCTCTTTACTCGTTGGATTAAAATGAGGACCTGCTGATTCAAATGTCGGTGGTTCACACTTCCCAACGGAGTGAATATGAATGCCATGTTTTCCTGCTGGCAGCCCTGATAGTGCGAGTGTCATCTTAACCCCATTATCCTCTTCCTCAAAATATGCATTGCCATAGCTTTCATTATTTTTACCAATTACTTTCGCGGTTGCAGTTAGCCCTGAATTTGCGTTTACTGCCACTTTTTGCTCCTTCTTTTCAAATAAACTACAACCACCGACAAATACTAATAAAGAAATTATTATTAAGCTCATTTTTTTCATAAAAATCCCTCCTCTTTTTGATGGTTTCCAACAATCCTTCCACTTATGCAAGTTCAATAGGAATTTTGCGAATCATTGATTAAGGAGTAAATTTTGTAAACTTTAAACACTATAAAAAGGATATCTCCAATTCAAGGAGACACCCTCGCAATTACATTAATTTAAAATTTTTACTATTACATTTTTGACGCCCCACTGACGAGCTTGTCCCTCGGTAGGAATAAATACATCAATTTTATTACCTTTTATCGCTCCACCAGTATCTGCTGCAATTGCTTCACCATAACCTTCAACCCAAACCCTTGTTCCAAGAGGGATTACTCGTGGATCTACAGCAATTACTTTTAAGTTTGGATTCGATCTTATATCTGTTCCATTCGCTGTAATTCCCGAACATCCTTCGCAATACGCTGTATAGGCTGTTGCTCGCATTGTGAACGTTTTGCCCGTAGTTGTCGGAGCACTCACTGATTTTGTACTAGCTGTCGCAACTGTATTATTACTTGAAGTTGTCGCTTGCTTTTTACTTGATGTCGTTGCTACCGTTGTAGGTCTGCTTTCAGACGTTTTAGATTTTGCTGCCGAAGCTTTGATAGCCAATGATTCACCTACATAAATTAGATCAGAAGATGCAAGATTATTCCATTCTTGCAATTCTTCCACTGACACATCATTCACACGCGCAATTGTAAATAAAGTATCTCCAGCCTCAACAAAATGTTGGTCTTTCGGCGAATTATCATTTTTCTTTTCGGCTATATTTAAATTTTGCTCTGGATAAAACCATCTTGCGTCTGAGTCGATCATTGGCTCGTAATCTTCTAAAGATAAATTGTAAATTTTCGAGATTCCCCACAATGCATCGAATGGCATAAAAGAAAGTTTGTCCTTTGCAGATGACGGGCTGGCAAATAAACTTAATCCCAAGGTTAATGTTACTGCTAAAGCTAAAGCTTGTTTTTTCATATTTTGTAACCTCCACATTTTATTATTTCGCAGTCTTCTGCTAGCACACTAGATTTAGGCTCTTAATGCTAGAGAATACATGCAATCATTCAGGACAACAGACCTGATATTACGAATTATTGCTAAAAATTCGGAAAAATATACAAGAACGAATGTATTTTTGGTAAATAAACAATTTTATGGAGGTCATATTAGAACTCTACTTGCAATCTTTATATGTTGGAAAATAAGTGTTTTTATACGATAATATGGTAAAGTAGGAGTGCAGGTTGGAAGTTACTACAGTAATGTCTTCTCAACTGATGAAGCTACAACATACTGTGCAAATGGGTGTTATACAAAATGCGGTCAATCTAAATATTGCAGCAGCAAGCGACCATACACCCGTATAAAGGGTCAGTCATTGATATTTTAAATTAACCTACTTCACTAAGGTATAATTGATATCAGGTTAATAAAAATTAGAAAGTTGGTGGCTTTTTTGATTCGAGCGATAGTAATGGATGATGAGCCATTAGCGCTTATAAATATGGAGAAAAAGTTAAAGGAATTTAATTCAATAGAGGTCGTTAGATCTTTTACTACTGTAAAAGATTTGCTTGCAGTGGGACCAACCTTGGATTTCCAAGTGGCATTTTTAGATATTGAAATGCCTGGCATGAACGGTTTAGAGATTGCACAGCTTTTAAAAGAATGGGACAAAAATATTTATATCGTATTTGTCACTGCGTATCGAGACTATGCAGTACAAGCATTTGAAATTCACTCCCTTGACTATTTATTAAAGCCTATTTCAAAAGCTCGTTTAGAGACAACTATTAATAGAATCCAAGAACTCCTTCACCTAGAAAATAAACCGAATCCTATAGAAGTACGAAATAAACCCGCACTTACGATCCAATGCTTTGGAGGATTCGTTGTTTTACATAATGACAAAGCGGTCCATTGGAGAACGCTTAAAACAAAAGAATTATTTGCCTTTCTTCTTTCCAATCTTAATAGTCATGTGCCTCGCGATATAATCATCGAAGCTTTATGGGCAGATACGGAATGTAAAAAGGCACGAGTGCAGTTACATACAACAGTTTCCTATCTACGCACCACGCTTTCAACATTGGGTTATTCAGAAGTCATACAGTATGCTAACGGCTGCTATATTTTGCAATTAGAGGATTTTCAATGTGATGCCCATGACTTGGAGCATATTTTAAATGGTAAAACGGAGACTGGCAAGATTGATGTAGAGCGAGCTGAGGCGCTCGTGCAAAATTACCAAGGTGAGTTTATGACCTCATTAGATTATCCCTGGATTACTAGTAAAGCAAGTTTTATGAACAACAAATTTACTCTTTTACTTCATGATTTAGTAGAGCACTATACAGCAATAGATGATGTGGAAAAACGAGAGCATATATTACTATTAACAGTAGAACATACCCCCTATTCCGATAAAATTATCCAACAGCTAATGAGGCACTATATAGAAGTTGATCATCGAGCAGGTGCAGTAAAGGTTTACAACACCTTTAAAAGTATATTGATGACGGATCTCGGTATTTTACCAAAGCTAGAAACAACTGAGTTGTTTAACGCTATATCTGTTGAATAATTCTAGGCATCGAGAAAAATACGCTCGATGCCTAAGCTTATTGGTAAACAGGTATTATCAATATGCCTTTTGCATAATCGTGGAGGCTTTAACTTGAATTTACCTATACCAGATTATTTCTCCCCTTGAAATTATACTCACACCCCTTAACGAAAACTAATTCACAAAAAAATATAATTGACACATACAATAGGCAGGAGCTAAGATCTCACGCTACTCTCGCCTGAAAGCGAGTAGCCCGAAGCGGAAACCAACTCTTTCTGATTAGTCTGAAAGTAACTTTTTTATAAATTTCTTATTCCCATTTTCTAAATT
Source organism: Lysinibacillus sp. NPDC056959 (assembly GCF_042674095.1). NCBI lineage: Bacteria > Bacillati > Bacillota > Bacilli > Caryophanales > Bacillaceae > Lysinibacillus > Lysinibacillus sp. NPDC056959. The sequence continues at coordinate 95,217 of NZ_JBHURE010000014.1, read as the reverse complement.
TCATGGCATGGTGAATATAGGCCTTTTAATACATTCAGGAAATTCCGGAGGTTCTTATGTCACTGTTAAAAAAAGCGACAATACGACATTCGCTTTTCATCATTTTAATTTTTATAGTTCTTACTACACTTCGTATACTATGGCTTGCCTATTTTTCCCCTTCCAGTGAACAACCGATTGCCCGGGAAGGTGTATTTGATCTACGGGATCATCAGCTATCCGATAAAGAAGTTCTTTACTTAGATGGGGAATGGCTCTACTATCCCGGATTATTAATAGATCCATTAAATATTGATCATAACAAGTCTCTCCAATCATTTGAACAAGCTACCCGGGTGATTCCTATGCAAGAACCTGAGGCAACCGCAGAACGATACGGTACATATCGTTTAAAAATCTTACTCAATGACAATGCTCCCAAAGATAATCGTTATGCCATTCGGATTCCAGCAGTGTCAACTGCCTCAGCATTGTATCTTAACGGGAAGTTAGTTGAACAGTCAGGAAAAGTAGCTACTGATTCACATAGTCATCACGGTCAAGTCGCTACTTATACGCATTACTTTACAAATGAGCAACCTGAACTTGACATAATTTTACATATATCTAATTTCGATACTGCAATAAGCCCTACTATTAATAAAAAAATCTGGTTTACCTCCGCCTCAGCTATGGCGCACCAACAAATTATTAATAATTTATCTTTTGCTACAATTTCAATAACGCTCTTGTTGTTTGCACTTTTTAGTAGCCTTGTGTTCTTGTTTATTTATCCAAAACCAATTGTTTTACTGTTCACAATAGGCTTTCTTTTACCTTTAGCAGATGAGTTAATTTCACATGATCCATCTATACTCAACTGGTTACATCTTGATTATGTATGGTCTTTTAAGTTATCTTCAATTATTTTTCTAGGATCTTCTTTTTTCTTTGTTCAATTTATGCGTGTTTTACTAGTCAAATATCGTCATGCTAAAAGCTTTCAGTGGCTCTTTGCTTTCTACGCCCTTTCAGCATTTTTCACTATCTTCTTACCGATTAATTGGTTAAACACAATAAACTCTCTTTACTTTATACTATATGTCATTTCATTTTTATCTGTAGTAGTACTCGCTTTAAGAGAGTATCTTGAAAATCAAACACAAAGCACTGCTTTTATTGCATTGGCGGCTCTCGGAACATTAAACGGCATCATATGGGCGTATATCAAATCCAACTATTCTTTTGATATACCAATGTATCCATTCGATTATTTGTTTATGATGCTCGGTTTCTCAGGCTATTGGTTTAAACGTTTTTTTGAAAATAAAGAGCAGATTCATCAATTGATTGCTAAATTACAAAAAGACGATGCTTTGAAGGATGAATTTTTATCTAGTAGCTCAAAAAAGCTATGGGATCCTATGAATAAAATGATTACGTTAGGGCAATCCATTTACGATAATCCAAACAATAAGCTTATGGCTGATGATAAACAAAACCTAAAACATCTTATTGATATCGGGAGAAGCATGTCATTTTCATTAAATGACATATTAGACTTTACTCGTTTAAAAGAAGGTAATTTGCATCTCCATAAACAAAACGTCAGCATTCAAGGTACAGTTTATGGCGTTTTTGATTTGTTACGTTTTATAACAATCGGTAAACAGATTCAAATGAGTTCAACAATCCCTAGGTCATTCCCTAATGTGGTGGCAGATGAAAATCGATTGATTCAAATTCTTTTTAATCTCCTACACAATGCCATTAAATATACGAGTGCAGGATCTATAAAAATCAGCGCCCAAATCGAAAATAATATGGCTGTTATCCATATTCGTGATACTGGGTTAGGAATGGATGATGCTATCCAAAGTCGTCTATTTTCCCCTTACGAACAAGGAAATGATAATAATGATGGAATCGGCCTTGGATTATTAATTTCAAAGAGGCTAATCGAATTACATGGAGGAACTTTACAAATACACTCTATTCCTAACAAAGGATCGGATGTCTTTTTCACCTTACCATTAGCAGATGAAAACGTTAATGAGGAGCAATCCTATATCGAGGAAGAGGACACGCATCTTCTTGTTGAAGAAAAAAATTCATCATCTATAACGGAAAAGCAATTCAACATTTTAATGATCGATGATGATCCTGTTAACTTAACAATTATGCGTAGCTTATTTGCAACTCCAGAATATGCTGTTACTACAGTTACTAGCAGTGAGAAGGCATTAGAATTGCTACAGCGAGAAGAATGGGATCTAGTCATTATTGATGCGATGTTACCTTATATATCAGGCTATGCATTAACTGAAATTATTCGAGAGCATTACTCATTGCTTGAGTTACCTGTCTTAATATTAACGGCTCGAAATTATCCCGCGGATGTTTATACCGGTTTCGCCCATGGTGCAAATGACTATGTGACAAAGCCCATTAATTCTTTAGAGTTAAAGGTAAGGAGTAGAGCCTTAATCGATTTAAAATATAGCATCAATCAACGGCTACATTTAGAAACAGCTTGGCTTCAGGCCCAAATACAGCCTCATTTTTTATTTAATACATTAAACTCAATTGCATCACTTAGTACGATCGATACAGACCGAATGATTGACTTAATGCATCATTTTGGTGAATATCTACACGCCAGCTTCGATGCGCGAAATTTACAGCGAGTAGTGTCACTTAAGGATGAGTTAGACCTAGTACGGTCATATCTCTATATTAGTCAGCAGCGTTTTGGGGACTTACTAAATATCGAATGGGATATTGATGACAATATTAATATTGATATCCCCCCTATCTCCTTACAAACTTTAGTGGAAAATGCAATTTGTCATGGTGTATTAAAACAAGAAGAAGGCGGTACAGTTTGTATTCGTATAAAAGATTGTCCGAATCATGTTGCAGTAAGTGTTATAGATAATGGGGTCGGGATTGATTCAAGTCTATTAGATTTACTACAATCGGGTAGCTATTCGCCAAACTCTGGTGTAGGGCTACGTAATACGGATTTACGTCTTAAAAGGATTTACGGACAGAGGTTACAAATTAATAGCACGTTAAATGAAGGAACAACTATCTCCTTCCACATTCCAAAAAAATAAACGAAAGAGGTCATCACATTCCCAATTGGGTTTGTGGTGGCTCTTTTTTATAATTTCAAGTTACAATTACTTTATTCAATGGAGAATATTAATGGATTTTTTAAAATCAGGGTACATTAAAAATATATAAATAGGAAGGCTACTCAGCATAACGTGGGGTTGATTTCCGTTCCGACTGGGCGCTTTGTTGTTGCTGTCGCTTCGCTTTCGCGCAGAGCAAAGCTTCCTGGGGGCGTCCGATGAGCCGCCCAGTCTCCACTCCAATCAACTTATTTACATGACATACGTTTTAAACAAATGTTATTCCCAACTTTCGGTGATGAGCAAAAAAAAGAAAGGTTGATACTATGTACAAAATTTACATAATAGAGGACGATATCAATATTTCAAAAATCATTGAGGAGCATTTATCAAAATATCAATTTGAATGCTATACCGTTCAACAATTTAATCAAATAGTAGAAGAATTTCAAGCAATTCAACCCCATCTTGTTATTATGGACATTAACCTACCAACCTATGATGGGTACTTTTGGTCGCGCAAAATCCGCCAGCTATCCAACTGCCCTATTATAATTGTATCTGCTCGTGTTAATGATATCGATCAAGTATATGGGATTGAAAATGGTGCGGATGATTTTATTACGAAGCCCTTCTCGCTAGATGTGCTTATGGCAAAGGTGAATGGTCTTATTCGCCGTACATACGGAGAATATGCTTCCTCCGATTCTAATTCGATCTCCATTGCAAATACAACATTAAATGCTAATACAGTTCGTCTTTACACCGAAAAGCATGAGAGCCTACTAACATTAAAAGAGATGCAGCTTAGCACATTATTATTTGAAGCTTATCCTAATGTTGTTCCTCGTCAAAAATTGTTAAGTGCCATTTGGGATGATGAAGCCTTCGTTGAGGAAAACACTTTATCTGTTAATATTGGCCGATTACGCAAAAAGTTCGATGCGATTCAATCTAGACTAGAAATTAAAACAATTCGCGGACTCGGTTATCAATTAGTGGAGGCCGAAGAATGAAGCTCTTCTTTCGAGATCATGTAAGTGTAATTATTCTTTATTGTGTAAGCTTTCTATTATTACCCTGGATTATTCATTCCCTGGATGATTTAGCTTCGCACTATCTTTACTTTATCTTTCTCGTGAGCTTCCTATTTATCGTTTGGCTGATTGGACGTTATTTTCGAAGAAGAAAGCTCTATACTCATTTACAGAAGAGCACATTAACAGGCGATGACCTCCACCTGTATGAACCACAGGCGATGATGGAGCAAGCCTATAGCCAAAAACTACGACAAATGCAATATCTATACTTAACACAGCAGCAATATTTAGAGGAGCAAGGGAAAGAAAAGCAGCTTGTACTTTCACATTTTGCCCATCAAATGAAAACGCCATTGTCGGTTATTCAACTGATGATCCAATCTAATGCAACTAACCAATCAGAGCACTTGCAAACAATTAATCAGGAATGTGATAAGCTGACGTTTACCTTGAATCAGCTACTAACTTATGAACGCACGTCCAATCTAGTGGCTGATTTAAAAATAGAAGCACTTTCATTAAAGGAGCTTACGAAGGAAGTTGTTCATGATTTAAAAGATTATTTCATCGCCAAAGAAATTTTTCCAAAAGTGACGATTGATGAACATACAATTATTTATTCAGATCGTAAATGGTTAAAGATTGTGCTTTATCAAATTATCAATAACGCCATTAAATATGCCGAGGCTGAAAGCTCTATTCAAATTATTTATGACGAAGCTACTTTACGAATTAAAAACTGTGGAGAATCAATTCCGGATAGTGAAATATCACGTGTCTTTGATTTATTTTATACAGGCATGAAAGGTAGAACAAGCGGTGAAGCAACAGGTATAGGCTTGTATTTAGTGAAAAAGATTTTGACTGTATTAGAGCACCCTTTTTCTTTACAATCCTATGAGCACGTCACTACCTTTTCGATAGACTTTTCAAATAGCGTGAAAAAATCATGATTTAAGCCTAATATGACAACTTTGTCATATTGACGTCATTTAACCAAATAGGTAAAATGCTGCTCCTTCTTTATACTTAAGCTATTCAATCGAAGTAAGGGAGTTGTTCAAAAATGGGAAGCTCAATCCTACAAGTGACCAATTTGCAGAAAGAATATATCGGGGAAATCACATACAAGGCGTTGAATGGCATAGATTTTCAGCTTAGTGAGAATGCATTCGTAGCCGTTATGGGGCCTTCAGGTAGTGGGAAAACTACTTTTTTAAATAGCGTATCAACAATCGATCGCCCTACTGCTGGCGCAATTCTTATAAATAATAGAAATCCTTATTCTTTAGATGATGAGGAACTTGCAAAGTTCCGTCGTTCGGAATTAGGTTTTGTCTTTCAAGATTTTAATCTTGTCCACACGCTAACGGTGAAAGAAAATATTTTATTACCGTTAACTTTAGATAGTTTACCTGCCGATAAAATGCAGCAACGACTTCAACATGTATCTCAATTTCTTGGAATTGAAGAGCTTCTGCCAAAACGAATATATGAAATTTCTGGTGGGCAAAAACAACGTGTAGCTATTGCTCGTGCGGTTATTCATGAGCCAAGTTTATTGTTGGCAGATGAACCTACAGGGAATCTCGATTCAAAAGCAGTAAACGATGTCATGCACTTATTTAGTTCGATTCATACGGAACTGAAAACTTCTATTTTAATGGTGACACATGATCCTTATGTAGCAAGCTTCGCCAATCGTATTATATTTATTAAAGATGGTAAATTATATAACGAAATTCATCGCGGTCATAATCGTAAACAATTTTACCAGGAAATCATGGACACACTTGCTTTTTTAGGTGGTGGACAGCATGAGCTTTAATCATATCGTTGTACAAAACATTTTACGTGATAAATGGACTTATGTTTCGTATTTCCTTAGCAGTATGTTTTCTATCATTATTTTCTTTTTATTTACAGTCATTGCTTTTCACCCAAGTCTTAATAGTTTAGCTCCAGATTCAACACTTGGCATTTCATTAATGTTAGCAAGTATGCTCGTCTATTTATTTTCATTTATCTTCATTGCGTACTCGATTATGTCGTTTTTGAAAAAGAAAACAAAAACACTAGGCATCTTTATGATTACTGGTGCATCCATGAAACAAATTCGTACACTAGTATTTCGAGAAAATATTCTTATTGGTGTAATGGCAATTATTACTGCAATTGTTCTTGGGCTTGTCATTGCACCGCTCTTCTTAATGGGCACCAAGGTTGTTTTAAAAGCAGAAACTTTCGGTATGTATATTCCGATTAAAGCAATCGTTTTAACTATTGGTTTATTCCTTGTATTATTTGTTGTTATCTCAAAAATAATGACAAGATTTATTAATAAAGAAGCATCAATTCAGCTTTTAAAAAGTGATACTATCATCGAAAAGCCGATAAAATCACTTTATCTTTTATTATTCATTAGCATTATGTTTTCCGTTGGTTTAGGCTATTTTTTAAAAATAGAACATGACATCGTAGGTAGTCTCGGTCTTCTTTTCTATGGAGCGTTTTTCGTGAGTGCTCTTTCTACAATTTATCTAATCATCTCACAAGGAATGCGCTTCCTGCTAAAAGCTTTTGAGAGGTCGTCAGCCTATATGAAACAAACGAATATGTTACTGGCTTCCAATCTCAATGCAAAAATGAAATCACATGCAAATATACTATTTTTAATCACTATTTTATTAAGCGGTGTATTTTTATGTACAAGCATTTTATTTAGTTCTTACTATAATGTTGAAAAAGATAGTGAGGCGAATTATCCATACAGTTTTCAGTATATCGCCCCTCCTAAGGCTGATCCAAGTAAGGTAGCAGCGGATATTGAAAGTATTGAAAAACAATTATCTACAGTGGATTCACAAAAATTTTTTATTGAGTTTAAATCGATTGAAAACCAACGACTCGGTTATATGTCAGTTTCCGATTATAACTTATTACACAATGAAAAGATTAGCTTAGGTGCAAATGAATTTATAGCAGTTGCTGGTAATCGTCAAACATATCCTATTACTAATAGGAGTGATGACAAATATCTAAAGCAATTTAAGCTTGTATCTGTAAATGAAAAAAATCTATTATCAACAGGTTTCCAACAAACGTATTTTATTGTGCCTGATGAAATTTATAACAGCATCGAATATCCTGTCTACAAAACCTATTTATTTGAGCTAGACAATTGGACAGCACATACAGAGCTGGCGAAAAAAATTATTGAGGATTTCCCACATATATTTGAGGAACGTTATGTAACGTCAAAAATCGAATTGTATGACGCAGAGATGTTTACAAAAAGTGTTATGTTCTTTATCGGCTCTATGTTGAGTTTGATTTTCTTAAGTGCAGCTATGAGCATACTCTACTTTTATTTACAAACGACACTTCTGCAGGAAAAAGAAAAGTATATAGGCATACGGAAACTTGGTCTATCTAAAAAAGAGTTATTCACTGTGGTGTCTAAAGAGCTGGCAATCCTTATATTTGTACCATTCGCGATAGCCATTACGATGTTATTCGCTACCCTTTTTGCCATGCGAGCAATGGTTTCAACAGCATTTTTACAAGTCTCTATAGTAAGCTCTATATGCTACTTTGCCCTGTTCTTCGGTAGTTATATATTTATTCGGAAAAGTTATTTCAAACGCTTGCTTAGCAATTGATGAAAAAAATTCGCACTCCTCTCAGGGTGCGAATTTTTCATATTGTTGAAAAACAATTTGGGTCAATGAAATAAAGGATGGCACTTCTGCAAAACGAAACTTCAGCCAACAGATGTTTTTTGCGCGAAAGCGCAGTGAAACGTAGCGGCAGCAACATTAAAAAAACTTATGGTGCGATTTTTATTCTTTACCAAAGCACAGGTTTTGCTACCATTAGCCATAGCATAATTAGCAATAACAAAATGTACATCCATGCTTTGCGATGTAGTAATGAAGCAAATTTTTGTTGTTCATAGGCAGGTGTATTGAATGTCTGTAATGTTGGTTTGAACGCTCTTGCTAAAAAAACAATGGAGGCAAACATCACGAGGAATGTAAGAACAATCCACGAGGTACTCCAATGATAGCCGGCATGCCACATTAATAAAATACCGGATGCAACAAGAACATGCCCCGAATGCTTGACGATCGTAATTGCTCCTTTAAATGCCTCAATATAAGGTGACATTTCAACATGAGACGCTGTACGCATTTTCTTAACAATTGTTAGAACAACGAACAAAGGCCCAATCGAAAGAACAGCACTTAAAATATGTATGTAAAGAAGAATTGTATAAATTGAAATCATGTTGCGTACTCCCCTTTTCACGGAATCGAAAAGGATTTCCTTGTGCTAGCACAAAGCCGATTCCGGACGCAATTATGCGGACACATAATTGATTCATTCCCCCTCATTATAGCATTCAACACAAGTGCGCTTTATCGCCAATTGTGAATCCTTTGTAAACGCAAATTGAATCATTGTAAAGTTGTTTGAAATTTGCACAAAGAGGGTATGGATTATAGTAACATGCACATATAGAACAAAAAGGAGTGATTTTTATAGGTATTCATCAATTTTTTACAAGTCTTAATGATTTAGAGCGTATTATTCGATGCCCTGGACGCTTCAAATTTGAAGAGCACAATGTGGCTGCTCACTCTTGGAAGGTATCACAGTATGCGATGTTCTTTGCCACTCTTGAGGAAATGAACGGAGCTGCCATTAATTGGAAATCACTATATGAAAAAACCATCAATCACGACTTTGCTGAAGTATTTATCGGCGATATTAAAACTCCGGTAAAGCACGCAAGCCCCGAGCTAAAAAAAATGCTTGCACATGTGGAAGAAAAAATGATGGAAAAATTCATTATTGACGAGATTCCGCAAGAGTTTCAAGCTGTCTTTATTGAGCGCATGAAAGAAGGTAAAGACGGCACTATAGAAGGTCGCCTCCTCGAGTTTGCTGATAAGCTTGACCAATTTTATGAAGCCTTTGCGGAGCTAAAACGCGGAAACACAGATAAAGAATTTGTGTATATGTATCAATCCGCTCTTTCCAAGCTTTTAGCTATTCCACTCGAAGCTACGGTTCACTATTTCCGTACTGAGATCCTGAAGGATGCTGTGAAAGAAAAAACACATATTGATATTCAAGCTTTGACAAATGAAGTGTTAACATCAAATTAAATAGGTGCATGTACAAGTTTTCCGAACGAATGAACTCGCGGAAGGCTTTTTTTATTTCCTCCAAAAAGTCGTATAATAGAAAGGAGCGATTGGAGGGAAGCTTTTGTCACAGGAATGTTCAATTGTAGAGGATTTATTACCTTTGTATAAAAAACAAGCGATCCAAGCAACTACTATTCAATTTGTCGAACACCATTTAGCTAATTGTGAGCATTGTCGGCAGCTAGCTACTTCAAAGCAAGCACTAGGAAATCCTTTACTTATGAAAAAAACAGTAACATTTTTCCATCTTGTTTTTATCGTACTATCCTTTATGTTTGCCATTAACTCTTCCTTACTTGGCAATCAAACAAGCTTTGTTGTATCATACGCAATTTTCGGCTGTCTAACTTATTTCTTTTACAAAAATATTTGGATTGTTTTTGCCATCAGCTCTGTACCTGTTTTTGTATGGGCTATTATTGACAATATCAATAACCCACTCTATGTCACCTACTACTCTTTTGCAGAAATCGGTACACTGTTGATTGGAGCTAGCTATATAGCACTTTTACATACTATTTTCGCACTAATCGGTGCTGCTTTTGCTATTTTATTTCGGAAGTTTAAAAGATAATGTTCCACCTTACAGAAAGAAGTTGTCTCAAGTATTTGAGACAACTTCTTTCATCACCAATTATACCCGTTCATAAGTTCAACATCCCCTAGCATTACATTAGAAATACCTTCTAAATCTTGAAGCATCCATAGTTGCTTTGTCGGCCCTGTTACAACAGCGCCATAAGCTTGAAATCCATTCTTTTTTATATAATCATAGCGTTCTTGTAAATGACTTAAACCTAGAAATCCTTCGTAATAGCTTTTCTTTTCATTTAAAAGTTTTTCCATATTCCCTAGCATCCAACGTTGGCTTTCCTTCACATTATTTGTTATTTCCTCTGCTTGCGATATATGTTGGTAACCCATATGGACTTAGCATTTCATCTTTCCAAAATAAGTGTGCGAACGGAATTGTCCTTCGTCTCTTTTGCTTGCGCCATTCATCTAGGTACGTGTTCCGTGCTACTTTGAATAACCATGCTCTCACATCCTCTTCTTTATAAAACGACAACGATACCGTGGCTCGCACAAATGTTTCTTGAACTAAATCTTCCGCTATATGTACTGATCCAGACATCTTCAGCAGAAAATAATATAACGATTTCGCGTATTTCTCATAAAGTTGCTCTAGCTCGTTTTTCCGCTGTCTGTCCATGCCCTCTCCCCTCATTTCGTTTTTCCCAAGCAAAACGTATATCTTTCCTAAATGTTACAGTAATTACCGATTTTTATTAAAATTAATTTTACCTTGTTGTAATTGCGTCTGGATTATGAATTGTGCCCACACAATTGATATTTAGACACTTACTGAATAAAAATAAAAAAGAGTCGATTTAGAATGGCCTTCCAACATTAAGTTGGAACGCTTCATTTCACGACTCTTTTTTCAGTAATTATGCTTTTTTTACAAACTCTGACTTTAATTTCATTGCACCAAAGCCATCGATTTTACAATCAATATTGTGATCGCCTTCAACGAGACGAATGCTTTTCACCTTTGTCCCAATTTTTAATGTTGAAGAACTACCCTTAACCTTTAAATCCTTAATAACTGTAACTGAATCGCCGTCCGCAAGTAGATTGCCATTAGCATCCTTTACGATTAGCGTATCTGCCTCCTGCTCCGTTCCATCAGTACTCCACTCATGTGCGCATTCTGGACATACAAAGTTCGTTCCATCCTCATATGTGTATTCAGAATTACATTTCGGACAATTTGGATAAGCTGCCATTTCTGCTTCCTCCCTATACTTTTTTCTAGGTAAACCCTATATATGCCCCTTTATCTTACATACTCCGCCCTACTAAGTAAAGGTTGTTCGTATTTTTCGTTCGCATTTGTGAATAAAGTATGAATCGGTTTCATGTTTTTGGAGATATATCATTTTGAAAACGTTTGAATTGGGACACTCGCCCATTGACTTTTTTGTACAAACCATCTTACTTGCAAGTTTGTTTAACATGCCTTATTATATCCTTAAAGGCTGCATTGTTCGTACAATATTAAGTTTTAACCTTTAAGCTGTAAAAGGGAGTTTTATTATTGGAGTTGGAATGACGGGCCTCACACCATGGTGCATGAGGATAAGCAGGAAAGCTTCTGCGAACACCCACTTTGAGGAGTGGTGGTTTAAAACTTTCTATAATAACTACGGCATACGCGGCTTTTTAATTTAATCATACAGCCACAAGGCTTTTGAACGAATCACCCTTCTTCATAGGAGGGTGATTTTTTTATGTGATTTTCATTCGTGTGCAAAAAATTAAAATGAGATTAACTTGGAACAAAATACACCTTAATTTAAGGTGATGGGCCAGTTGGTCTACCTTCGTTAATCCGCTGAATTCTCTCTTAGAATTGCCCTGAATATGGTTGTTCTATTATTCCAGCTTTGGTTATCAATCCGTTTATCCTCCAAATTAAGTATGGATTATCCCTTATTCATTTTGACTGTCCTTTTTTACAATAGCAATCTTGAGGTCACTTCTAAGGGTATGTTATATTTTGGTTTACTGGCAAGGTCTAATGGAATAGTATAATTAAGCGTAATTTAACTTATTTCATAGAGGTGCCTAGTATGTATAAAAAGAAAAGAAGAAAAGTACGAAAAGTAGAGAAAAAGGAAAAAACCCTTTATATATTGGCGGCTTTTATATACTGTATAGCGGGACTAGCCATTGAAATAGGTAAAGTCGAAGGAGCGAACATCGTTTCCTATATCGCGTGTGCCGTGTTATTTATTGGCGGGGTGCTTATGATGACCAGAGGTTACAAAGAGTTCAAAAAAGGATCCTATGAGTTAAGAGAGTTCAACAGAATGTTAATGTTCTTAGGTATTGGTGTTATATTTTATGCAGCTACTTCTTTTTCACATTTACTCCAAATAAACATTTTTCATTTTATCTTAATGATCTAACTATCTCCAAGAGGGTGTTAAACGGTCAAAGTCACTAAGACAATAAACAGTAGACTTGAATAGGCGTTGTTATGCCCAACTACGTTATTCATCTCTCTCAGGTATAACTAAGATACTTAGCACTTTATCACCGTAGTCCCACATTTTAACCCAAGAATACGTATCTTCTGGTAAATGGAATGTACATATCTCTAACGGCCGAATAACCTCTTTATCAGATTTACAGCAGTACTCGTAATGGCAGAAATTAAAATACCTCATGTTGTTGGACCGATCTTCCACGATTGCAATAATCACGCACTTTAATCATTAAAAAAACTGCCCCCCAATAGATGTGTCTATCCATTGGAGTGCAGTTCAACTTTTATTAAATTACGAAACCTACAATTGTAGCCGTTAAAATACTAACGAGTGTTGCTCCATACAACAACTTTAAACCAAAACGAGCAACTATATCCCCTTGTCTTACGTTCAAACCTTTTACCGCTCCAGCAATAATACCGATAGATGCAAAGTTTGCAAAGGATACAAGGAAGACTGAAATAATACCTACTGTATGTGCACTCATAGACTTCGCTGCTTCTCCAAGGCTTGTCATTGCAACAAATTCATTCGTTACTAATTTAGTCGCCATAATTCCTCCGGCAGTAATAGCCTCCGCCCAAGGTACACCCATTAGGAAAGCAATTGGTGCAAAGATATAACCTAAAATGTCTTGGAAGGATATACCTAAAATCATATCAAATAGTGAATTGATTAAATCCATTAATGCTACGAAACCGATTAGCATAGCTCCAACAATGATAGCTACTTTAAAGCCATCCATGATATATTCTCCAAGCATTTGGAAGAAAGTTTGCTTATGCTCATTTTCAATTTTTAAAATATCTTCGCTTTCTTCTACTGTATACGGATTAATAATTGAAACAATAATAAATCCGCCAAACAAGTTCAATACGATTGCCGTTACAACATATTTCGGTTCAATCATCGTCATATATGCACCAACAACAGACATAGAAACGGTCGACATTGCCGATGCGCATAATGTATACATACGCTGTGGATTAATTTTATCTAATTGCTTTTTTACAGTAATGAATACTTCAGATTGACCTACCATTGCAGACGCAACAGCATTATATGATTCCAATTTCCCCATGCCATTTACTTTACTTAAAAGTAAACCTATCCATTTCATGAAGAAAGGAAGAATTTTAAAATGCTGTAAGATCCCTATCAATGCAGATATAAATACAATTGGTAATAACACATTTAAGAAGAAAGAATACTCCCCTTCATTTGCTAAACCACCAAAAACAAAAGTTATGCCCGTACTTGCGTAAGACAATAATTGATCAAATACTTTTGTAAATCCTTTAATTAGAACATAACCAAACTTTGTATTTAACAGTAATGCTGCAAATAAAAATTGGATGATCAACATAATAATTATGTTTTTATATTTTATTTCTTTTCTGTTTTTACTCATTAACAGAGCTAAAACAAAAACAAGTAGCAATCCACAAATGGATATTAAGTAATTCATGAGTTCCTCCAATATTGATAATTTTTAGGATTTAGATATCCGAAACTACAAAGACATTTTTTGCTCATTATGCTCCGTTATTGACACTTAAATAACAGCCATAAATGTTAAACTGAAAGTATGTAGTTAGACGTCAGACAAATAACTTCACTATACCATTGTTTTTAGTAGCAATTCAATAGTTAAAAGAAAAAAACTCTACGAAAAGTGTATACGCTTACACGATTGCTTTATAAATAAAGACCATCATGTCTGATGGTCTCCGCTTACTACAAGGTTTTGTAAAATTAATGCAAATTATACTGATTTAAATGAACTTATGAAGATAAATTATCACTCATAAATCCTTCAATTTATTTTATAAAAATATGTGATCTTTTACGGCAGATACTTAGTTGTTCATTTTTTTATAAAATTCAATGCTTGTCGGGTAGATTTAATAAGTGATACATCACCTTTAAATTCTCTTAACTTTAATGTTTCTTTAAAGCATTTTTCTGCCTCTGCAATTTCTCCTAATTCTAACAAACACTTTCCTCTATGTTGCATGGCAAAGTCCACATATAACAAATTATTGTTTGCCTTACATTTATCTAAAACATCGTTGAAGATTTCTAATGCTTCCATTGGATTACCATTAAATTTAATTGCCTCCCCTAGGCGTATTAATGACACGATTTCTCGATTGCTATCGTTCTGGTCGCAGGCAATTATAATGCATTCCGATAAAATATTAATGGCTTTTTGTGGTTCTCCGTAAATTCTATATAAATTCCCCAGCGTTCCCATTAGAAAATATTTCTCATCTTCACTCTTTGTATTTACAAGTAAATTTTCAGCAATGTCTATCATTTCTTTTAATCTAAACGGATTAGAAGTTTTTTCACGAAGATACTCATTGTGATCAAAATAAATGATTTCGCTTATTGTCAAAAGACAGTTTTTAAACTCTGAAAAGTTCATTTTTGAATACCTCCAATTGTTTTTTCTGACCTTTATCGTGAACCGCACTTAAAACGAGGATGTAACTCCATGTTAATCTTGAAAAAAGCTATCTTCTTTTTGTATAATTCCCCTCCATTTTGCGCATATATGGTAGTAACAAGGGAGGTTATTACATTGAAAAAGTTATTTTATTTATTTTTACTAGCCACACTTTTATTATCAGCTTGCGGGAAAAATACTGCTCCAAAGGAAGTTGCTGTCGATAAAGATAAAAATACTTCAGTTGAAGATATAGTAGGAGCTATCGTTAAAAATAAATTCACTGTGGAAGAAAAGAATGGCACCGTATCAATCTCTATACAGGATACTGATGTAAAAAAAGGTATGAAAAATCAAATGCTAAAGGATTCCACTAAAATATTTGCAGAGCTGTCTAAGCTACCTAGTGTTAAAACTCCATCTATTAGTTGGTCTGCTCCATTAACAGAACCAAATGGGAACAAATCTATGAATGAACTATTAAATATTTACTTTAGTGAGGAAGATTTTAAAAAGACTAATTGGGCAAACTATACCCAGCTAGATATTGAATCTACTGCTACTCATTATCATCAAGAGGCTTCTTTAGGACAATAGAGCATTTCAATGACAAGATACCCCCTCACGTATACACAAGGGGGTATCTTTTTAATTGCTTCAACTAAAGGTTTTTGTAATAAATTTCCTATCAAACGCCTATTCTTTCCTTCCCTATTAAAGGCAACATTTTAATACCACACAGGGTATGCAAGGTGAAACATTTGTACCTGCCGCTTTGCTTTCGGTACTTAAAACATTTGCTGAAAAGAATTTACATCCCCTCTGTGCTCATTAATACTAGACGCCAGCCATCGGGATCTTCAATTGTGACGCCTTTTTCAGCCCAATATGTATTTTCTGGCTCCACCTCAGGATAGCCCATTTGCAATAAGCGTTCGGCGATACGCTGTATGGTTGCACGCTTTGGAATATACAGTACGAGCAAATTATCCTTTGTTGGTGCTGGGCAAGGGCTCCCTTCAATATGCTCTATAAATTCTAAATGATAGCTAGCATTCGGAAGACCAATCATGATGCCAGTGTAGCCTCGATGTCCTGAAAAAGAGCCTATTTTTTCTAATCCTACGCCTTCGCAATAAAATTTTTCAATTTCCTTTATTTTATCAGTCGGTCTTGCTACACGTACCTGCGCCACCTGTAATTCATCTGACCATTGTTGTCTCATAGTTAATTTTCTCCTTTTCCATCATTGTATACTAGCAAAATAGAGCTAGAGAACAGCCAATAGTCTGAAAAATCAAAATCAACGTTCATGCTCTTCAGAAATACCCGCGCTTGAAGGCAAAATACCCGCGAAGTTGATTGAATTACCCGCGAATTGGAGACAAATACCCGCGAAATCCATGTAAATACCCGCGAAGCGAAAATTCTACTTTAACGAATCACAAATTTTATCTGCAGCTGCTAATGGATTTTCTTTTTCTAAATAATATTCCTCAGCTGGCCAATATCTTCTTTGATACTTATTTAGTCGTTCTTGAAAATCGCCAAGATAGGTATCCCTTTGTAACACTCTTTCCTCTCGAACTGTTCGAGGGATGTCTAGAAATAAACGATAATCATAAAAGTTCTTCCATTCATGTCTTAAAAGGAATACTCCCTCAATCATAAGAATACTATTCGTTTCTAACTTTATTTTTCTATCGTTAACGGTATCTGATGATTGATTATAAAATGGGAGTTGGAATTGTAACTTGTTTTTATGCAAAGGTAACAACATACTATTTTTAATTAATTCAACATCCCATTGTAAATAATAGTATTCATACCATTCTGCATGGCCAGTATCATAACGTTTACTGCTTTCTACGATGTAATTATCGATATGGATTAATTCTACAGCACAAATCGATTGTAGCTCCTCCGCCAGTTTGTTAGCTACAGTGGACTTGCCTGCACCACCTAATCCATCAATCGCAACAATGAACGGTCTCTCTTTTATAGACCTATCTCTAAATCGCTTTTTAATATCGCGCTCCAGCTCATGTATATCCATTTATTGTTACTCCTAATAAAAAAATAACCAGCTCTATCAAAGAACTGGTTTCATTTAATTTATGATGATCAATTATGCCTTGGCATAATTGCGTCTGGAATCGGCTTTGTGCTTAGGCCTGCACGAGGGCCGACACGATGTCGGTCATTTCGGTAATGCCACAGGACGTGGCGTTTTTACCGATGCAGGTCAGTTCGCCGTTATCGCATGGATGCGATGATCTTAGGCTAACATCCCCTAAGCACTCCTTTCCGATTCCGTGACATCTGCCGGAGGCTTTAACTTCTTTCAGCGGGTGTTTGGACATCTACCGAAAAGTAGCTTAAATCCGCATTCATCTCACCATCTATAGAGGTGGGAGACATTTGCTGAAAGAAGTTAAAGCAACACTAAAAGAAGCAGCGGTCTTCTCTTTTACTTCCTCTAACGCGACACCCTCTGCTAGTTCTATAAGCTGCATCCCTTCATCTGTAAAATCGAAAACAGCCAAATCTGTAATTAATCTATGCACAACGCCTTTTCCGGTTAACGGTAGCTCACATTGTTTTTTTATTTTTGACTCACCGTTTTTATTGACATGCTCCATCACGACGACTACTCTTTTCGCCCCGACTACAAGGTCCATGGCGCCTCCCATACCTTTCACCATTTTCCCTGGAATCATCCAGTTCGCAAGGTCCCCCGTTTCAGATACTTCCATGCCACCTAAAATAGCCAGATCGATATGGCCTCCACGAATCATGGCAAATGATTCGGCACTGTCGAAGAAGGAGGCACCTGGAACTGCAGTGACCGTTTCTTTACCTGCATTAATTAAATCAGGATCGACCACGTCTTCTGCTGGATATGGACCAATGCCAAGAAGCCCGTTTTCTGATTGTAAAAGGACGTCATAATCAGATGGAATTGCATTGGCTACTAGCGTTGGAATACCAATACCTAAATTGACGTTCATGCCATTCTGTATTTCTTTTACTGCTCTATTTACTATTCTTTGTCTTGTATCAACCATCACGAATCCCCCCTTTTTACCGTCAAACGCTCAATACGCTTCTCATAATTGCCACCTAGTAAAACTCGCTGCACGAACACACCAGGTGTATGAATATGATCTGGATCTAGCTCTCCAACTTCAACAATTTCTTCTACTTCTGCAATCGTAATTTTTCCTGCCATTGCAGCTAGTGGATTGAAGTTACGTGATGTTTTTCTGAAAACTAAATTGCCAAGCTTGTCCGCCTTCCATGCTTTGACTAGTGCAAAGTCTGCGACAATACCTTTTTCTAAAATATATTCCTTGCCATCAAAAACCTTTACTTCTTTCCCCTCAGCGATTGGTGTTCCGACTCCAGTAGCTGTGTAAAAACCCGGAATCCCAGCTCCGCCAGCTCGCATGCGCTCCGCTAACGTACCTTGTGGTGTCAATTCTACTTCAAGCTCCCCGCTTAAAAATTGCTGCTCAAAAATTTTATTTTCACCTACATAGGATGCAATCATTTTTTTGATTTGTTTATTTGCTAATAAAAGACCTAAACCCCAATCATCCACACCGCAGTTATTGCTTATGACCGTTAAGTCCTTTGTTCCCTTTTGGACTAGCGATGCAATAGATTTTTCAGGGATTCCACATAGCCCGAAGCCCCCTACTGCTAACGTATCTCCATCTTTAATATCGACGATGGCCTCCTCAAACGAATCCCACACTTTCCCCTTCCCCATATCGAAACCCCCTAAAATTTCTCGTTTATTAAGAAAAATTCTACCTTACTATCGTTTTATAAGTAAAGGAATAAATTAGAATACTATTTATTCTAAAAGTGCATAAATCAATTTTCAGAACGTATTGTATGGAGTAGTTGCTTTAATGCAAAGGATTGATAAGTATTTTTCTTCGTAATAACGCCTAAACGCCATGGCATGTCAAAGTTAAGTAACGGAACAATTTTTACATTTCTGTTCGTCTGCTTTGCGGCAATTGAATATGGTAAAAGTGTCACTCCTAAGTTCGAGGATACTAGCTCCACTATTAAATCCCACTGTGAGCTTTTATAGCCGATTATTGGTGTAAACCCTACACTTTTACATGATTTAATAACATAATCATGTAATGTGAATTCCTCTGTAAAGATAATGAATGTTTCATTTTTTAAATCTTGTAATCGAATATGTTCTTGCTGAGCTAGAGGATGGGACTCATTGATAAAGACAAAAAATTGGTCTTCCACAAATGATTGGACAGAAAATTTCCTTTCATCTGTAGGTATAACGACAATTCCCATATCAACATCACCATTCTCTACTAACGTTCCGATCATTTTAGCTCCCCGTTCCACAAGCTCTAAATGCACCTTAGGATATTGCTTATGAAACTTTCGAGCAATTTCAGGGAAAAATAGTGTGCCGATTAGCGGCGGAATTCCTAATTTAATCGTACCTGTTTTGATGTTCGATAAATCATCCAATAATATATGTAAATCGTGTACAGAACGTATTATTTTTTGTCCTTGTTTATAAACAATACTACCAGCGTCTGTTAATTCTATATTACGTGTAGATCGGTTTAACAACTCTACATGAAGAGCATTCTCCAACTTTTTAATGCTTTTGCTTAATGAAGGCTGTGATATAAAGCATTCATTAGCTGCCTTTGAAAAACTCCCATGTTCAACAACGGTCATAAAAGCTTTTAAATCTCGCAACTCCACATAGATACCCCCTATTTATTCTAATTTGTTATAAAAAATATTCCAAAATTCCCTATTTAGTAATAGATTCTCCTCATTTTCTACTTATCCTCCTTCTTAAAAACATGTGGACCAAACACAATGGAAAAATTGAAGTAGAACAGGACACTTCACGCTTTGAAGAAGAGGAATGGCTTGTACAAGCAATGTAACGTTATCGAAATAGAAAGGGATAAATATTTATTTAACGGAACTAATATACATACTATTCACAATAATAGATAATGGATATATCAGGAAAATAGTTGGCTTACATATATAAGAGGAGGGTTTCAAGTTGAAGAATTCTACGAAAGTAATAGAATGTCCAAAATGTGGTGGGAAGGAGTTAGGGAAAGGTAAGCAAACTGGGTCTGCAGTTATGTACCCAGATAATAAGCCTAGTATAGGTTCAGTTGTTGAATACATTATTTGCACAGACTGTGGATTTATTATAGAAAGCTATGTAAAAAAGCCAGAGAAATTTAAGGATACACTTTATTGGAAATAAGAATAAGAAATTAATTTTTTTTAGTTCGGTTTAAACAACTATATTTTTAACCCCGTCCTAAATTTAGAACGGGGTTGTAAAATTAAAAAAGCTTTATCCTCTCGTACTTTAGTATATAGATTTTTCAATAAAAATCTTAATGGGCTTTTTCTAATGCCAATTTAATGCCAAAGCCAATTAACACTGCACCTGTCAATCCTTCGATTACAGCTTTCGTCCTTGGCTTTTTCATAAATGCGCTAATTTTATCCAATAAGTAAACATAAAACACAAACCAAAATCCTGTTAACGCAGTATAAATAAGTCCCATAATAAGAAACGGTATAAATGTACCGCTCTTGCCATCTACAAACTGAGGTAAAAATGTGAGAAAAAATACAGCCACCTTCGGGTTTGTTACGTTCGTTAAAAAGCCTTGCTTAAAGCATGATTGCTGCGAATATTTATGATCAATTTGGGTCTCGTCTTGCACTACAGGAGGCTGCGAACGTATTGTTCGTAATGCCCATAAAGTTTTGATTCCTAAATAACATAAATAGACCGCTCCGACGTATTTTAAAATGGCAAATACATATGCTGACTTTACAATAATCGCGGAAAGTCCAATAACCGCTGCAAATGTATGAATCAATAATCCACAGCACGAACCGAGTAAAGTCTGTAAGCCCCCTTTTCTACTTACGGTAAGTGTATTTTTTGTTGCAATCGCCGTATCCGGACCAGGCAAAATAATTAATAAAATACACATTAATAAAAAGACAGACATGTTCACCACTTTAAATACCCTCCCTTTTAATCAGAAAATTATAAAAATAATTTTAACATATGTACAATTACACCAAAAGACGTGATGTGAAAATTTATCCAAAGTAATTATAATTGACATGCAACCATAAGGTGTTATATATTCATAACACCTTATGGTTATATTTTTTTATAAAGGAGTTCATTTCAAATGACTGAAAAACTAGAGAACATCGTTAAAACAGTTACACTCAATGCACCGATTGAAAAAGTGTGGGAAACAGTAACAGACGCTGAAAAGATTGCTTCTTGGCTTATGCCAAACAATTTTAAGCCAGTTGAAGGGCATGAATTTACAATACAATCACCGTTTGGTCCTTCACCATGTCGAGTAGAACAAGTAGATGCTCCACATTTTGTTCGTTTTGCGTGGGATACAGATGGATGGTTTGTCACTTTTGAACTGAAGGAAATTGGTGAGCAAACAGAATTTACATTAACTCATGGTGGCTGGAAAGAAGCTTCACATATCATTCCTAAAGCTAACATGCCTGCTGAAGCTATTCGTACAACAATGGATGGTGGCTGGACAATGCTTATCGGCAAAAAATTAAAAGAAGTTGTGGAATCACAATGACACCGCTTGCTGTAAAGTATGATGTTTTTCAAGCAATTGCTGATCCAACAAGACGTCATGTCCTACAGCTACTTGCCTCAAGTGATAAACCGATCTCACTTATTTCTGAGAATTTTTCTATTAGCCGAACTGCTGTCGTAAAGCATTTAAAAATTTTAGAACAAGCTGAGCTAGTCTCTGCCCAAAAAAAGGGACGAGAAAAAATATACACATTACGTGCCGAAAAACTAAAAGAAATTAAAGACTGGCTACAGTACTTTGATTTATTTTGGGATAATAAATTGGCGCAACTACAAAGTATTTTCGGAGAAGATTAAATGACAAGGAGCTGTCCCTCCTAATAGGACAGCTCCTCGTTTAATAAAGATAAAATATTCCACCATTAATAATTTCTATTTTAATTTTTGTATCGTATTGTTCCTCTAATGCCTTCTTTTCAACATCATAGCATTCGGGTTTGTCATCTTCCTCTTCATAAAAATAATCGAGTACTCGCTGATCACGTTGCCATCGTTTTTTGGCTTCAGTAGCCCATGAATGATCATCTTGTTCAATGATTTTTTCAATAGTAGCATTTAATCTTTCAAGTGCTCTAAGGGGCTTTATAATAAATTGTACATGAAAAGCATTATCTGCTGGAACAGTGTCAAAATCGGATGTACATATCGTTTCTTGAAAATCCTCTTTTATGACCCCAGTTAGCAAGTTTATACCAAATGAATAAAGCATTTCTTTCGTTTGGTCGCAGCAATACGACACTTTAAAATTAACACCTAACCATGGCGTAAGGATAACTTGCCCTATTGCGGTATCCACCTTCTCAAAAAGCTGAACATAAGCTCCTAGCTCCCTCGTTGCTTGAAAAAGTTGGTTCATTCTCGGAGAACCGAAATGAATAGCTTCGCCATAAAGGCTCCCAGCTGATGCCGTTTGATCTGTAATGAAAGTTACTTGGGCTGGATTTGCCTCAGTATTTGTAGCTTCTACGTATTGCCAATAAAAAGGGCGATTCATTATTCTTTTATCAATATCAACAGTTAATTGTACCGTGAGATAATGCTGATCTTCCCTTAAAATAGGGCAATCATTTTCATTAAAAAATTCTCGTAAATAACTATGAACTTGCTGTGGATACATAGTCCTTCTCCCTTACACTATACAGATTCTTTAAAGTTAGATAGAATCGCATCTAAGTCGCCTACTACCTTTTCGAAAACATCAATTTTCGTATGAAGTAATGCTAATATATTCTCTTCAATCGTATTGGCTATAGCGAGATTATAAATATGAACATCATGCTCTTGCCCTAAACGATGCACACGACCAATCCGTTGCTCTAGCTTCATAGGGTTCCAGGGCAAATCATAGTTAATGACATGATGACAAAATTGAAGGTTAATCCCCTCACCGCCTGCCTCTGTTGCAATTAGAACCTGCGCCCGTTCCTTAAAAAGATGCTTCATATAATCACGTTTGCTTTTATTATATTTACCGTTGAACAGAACACTCGTAATACCGTTAGAATGTAAATACCATTGCAAATAAATTTGAGTAGCTCTATACTCTGTAAAAATAATCACTTTATCCTTGGCCTGTTCGACTATTTCAAGTGTCTTTTTCGCCTTTGAATTCACTTCTAATGCCATTAATTTTGCTAGTATATCTTCAATTTCTTGTGATTGTGCATTGTCTTCAAGCATTTTAGATAACGTCAAGGCTGTTGCCTCTTTACTACTACACATTTCCTTCTGCAATGTAATCATTGAAAAAGAGCCTGTATTTTGAAGCGTTCCGAGCAGATTATAAACTTCCTCTTCTTCCTTCGTAAATCGAATAGGGACAATTTGAACACGGCGATTAGTCCACTCAATGCCCGTGTCCTCCCTCCTATTCCTCACCATCACCTGATTCACTAATTCCTTTAAATAATCGTTATGCTCTAAATCATGCTTACTTGCCGAAAATGCAGATTGAAATGTATCATAATTGCCAAGATGACCAGGCTTAAGTAAAGAAATAAGATAAAATAATTCAAAAACATCGTTTTGAATCGGTGTTGCCGTTAATAATAAACAAAACTTTTTCTTTAAGCCTTGTACAAATTCATAAATTTGGGTTTTATGATTTTTTAGTTTATGCGCCTCATCGATAATAATCATGTCGTAATTCTGCTCATAAATGCGCTCTTTGTGAGGACTCTTCTTCGCTGTATCCATACTCATAATAAGGACATCATAGCGCTCAATCGACACATTTTTTTTATAAGCTATTGCTGGAATGTGGAATTTAATATTTAATTCTTCAATCCACTGATTAATAAGAGATGCTGGAGCTAATATTAACACTCTTTTAACGAGTCCTCGAATCAGATATTCCTTTAAAATTAAACCTGCTTCAATTGTTTTACCAAGACCTACCTCATCAGCTAGAATCGCCTTTCCATTCATACGTTCAATGACTGTTTCTGCCGCTTCCAACTGGTGTGTAAGTGGCTTTAAATTCGGTAAATACTTTGTCGCCTGTAAACCTGTGAAATCAGTAATTAACTTCATTTTCACAATGTCATAATTCATCTTGTACAATGTCCAGCTATCCCACTTTTCAAGATGATTTAGTTTATTGATAAAGCCTTCTTCCCACTCGGACGACCTTTCTATTTTCATGATCATCACCTCATGCTATTATTTCTAATTTAGGTTGTCCAAAAAAGAGAAAGCTATGTTAAGCTTTGCGAAAGATTTATCAATTTTATACGTTTTAAAAAAGAACGCTATGGCTTATCACGGATATTTGAACAAATAGACTTTTAACAGTGACGCGAGCGTACCCCTGCTTTCGCAAAAAACATATAGTTTTATTACTATAAATTAGAATGTCTTACCGGAGATATACGCTTGGCGAAGTGATTGATCTTCGTTACGGCTGGGCGACTCCTTGGGGATCAGCGATAGAGGAACGAAGGCTAAAAGCATCACATCCTGTGTTGACGCCTTCGTGACCAACATCCTGTTGCCCCGACGCCCCCAGGAAGCTTTGCTCTGTGCGAAAGCGTAGCGACAGCAACAACAAATGTTTTCTGTAGCGAAAGCAAAGCGGCAGCTACAAATGTTTTCTGTAGCGAAAGCAAAGCGGCAGCTACAAATGTTTTAACTGTGCGAAAGCGAAGCGGCAGCTACAAATGTTTTAACTGTGCGAAAGCGAAGCGGCAGCTACAAAGCGCCCAGCCGGAACGGAAATCAACCCCTCGTTTTGCAAAGAGCACTACGCAAAATCCAAAACTTATTTAAATAAATGAAACATATAAAACCTTAATTTCGTACAATTTAAAAGGATAATGGTATTAAGATAGTCTTTTTATTCTCTTCCTTTTTTCATACAATTAGAGAAGTACTACTTTCCAAAAAATTACGTTTTTAGAAGAACAAAATTATGGGGCTCAATTAATAGGGCTTACATATACTGAGGAGGTTATTATGAATATTATTGAAGCATTATCAGCGTCATTGCCCTACATTCATTTAGCTATGAAGGGCGAGTCCATGATTGGATTAGTAGATAAAGAGAGTGAGAGTATTATTGCTTATTTACCTGGGAAACGGATAGATTCTGGTTATAAAATTGGACAAAAAATTCTCCCAGGTGATGCAATTTTACATCTTCCACTTAAAGGAGAAAGCACTGATGAACCTGTACCAAAAGAATTTTATGGTGTGGAATTTAACGCATTTTCTTTTCCCGTTCGTGAAAATGGACGAATCGTAGGCGCGCTAGCCTTTGGAATACCTATTGACCATTCGCTACAAATGGAGAAATATATTCTTACTATGAATGACATTATCCATAACCTACAGGATAAAGTACATACAATTGCCTCTCATTCGGAGGAGCTAGCTGCAACTAGCGAGGAAATTAATAAGCAAACACAATTTGCTTTAGAGGATGCTGAAAAAACAAATGGTATCACCGATTTAATTAAAAATATTTCTCGTCAAACCAATTTACTCGGATTAAATGCATCGATTGAGGCAGCACGAGCAGGTCAGCATGGTGCCGGATTTAATATAGTCGCACAAGAAGTTCGCAAGCTTTCTACCGAAACAACTACTGCTACTGATAACATTGAATCCTCACTTCGAAGCATCAATCATAATCTTGAAAATTTAAAGCAAAACATGACTCAAATAAACGGTGCCACAAATGAACAGACACAACTTGTTCAGGACTTTAGTGAAATTATTGATGAGCTTACTACGCTTAGTATGGAAATGAAAGGTTTTATGTCTAAAGTTTCAAAATAAAGTCTTATATTAACAAAAAATCCACCCCGGTTTCTGTGGTCAAATCAATAGCCACAAAAGTCTGCGTGGATTTTTTACTTTTTATGTAAGGCAAATTTATCAATCACCAAATAATAATAATAAATTGAATACCAAAATTTTATAAAATATACTATATGATTACTTTTTGATACACTATTTGATAAAACAAAATGAGGTCAAAATGAAAAGGAAAGTATTTATATTACATGAGATTTATGGAGTCAATGATTTTATAAAGATGCAAGCTGAGGCATACAGTAACGCCAACACTACTATTGAGTGCATTCCTTTATATTCAGACAATAGAATATTCCCATACGAACAAGAACAGCAGGCTTATGATTATTTCATAAATGAAATTGGCTTTGATGCTCCACTCGAACAACTAACCGAAAAAGTAATGGAGGCAAGATCATATTATGACGAAGTGCTGTTAATCGGATTTAGCGTAGGTGCAACATTAGCTTGGAGATTATCAACATTACCATTACAAGGGATCGTTTGCGTTTATGGGTCACGCATTCGACAATACCTGGATGTAATCCCCTCTTGCTCGACACTCGTCATTTTTCCAAGAGATGAGAAAAGTTTTAATGTCCATGAATTAAAAGAAACACTCGAAACATTACCACTTGTTCATACGAGTCAATATCTAGGTCTGCATGGTTTTATGGACTGCAATAATCCAAACTACTGTTATAAAAGTTATCTACAGGCACAGGCTGAAATCTCACAATTTTTCGAAATTAAACATCGAGGAGGACTACACGATGGACCAAAATGAAAGCATAATTATTGACCCTTATATAGAAGGAGGAAATGTAATTTATCCAAACTTTCACCTATCTATGCAGCCTGGTATTATTATTGGCATCTATACGGATGTGTCGAAAATACATACATTAATCCAGTGGTTTGCGAAGCAAAGTAATACATATACACATTTTCGTGAAAATGCCTTGTATGAGCGATTGACGGTTCGAGAATACATCAACTTTTGCTTAAAGCTTTTCAATGCTTCTTCTGAAAACATGGAGGATCTATTAGCATTGTTCGCTTTAATGGAGCAAAAAAGCATGAAAATTAGCAAGCTTTCAAATAGCGAAAAGCAACGCTTAAAATTAATGCATACATATCTTAATCAGGCACCGATACAAGTTTTAGAAGAGCCTTTCCAAAATCTAGATGAGTTTTCCAAACAAAAAGCCATTCAGTTATTGGCTGTCCTTCAAAAGCAAAATAAAGCAGTCGTTTTACTATCTAACAATTTCGAGGATTTAATCGTTTCGAGTACAGAAATACATAGATTGGATGCAATGGGCTTACATGCATTAGATGTGAAAGAAGATGAGACAGAACCAGCTTCTCCCTCTTTTGAAAGTGCACCGATTCGACTTGATAAAATACCTACAAAGAAGAACGATAAAATCATTTTATTTAATCCTCCCGAAATCGATTATATTGAAAGTGTTGAAGGTGTTGTTTCACTATATGTTGCAGGTGAAACTTATCCATGTACATTATCATTAAACGACCTTGAGCAAAAATTGACACCGTTCGGCTTCTTTAGGAGTCATCGCTCTTATATCGTTAACTTACAAAAGGTACGGGAAATCATTACGTGGACTCGCAATAGCTACAGCCTAGCCCTAAACAGCAATGAAAAGACCATAGTACCTTTGTCGAAAAATAAACTCGCAGATTTAAAGGAAATACTCGGAATTTAGTAGATTTCCCAGGAAATAAACGACTCCTGTCAGCTGAAATATTTCTCCGCTACTGGTCATTTTACTGCCTTTCACCTGTAATTTAATGTTGTTATCTTCATTGTCCCTTATAGTTGAGACAACAACAACAACAACACAGGGAGGTTTTCAAATGAACGCAGTGATCGATGTTCAGCATTTGAAAAAAACATTTAATAAGGAAGCAGCATTAAAGGATGTTTCATTTACCATTCAAAAAGGAGAAATATTCGGCTTTCTTGGACCTAGTGGTTCTGGAAAAACGACTACTATTAAAATATTAACAGCACAAACTGAAAAAACTGCAGGCAATGTTTTACTATTTGGTCGCCCAGCAAGTGAGATGAAACAAAGTAACAATCGTAAACGCTTCGGTATTTTAACAGATAATAGTGGACTATATACGCGACTTTCAATCGAGGAGAATTTAATACTATATAGTAATTTATATCAATTACCTAAATCAGCTGTAAAAGAGGCATTGGATTTTGTTAATTTATACGGTGATCGTAAAAAGAAAATTAGTCAGCTTTCTAAAGGAATGATGCAACGAGTTACGCTTGCTCGTGCCATCATGCATAAACCAGAATTATTATTTTTAGATGAACCGACTTCTGCACTCGACCCTGTTAATACACAGCATATTTATAATGGCTTGCGTAAATTAAACGAGATGGGTACGACAATATTTTTAACAACACATGATATGAGTGAAGCCGAAATACTTTGTGATCGTGTAGCCTTCTTACATCAAGGTAAAATTCGAGCAATTGGTGCGCCAAAGGATTTGAAAAAAGAGTTTGGTGATGAGTCTATTACAGTTGAACTTAAAAATGGTGCCAGTGAAGTCATTCAAACTGGAGAACAGGATGCTGAAAAACTGTTTCATTGGATGCAATCGAACGAAGTTTCTCGCATTTATACAAACGAGCCAACACTAGGTAATATTTTTATGCAAATAACAGGGAGTGATTTAGTATGAACCTTTCAATGACACGTATTCAAGCTATTTTAATGAAGGATTATAAGGAATTTTCTCGTAACTATGCGGTATCCATTATGGTACTTATGCCACTTGCTTTGGCATTTTTATATAATAAATCAGGTGCTAATACTATCAACACCTATTTCCTTGCAATTAATATGGCATTTACTCTGGTGACTGCCTATGTACAATGCTGTCTAATTGCAGAGGAGAAAGAAAAAAACACGCTTCGTAGTCTAATGCTTTCCCCTGCTTCACTTGGCGATATATTAATTGGTAAAAGCTTGTTCGTCTTTATCCTTACAATGGTAATTGTAGCATTGAGTATTTTCATTGTTGGCTATAGCCCAGCTAATCTTTTCATCTTAGCTATTGCTTTAATAGTTTCGACTGTGTTCTATATTGCAATAGGAACATTGTGTGGATTATTCGCCAAAACAGTTATGGAAGGATCTCTTATCATTCTACCTGTTATCCTTATTTTCGGGTTTGGCTCTTTTGCCCTAGCATTATCTTCTTCCTTTCCTATTTTAAAAATCGCAGAGTGGTTACCAAGTTCTCAATTAGCGCTATTAGCAGAGGCTCTAGAAGGCACATACACAACAATGGACGTCATTATTCCAATATCTACTATCATCGCATGGTCAATAGTAACTTGGATTGTAGTAGGATATATTTATAAAAAAAGAATGGTCGACTAATGACCATTCTTTTTTTAGTATAATAATTTCTTTATCTAAAATTTCTCGGTAGCGTCCATTAGCAATTGCTGCAAATGCTTTTTCACTTGTGTCCACTCTTGTAGCGTAATGCTATACATCACAGTATGACGAGTTGTACCATCCTTACGCACCATATGATTACGTAAGATCCCCTCTTTTGTTGCTCCTAGACGCTCAATTGCCCTTTGTGAACGCACATTTTCATGATCAGTTTTAATTTGTACACGCTGTAGATTTAATATCTCAAAGCAGTATTGTAATAATAAATATTTGCAATTCGTATTAATAGCCGTACGCCAAAAAGCAGGTGAAATCCATGTAGTTCCTATTTCAAGCCGTTTATGCGTATCATCAATGTCCATAAATCGAGTCGAACCGATGATTTGTTCAGATTTTTTATCCACAACTACGAATGGGAACTCGGTTTTTTCTCGTTTTGTTAGTAATGCCTTATCCACAAATTTATTCACATCGTCCATTTTTTCTATAGTTGTGGACATATGTGACCAAATCTCTGGATAACTTGCAGCCTCTAATAACCCTTGCATATCCTCATGTTCTAACGGCTTAAGCAATACAACCTCATTTTCTAGTGCTATAAAATTCATTTTCTTCACTCCTTTTCAATATTTAACGATAATTTTGATATGATAGATAGAACCAATTTTCAAAAAACACACCATACCAGGAGGTGCAACATTTTGGATTTATCGATTTCTTTTACTGGAGATTCACCGAAGTACATGCTAATTTACGAAGAAATAAAACAAGCAATTTTAAACAAAAAACTGATGGCCGATGAGCAATTACCTTCTAAACGGACTCTTGCAATAACGCTTGACGTTAGTGTCCATACAATTAAAGAAGCTTATGAGCAATTACTAGCTGAAGGCTATATCTATAGTAAGGAACGCTCTGGCTATTTTATAGCGCCCTTTGAATTTGAATGGGAACAGCAGCAAAAACATCACATATCCACAGCTAAAGCATCAGCTACATATACTATAAAATTTGATTTTAATAACGGACATGTGGATAAGAAGGCTTTTCCATTCTCCAGCTGGCATAAGCTGTTGAAAAAGCACTTCAATGTGGATAATTTAACGACAAGTCCTTGGCAAGGAGAAGCAATATTGCGGACAGAAATCGCTCGTTATGTTGAACGATCCAGAGGGGTTACTTGTGAGGCATCACAAGTGTTTATTTATAGTGGTACACAAAATCAGCTTCAAGCTCTATGTCACTTTGTCGGCCCAAAAGCACAAGTTGGCTTAGAGGATCCTGGCTTTAAAAGAGTACATGCAACCTTACAACAATGTGGACTAACAACTCATGCAATTCCTGTTGATAACTCAGGAGTTACTATACCGAAAAAATCAATCCACATGTTATACACAACACCCGCACACCAGTTTCCACTAGGCATGGTTATGCCTGTTGAACGGCGTGCAGCACTTCTGCAATGGGCTACTACTGAAAAAGCATATATTATTGAAGATGACTATGATTCAGAATTTCGTTATAAGGGGCTCCCTATCCCCTCTTTAGCAAAAATGGATCAACTTCAACGCGTAATTTATTTCGGAACATTTTCCAAAACTCTTATCCCATCGCTGCGCATAAGTTACATGATTTTGCCTAAATCGTTAGTCGAAGCTTTTACTCATTTTAATCAAGAACAAAAATCTGTTGTTTCCAAAATAGATCAGCTTGTGTTAGCCGATTTTATTGCTCAAGGTTTATTCGATAAGCATTTAGCCAAAATGCGCACTGTTTATCGTAAAAAGCAACAGACTTTACTTGAAGCTATTAACACCCAATTTTCGATTGAATTCGAAGTAATTGGTGAAAAATCCGGACTACACATCGTTATGAAGTTACCAAAAAGACTTTCTGAACAAGAGGCGATTAGGCTTGCGCAGAAGAAAGGTATCCAAGTTTACCCATGTTCAACCTCCTATCAGCACAACTCTGAACATGCTATGGTCATTATAGGCTATGGTGGGCTTACCCTTGAGCAAATCCAAGAAGGTATAGCGTTACTTGCAACAGTTTGGCAATCATCTACATCAGCTTAATTTCAAGATTTATAAAAACGATCGAAACCTTTTTTTAAATCTTCTCGTATTTAAACTAACAACCTGTTAAAACTAAAACGATCAAAAGTCTTAACCTTTTGGTCGTTTTAGTTTTAATTGTATTTATCCTAGTTTCGTTGATCACTATAGCGTTTTTTCAATTCCCAGAAACCTGGAACAGAATTAACATCATAATTTCTTATAGTAATAATTAGTTTAATAAGCAATTCTTGACGTAAATCTTCTCTATAGTGTAGATGTGTTTGATAGAGGTAATGTTTCAATTTAGATTCAAAAAAACTTAATACAATTAATAAAGATTTATCATCATATTTTGATTTTTCTACAAGGGCAATGAATTCTTGTGGCATTTATTTGCACCCCCTTCCTAAAGTTTTTATAACTTCAGATAAGTAATTAATACTTTGTTCAAGATTTTCTATTTTCTTTTCGAATCTAATAAATAGATATATTGTTATTGCAATTGGAAATCCTAAATTTCCTATTATCATAATCCATTCAGATGTTTCTGTTAACATCACTAATCCACCCTTTTTTCTTATACTTAACAGTCTTTTCTCTTATGGTTTTCAACGTAATTTAGCATACTTTCCAAAGCTTTCTTATGAGTTTTAGAGATCGCTTGCTGTGTTTTATTCAATTTCAGTCCTATTTCTGTATCGCTTAATCCTTCTACATAAGCAAAATTTATAATTTCTTTTTGCTTTTTGGTTAAGAGATTTAAAGCATCATACAATATTGGACAGGTTACATGTTCATCTAGGTGATCGTTGTTAACGATCTCACCGAAAAGGTTATATGCTTGTTCGTCAGGTAATAAATCGAGAAATGTTTCTTCGCCTCCATTAGAATTAATTGAGGCATCTAAAGTAGAGGTAAATCTCGATTGTAAAAGTCGCAATCGGTTGTCGTAATTGATAGAATTAAATTTAAGTGTTGTAGAAATATGGGAAATGAAACGAACTTTAAAATAAAAATGTTTAAATAATATATCTAATTTTTTCATATTCTCAGGAGTAGGGTTTGATATCGTTTTCATATACATATTTTTGTTAGTTGGTATTTTCAAAAAGGAAATCACCAAATTATTACTTAATAATTTCTGATTTTCCCCTTCAAATTTTCTGATTCTTTCTTCATCCCATTCATTTTTCATCATCCAAAACACCCTCCTAAAAGGAAATGTACGTTCTTTTTAATTTTAAAAAAGAGAGAGTATGTTCATAATCATTAAAATTAATTTTAAATTAACCTATTTTTATTCATTTATTATTATGTTTTTATTTAATTGGCTGATATAAGTCTTTTATATACTTTGCAGTTGAGACGGATTCTTGAATCAAAGATATTAATAATTCACGCTCATTTTCTGTTGAATATTCGTTCAAACATTGTGTAAAGAAAGCTTGTGATTTTCGAGCCTCACAAAAACATTTAAGTAGTAATGATTTATCTAGTATAATTTCGGGTTGTTCATTAGAATCAACTTCTATACTAACGTCTTTCGATAAATTAATAATAGAGATTGTTTCTCCGTAATCCCCCATTCGTACATTGTCTGTGTGCTGCATTAAATACTTAAACAATTGCGGTTCTGTAGGCTTAGATTTTGTTAAGTTTTCATATTTATTGATTAATAATGATAATGCCCCACTTACATGCGGAACAGCCATGGAAGTCCCTGATAAATCGACATAATTTGTATTTAGATATGTTGATTTAATATCAACCCCTGGAGCATAGATATCTACTTCTTTATTAGTACTAGTAAAATTGGCCACTTCATTATTATTATCCGTAGCACCAACAGCTATCACTTCTTCATACCCAGCTGGATAAGAGTATTCATCAGTTGATAAATCTCCATCACCCTCGTTACCAGATGCTACAACAACTGCAATATTATTAGAAATTGCTTGTTTTATGGCATTATGAAGAATTTCTATAGAAGACGATAAACCTAATGATAAAGATAGAATGTTAACTCTTTCATTATTTGGACCTGTCCAGTTTATAGCATATTCAATAGCTTTAACTACTGAATCAACGGTACCACTCCCTCTATAATCTAAGACTTTTAAAATAAGTAAACTAGCTTCAGGTGCTACGCCTACTATCCCAAAATTATTATATGAGGCTGCTATTGTTCCTCCTACATGTGTACCATGACCATTTAAATCCTTAAAAATAGTTACGTCTCCATCTGATTCTTTTGTAAAATTATACCCACCAATAATGCGATCCTGTAAGTCTATGTGAAAATAGTTGCAACCAGTATCTAATATAGCTACGACAACACCTCTGCCTTTATATCCTTGATCCCAAAGGTATTTAGCACCAATACTCGAGATATTATTAGTTACTTCATCTTTTAACTTCTCCTTATCAAAAGAATGTGATTCTACTATTAATTTAACTTGAGTATCCTTCATCATCCTCGAACACCCCCAATAATATTTGTATGGTATATATAGAATAAGGAAACTCAAATATCACAACCTTTTTTGAAAGATATTCTATAAACGATTTATTATTTGTTAAAGAGTCACCAAAGTTAGACACGTTTTTTGTTAGGCAGCTTGAGTAAAATGAACTCGGAATTCTACTGAATTCAACATTTAATTTTTCCTACCTCTTGTTCAATTTAAATCCGTTATATCTGTTTCTCTTTCCTTATTTTGTTTTATATTTCAGTTTGACGACTTATATCAAGAAAAAATTGCAGAACCTTTCGCAGACAAGTTTAGCCTTTCTTTTATGATATAAAGCAGGCAAACTTAATTACTGACAATATATCTCTATTCTTAAACAAAAAAGTTGAAACTAGTCAAAACCACAAAAAGCACGAGAAATCAATTTTAGAAATGTTGATTTCTCGCGCTTTTTTGATTTGAAATTTTTAATTTTTGCTTTAAGATATACTTATGTTCAACCACTCATTTTTTTCTATTTCACTGGACATTCATTTGGCCGTGACGCGTTAGAAACGCACATGCGACAAGTCCATGCAGCTTTAGCTAACTTAACCCCACATGAAATGCACCCTATACAAATCAACGGGTTAGCGCATGAACAGCACATACTAATACAAGAACTACCCCAAATTAAACAGTCAACAATGCCATAACATAATTCTTGATCCATACACTTCGCCCATTTTAGTGAACATGTATTTGCCTGTATTGTTACAATCTCATTATCTTCATTGATAAAGGTTCTTTCCTGATCAATAAATGCCACGGGAATATTGCTGCCTTCATCAATGGCAAGTAATCCGATCTCAACTTCTTTTTTGTAAATAGGCAAAATAAATAATTTTGTTGATTCTGAATAAGTTTCAACTTCTTTTTCAAAGGCAGTTTTCTCATTTTGAATAACATACTCTTCTTCTTTTTTAATTGAATAACCCTGAGCTTTTATATGATTAACAATTCGCTCGAGTTTTTCATTATTAGTAATAGTACTCTGTCTTAGTGTTTTTACTAGAGTAGTATTTTTTGTTTTAGTTGCTACATTATAAAAATAGCTATTTTTTAACTCTACATATTGCACATCCCCATCTAGTCCTTCAAATGTCCTAATTGGAACAGTAAATTGACTTCCAATCAATTTTTCTTTAGCTTGAACTTCTCCAGGTGTGAAATCAACTTTACTTGCATTTAGTTTAGAGAAATCGGCTGCAAAATTAAACTTAGATATTACTCGATCCTTAATTTTATCCACTACTATCTGTTGTTCTCGAGTGTTTAAAGATAATGCGCTCATAATTGTCATAAAAAAATTCCTCCCTAATATATGGTGTTTTATTGTACGTACACCATATATAGAAGAATTAAAATGAAAATTAACAACCTTGAAGCGTTAATTTATAAATTGTTGTACTACTTGAGAAATCATAAATACCAAAAGACTAAATATAATACCCGCAACTATCGTATCAAAAGCTTCAAATATAAAGAAACCTTGTTGAATTCCATACGCTCCAGTTATCAAAAAAATTATAATAAATACATAAGATATGGCCAACGACAGTTTAATTTTCCCTAAAATTCGATGATCCGCAACTACATAACTAGTGTTCCAACCATCCTTCTTTTTATCAATTAAGAATCGGACGACTTGATAACCTAAACCTATAGATGATATCCCCCAAACAATCCAAAGTTTATCACCTCTACTATACGTAGAATAGGTTAAATATCCAACCGATAAGAATAAGTATGTGTAAAAAATTAAGACCATCCATTTTTTTGAACGCATATTAATTTCCTCCTTAATTCTTTAGTCCTCGTGGAAAAAAAATAATTTTTCTATTGGTTCCTTCAATACCAAAGAAATCATTAATACTACACCAATTGATGGCTCATATTTTTGTTTCTCAATTGCTATAACTGTTTGTCTGTGTACACCAATCTTTTCAGCAAATTCTTCTTGTGTTAGATCGATCAATCGTCGATAATAGCGTACATTATTATTTACTTTGCCTTTTTTCAATTTTTCCACCTCTGAATGTAGAGTATCATATACAAAATGTATTGCAAATCATACATTATTGAATAATCAGAAAATATAAGACGTTATTATAATTAAA
The DNA here is from genome assembly GCF_042674095.1 of Lysinibacillus sp. NPDC056959. NCBI lineage: Bacteria > Bacillati > Bacillota > Bacilli > Caryophanales > Bacillaceae > Lysinibacillus > Lysinibacillus sp. NPDC056959. The sequence goes on along the minus strand of NZ_JBHURE010000014.1, from coordinate 59,202 downwards.
AAGGACACTAGCTATAATTAACTAGTGAACCTCTCATACCACATATCCCTCTTAAGGTTTACTCCTTAAATTTATAAAAACGATCGAAACCTTTTTAAAAATCTTTTCGTATTTATACTAAATGCACATATAAGGGGAAAAGACAAAATGGAGAATCTCGAGCAATTAGAAAAGCATTTGCAAGAAGTTCAAGCGTGGGAGAAAGATCAAAAGGACTTATGGTTTTGGGAGAAATTAGGTCGCATTCCGTTTAAAATCTTAGATAAGATGACACCTGCCTTTCTTCAAAATAAGATAGCATTACTAGTTGATGAATTAGGGAGCTATATTCAATCAGGTGGGCAATACTTAATTAATGAACAGGCTATGCTGCAGAAAATACGCAACAATTCTTCATTTCATAAAATTTTTGCTATATCTGATATAGGACAAATTCCTTTGGAGGATATGATTGCTCTAAGTGACAAACTTCAAAATGAACGCGTAAAGTTAGCAACAGTACAAGGTGCTTCTACCGGCTTTGGTGGTATCTTTACACTAGCTATAGACATTCCTTTTATTTTAGGAATGGCTTTAAAAACATTGCAGGAGATTGCGATCATTCACGGCTATAATCCAAACGATAAAATGGAACGAATTTTCATCGTTAAATGTCTCCAATTCTCCTCTGCTGATATTGTCGGCAAAGAAGCTATATTGAAAGAGCTTTCTTCTATGCATACGACGAATCATGCAGCGGAGGATATGATTTCACAACTGCAAGGTTGGCAGGAAGTATTTTTTACGTATCGCGATCAATTCGGCTGGAAAAAGCTGTTTCAAATGATTCCGGTAGCTGGGATGATTTTCGGTGCCTATGCAAATAAAGGAATGATTCAAGATGTTGCTGAAGCAGGAATTATGCTCTATCGCAAACGACGTATATATGAAAAAATCAATGAACTAGACAAGCAATAACACTAACTATGCCGATATAAAAGATGACTCTACAATATCAGAGTCATCTTTTTTATATCTACACTAGGATTTGATTACTTTATATTTTAATTAATATTTTGAATTGATGCTGGCGACTTTCCATCAAATCATGGGCTTTCTGCATGTCCTCTAATTTAAAGATTTTCGCAATAGGTACTTGGAAGCTCTCTTCCTTCAGCAATGCAAACATCTCCTGGGTAACTTGTTGGAGCATTTCTGGCTTGGAAGCTCGAGTCGTTCCTAGACTAAAACCTTTCACATTACGGCAGCTATTATGTAAATCAGATGTTTTTATATTACCTGCTTTACCACTACTATTTCCAAATTGCACTAGCGTACCATACGGAGCTAAACAGTGAAAGCTCTCTTCTGTAATATTTCCAGCGATAGAGTCAAAAATGATGTTTACACCTTGACCATCCGTATATTCATTGACTTGCGCACTAAAATTATCGTATGTCAGTACATGGTGGGCACCTAGCTCATAGGCAATTGTCGCTTTTTTCATATCACTGACTGTGCCAATAATATTTTTAGCACCTAGCTTTTTCGCCATTTGAATAAGCATTGTCCCTACCCCGCCAGATGCAGCATGAATTAGTACGCTATCGTTTGTACGAATTGGAGCGATTTGATGTGTTAAGAGATAGGATAAAAACAAAACCGTTGGCACAGCGGCTGCCTTCTCCAAAGAGACATCATTTGGAACTTTGAAGACAAGTTGCTCTTTCGCTACCACATATTCTGCATATGCTCCATCTTTCGGGAATGCAATAACGACATCACCAGCTTTAAATGCACTATTTTCATCGAAAACCTCTTCAACTACACCTGCTACATCTAAACCAAGTATCATTGGAAAATTTGCTTTTGCTTTATTACCTGTTCTATTTTTAATATCAGCAAAATTCACACTCGTATATGTCGTACGTATTAATACTTCCCCTGCTGAAATAGTCGGCTTTGGACATTCTACGTACTTTAAAACATCAGAAGTTCCAAACTCATTAATAATCACAGCCTTCATAAATTTCTCCCCCCTTGTTATAGTTAGATTATAAAATAAAAAAGGAATATATGGAGGTATTTCCATGAAAATCAAACTAAGAAAAGAACAATACAACGATATTCCATACAATTACTTTGATAACAAAAGTGACAGGGTGTGCTTCATGTTCTCTGGCACTGGCTATACGTATGAAAAGCCACTTCTTTATTATTCTACTGAGCTGATGCTGGAGCTTGGCTATGATGTAGTACAAGTATGCTATACGTTTGATTCGCAACAATTTGAACAGGAACCAGAAGCTATTTCAGCAATGGTTTATAATGCCGCAAATCCTATTGTGGAATTTATTTTAAGCACAAAATCTTATACCGAAGCTGTATACATAGGAAAATCACTCGGAACATTACCGATCACAGATTTTTATATGCAGCGAGTGTCATCTGTTCCTTCTCGTTATGTACTTTTGACACCCCTATTGTCACTAGATCATGTGATGAAAAATTTGCTTGGAAAGCAGGCATTTTTAGCAATCGGTACTGCTGACCCTCATTTTTCTAAAGAAAGATTAGAACTACTTTCTTCATTTGAGCTTACTATTGTAGAAAATGCTGACCATTCTCTTGAAATAAAAAATCATACAGTAGAGTCAGTGATTCTTTGCCAATCACTTTTAACAGAGCTTACAACCTATCTTCAATAAGAATATCGGAACCTTTTCATGAAATATCGGAATCATTCCTGCATTTATCGGAATGTTTTAGAAGTTTATCGGAACAATCCCTCGTTTTATCGGAATGTTTTAAAAATTCCAAAGAACACTTTACCAGTATTACAAATATATGCTACACTATCAAAAATACATTGAAGAGAAGAGTAAATAAGGCTGTTCTTCCCAGAGAGCTCGGGGTTGCTGAAAACGAGTAAGAACGAATTATTGAAACAAGCCTCGGAGTAGCGCATTGGATTTCTGTTTGAATGATGGTGCGACGGGAACTCCCGTTACAGAGAAACAGTATAAGCATACATATTTATGCCGTACTGAAAAGGCTATTATGGCGACATAATAGTGAACTAGGGTGGCACCACGTGAGTATAAATTCCGCAATCTCGTCCCTAAGACAAATTGTCTTGGGGGTGGGATTTTTTTGTTTTAGTTGTTACTTGTCATAACTAAAAGGAGGAATTTATATGAGTGTGAATAAATTAATAGAAACGTGGCGTTATCCGGCCATATTATTGTTTAGTATTGGTGTTTCCAGCGTCGGAAGCTGGATATATTTTATAGCTTTAAATCTAATTGTTTTAAACCTTACTGGATCCGCTATCGCTGTGTCTGGCTTATATATCGTTAGGGCTTTATCCAAACTTTTCGCCAGTTTTTGGTCAGGTAGTTTGATTGATCGTTTAAATAAAAAACATCTCATGATTGTTCTCAACCTTTTCGAATCTTTACTAATTGTCACACTACCTTTCTTCTCTACTTTGCCTTGGATATATTTCATGGTCTTTGTTATCACAATAGCTAGCTCTATGTATCATCCGACTTCGATGACCTACATTACAAAATTGATACCCGTTGAACAAAGAAAACGTTTTAACTCGCTTCGTAGCTTACTTGATTCCGGCGCATTCGTAACTGGTCCAGCTATTGCAGGACTGCTATTTACGATTGGATCACCTAATATGGCAATTTACTTGAATGCCATTGCATTATTTTTATCAGCCTGTATTACATTTGGAATGCCTAATATTGAGGCTAATCAACAACTGGCAAGTAAGGCCGATGCGAAATTTTCCTACAAGGTTTTATTCAGTGATTGGAAGCTTGTTATAAGATTTAGCCTTAAAAATCCTTATATTATGATGATCTATCTTTTATTTAGTGCAATGATTGTCATGATGACAGCTACGGATTCTTTAGAAGCTGCATTTGCTACTCAAGTACTATCATTATCCGAAGGTGAATACGGTGTTTTGGTGGGCATAGCAGGTGCTGGAGTATTAGTTGGTTCTTTAATGAATACAGCGATCGTTGAAAAAATACCAACTGCTTGGCTTATAGGTTTGGGGTCATTAATAACAGCATTAGGCTATTTAATTTTCACATCCTCTTATACATTTCTTATCGCTTCTTTAGGATTCTTTATTTTGTCCTTTGCGATGGCCTTTGCCAATACGGGCTTCTATACATTTTATCAAAACAATATTCCTGTCGATAGCATGGGGCGAATAGGCAGTATTTATGGTTTTGTAGAAGCCTTGTTCATTATTATCATCACTGCCGTCTTTGGGGTTGCCGCTGAAATTATATCTATACGATATGTTGTTGTTTCTGCTGCTCTTATAATGTTATTAGTATCAATTACTCTACTTATTTTTAATATTCAACCTTCAAAGGCCAAATTTTATTCAACTATTTCTAAGCTTTAGAGACTAGAGAATAAAGTGCGAAAAAATTCCTTCTTCCCCGTGAATTTGAAATGTGAATCATCACACTTAAACTAGTAAAGGAAAATAGAAAAAGACAACTTCTTGTTTGTATGTAGGACCGCAAGAGGTTGCCTTTTTCGAAGTTTAAACCGTATATTTTAGTGTCCGTCTACCATTAGGAAGTAGTTGGAAAGCATTTTACTTTATCTACTGCTTCCAATAATTTTTGTGTTACAACTTCCGATTCATCTATATGATCTGTTAGTACTTTATTTGTCTCGTCAAATAAAATCGTTGTAGTATTAAATTTATTCATAACATCTTCATTGGAAATTTTTTGACTTTTGATATAATCAAGCAGTTCATTCACCTCACCTTGAACATTTGTAATCATTAGCAATAATGCATTTATTTGTTCAGAGGTTTCGGTACTCTTTTTTATGCCTTCTGTAACTAACTGCATATTGTTCTTATTATCTTCATAGGCTTCTGAAATTTGCTCTTCTATTTTTTTCGTAAGGTTGGCTATATCCTCTGTGCTAGTTTTTGTATTTTCTGCTAGTTTTCTTACTTCCTCGGCAACAACCGAAAACCCTTTTCCATGCTCGCCCGCTCTAGCTGCTTCTATTGATGCATTTAACGCAAGTAAATTGGTTTGATTGGAAATATCACTAATGACTTTTACAATTTCTGCAATTTGTTTAGAGCGATCACTTAATTGGTTCATGCTCGATGAAGTTTTTTGGGATTGTTCACCTAGAGAATCGATTAAATACTCCACTTCTTGGACAGCTTGTTTACTTTCAATTGAAAGTGTCACCATCTCATCTGATGAAGTAATTAGAGAATTACCTTTTTCAAGTGCATTTTCAGATATAGTGTTAGAGTGAATTGTGCTATCCTCTACTTTGTTAAATTCCTCTAGAATTTTGGTAACCATTTTTCCTAAAACTATATGTTGATTATTGACTATATCATGTTGTTCAATAGTCGAAATAAGTTCTTTATGTAAGTCATTTAAAAATATTTGGAATTCATGATCCTTTTTATCAAGCTTTGCATTAAGCTCATCTATTTTTATCTTAAATTGCTCTATATCCTCTTTTTTTGATTGAAACATCGTTAACATAACTTATCACCTCTAGATAAATTTTCTTATATAACATGTATAAATTTTACTTGTTTTATAACGATTAATAAAGCAAATAACAAATTTATCCGGTTTTGTTCAAGAGATATTGCTACTTTCTTCACAATTCCACAGAATTATCTCAAATATAAAACCACCCTCACAGCAGACATTATGTCCATTGCAAAAGTGGTTTTAATTAGAAAAATATAAATTAATACGCTAAGCCGAATAGCGCTTTAATGTGTGTCAGATAGCGAATGTTAGACGCTTCTTTCATAAGTGTTGCAGGAAGACCTTTAAGTTGTGTGTTGCTAGCACCGATTGTCGCAACAGCGTCTTTACGGCCTAAGCTTGCAAGTGTACCAGAGTTAATTGCAGAGAAAGGCTTCATTTCTTGGTTTTTGTATTGTGCGAATAAGTTGTATCCAGCGCACTCACCCATTTGCCATGCAACTTGTGCAGTTGGTGCGTATAGCGGACGTCCGCCATCAGCTGGTAATGCTACAGATGCATCACCGATTACGAATACATCATCATGAGATGTAGATTGTAAGAATTCATTAATCGTAGCTTTACCGCGGTCTGCTGCAAGACCAGACTCGCCTACGATTGGAAGTGGAGCTACCCCACCTGTCCAAATAAGGGTATTGGCAACGATTGGTTCGCGATCTTTAAGAGAGATGACATTACCATCAACACCTGTTACAGGAGTGCTAGTAATGAATTCAACGCCACGTTTTGTTAAGCTTTCAGTAGCGCGTTGGATAAGTACATCCGGAAGTACTGGTAAGATTTTTGGACCAGCTTCAACAAGTTTAATTTTAAGGTCAGCAAAGTTAACACCGTGTTTTGCTGCGATTTTCGGGAAGTTGTCCACGATTTCACCAACAAGCTCTACACCTGTTAAACCGCCACCACCGATAACGATTGTTGCATCTGCTTCGTCTTTTGTTTGTGCATATGCTTTAATACGGTCTTCGATATGTTTGTTAATTTTATTTGCTTCGTTCACTGATTTAAGTACCATGGAGTTTTCTTCTAATCCTGGGATACCGAAGAATCCAGTTTGGCTACCTAAAGATACTACTAAAGTATCGTAATTTAAAGTATAACCAGTATCTAGGTCAACTTTTTTACTGTCTACGTTGAATTTTGTAACTTTAGCGATTTGTAAATCGATATCTAAACCTTTAAAGATTTTTTTAAGTGGTAAAGCAACAGCACCTTCAGCAATAGTACCACCAGCTAAACGGTGAAGTTCAGTGATAATTTGGTGTGTTGGGAATTGGTTTACTACAGTAATTTTAGCTTCATCAGCTGATAGATACTTACGTGCTGTTAATGCAGTTAAAACGCCAGCGTAACCAGCACCTAAGATGACGATTTCTTTTGACATGATTAATTAATCCTCCGTCCGTACGTTTTGAATATATCTCGAGTCGAGTCTTATTTAGCTTTACGTTCAGCGCTTACTTGTAAGAAAGCATTAACAAAACGGAAAACACCTTGAACTTGTGGGTCTTTTAACATTTTCATAAGACCGAATAAACCAATTACTTCTTGGCTTTCAGACGCACGGTCTTTCGCTTCAATTGCAGTAGCTGCAAGATTTTTAGCTGAGCCTACTACTGGGCCTGCCATTTCTGTTACCGCACCAACAGTATCATTTTTCAGTACTTCGTCAGTTGCAACAGCTTGAGCAAACTCATATGATTTTGTTAATAGCGTCATCATTTCAGTTAACTTTGGTAATTGTTCAACTAAAGTTGTAAGTGATTCCTGAACCTCAGGCTTTAATAATTGATCTAGCACATCCAATTGTTCTTGACTCACAGTTAATTGTTCAGACTGTGTTTGGTTATTCGTTTCTGACATTTTGAACTCTCCTTTGCCATCACTATCACTATTTTAATTTTTATTGCTTCCATGTAAAAAAGACCATTAAGGCACTTCTTAACAGTCGTTACAGCGCTTATATCTTACAAATCACCAGTCTCAAGAACTGGATAGCAATTCGTATAATTTGTTATTACAATGTTAACTTTATTTTGCAAAAAGCGCATCATAATTCCATCCTATCTTGTCTTGGTGACGTTACAACCTCCATTATAAGGTTGTTTGTATATTATTTCAATGAGCTAAATCACAATTTCGACAATCTTTTCAAAATTCATTGATTTGTAACTATATATTTGTAATTAAGTTTGCTTTGTATCCCAAATACAACATTTTTAATCTCAAATTTATTAAAATACATCTGATCTAATCTTCCCCTAAATCGATTGCGTAATACTTATTTTATTTTCAGCATACATACTACATAAAATGAAAGAAATCATTTTTCAACAGATTTCCAGAAAAAGTCTATAATTTCTTTCGCGGCCATAGCTTCTGATTGAAATATCCTTTTCCCTTCCCCATCTTTAACGTATCCTACTGACATTAAAGCCAAAAACGAATGGGCAAAAAAAGTAGCATTCCCCTTCCGAATCGTGCCTAGTTCCATCTCTAACTGCATCGCATGCTCTATCGTTTTATACATATTATTTTCTGATGCTTGCACTTCTTTTAACTGAGATTCCGATAAATTAATTGTCGCTTCTCTCATAAAATTTTTCATATCAATATCTACAGTGGCCGATAAATGAATTTCAACAAGCTTCTCTAACCGATCTTTAAATGATATTGACTCCTCTAAGATCTGTAAAATGGAAAGTTTAATTTGATTCATCATTGCTAGCAAAGCTGATGTATATAAATCCCCTTTAGTCGGGTAATAGTAATAGATAGTAGCCTTTGTAACGTTACAAGCTTTTGCTACATCAGCCATCGAAATATTTTTATAGCCTTCTTTGATAAAAAGCCTAGTTGCCGTTTCAAGAACAATATCTTTTTTTGGTTTCGCATTCTCATCATGGCGAGGTCTTCCGAGAACACGCGGTGACTGCTTCAACAAGTTCGCCCCCTTATAAAGGATTCATTTTAGACATAGTATAGCATATAATTTTTTACAATTGATTAATTAACCTTCTGGTATATATAATTAAAATCACTTACATGAAACGGAGGTCTTTAAATGAAAAAGCACCCACTAGAGCAATGGGGCTCAATGGTAACAAGTAAAAAAGGGCGCTTTTTAGCCCTTGCCTTTTGGATTTCACTAGTTGTTGTACTGTCATTTGCCTGGCCACAGATTAATAGTATCAAGAGCGAATCTGGTAAAAATTTACCCGAAAGTGAAATGTCTCAGCAGGCAGCAACTATTATTGCAGAACAATTTCCGAATGATGCAGGTACACCATTATTACTCGTCTGGCATCGAGAAAGCGGGCTAACTACTGATGATTTTGTTGCTATCCAAAAAGTTTACGGAGAGCTTAAAGCTAAACCTTTAGCAAATCAAACTGTTATTCCACCATATGATAAAATGCCACCTCAAGCCTTTTTAGCGTCTGCATCTGACAATGGCACAACAATTGTAACTCCTGTTTTCTTTGAAAAAGGCGTGGCTACGGATGCGTTGCGAGAGAGTTTAAAGTCATTAACAAAAACAATGGATAAGTATAATATCCAACTAGATAAAGACTTAGTTAGTGACAATCTTCATGTGCGTTATTCTGGACCGGTTGGTATCGCTACGGATGCTGTCGGTTTATTCTCCCAAGCTGATGTTAAATTACTAATTGCGACAGTACTCCTTGTTTTAGTATTACTAATTATTATTTATCGTTCACCGTTATTAGCCATTATTCCATTAATGGTTGTTGCTCTTGCCTACGTCGTTATAAGTCCAACGCTCGGTTTTTTCGCCGATCATAGATGGATCGATAAGGACCCGCAGGCTGTCTCTATTATGACTGTATTACTCTTTGGAGCAGGTACAGACTATTGTTTATTTTTAATATCAAAGTATCGAGAGATATTATTTCATATTGAAGATAAGACTACTGCCATGAAGCTTACTATAAAGGAGTCTGGCGGTGCGATTTTGATGAGTGCATTAACGGTTGTTATCGGTTTAGCTACTCTTAGCCTTGCCCATTATGGTGCATTCCAACGCTTTGCAATTCCGTTTAGCTTTGGTGTACTAGTGATGGGTGTAGCAGCGTTAGTTGTACTTCCAGCAATTCTTGTTATTATAGGTCGAGTTGCCTTCTTCCCATTCATACCGCGAACAGAGGATATGGCTTATAAAAAAGGAAAAAAACAGCACAAACCAACACATAAAATAAGCCGCACAATTGGGCGCACTGTAACGCATAAACCATGGGTGGTCATTGTTGTCACTTTACTGTTCCTTGGTGGGTTAGCAGCATTCGTACCACGTATTCAGTATACTTTTGATCTATTATCGTCATTTCCTGAGAATATGCCATCCCGCGAAGGCTTTAATTTAATAGAAGAAAATTTTTCACCTGGCGAATTAGCTCCAGTTCAGCTCGTCATTGATACTGAGGGTATAGATATCCGCTTGCAGCAGCAATTAGCTGAAATCTCTTATATTGATAGTGTTGCAGATAGCCGAATTGGAGAGAAAAATAATGCTATCCAATTGTACGAGATTTCTTTAAACGCGAATCCTTATGCTAAGGAATCGTTAGCTCATATTCCAGAGCTTAAAGCAGCGGTTATAAAAATGCTTGAGGATGAAGGTATAAAAGATGCAGATAAACATATTTGGATTGGCGGCGAAACAGCTAGTCAATATGATACACAGCAATTAACTGTACGCGATGAAACTGTTATTATGCCAACAATGATTGCTTTAATTGCTTTATTATTATTCATTTATCTACGTTCCATAACAGCTACTGTTTACTTATTAGCAACAGTTATTATTTCTTATTTCGGGGCACTTGGTGCAGGTTGGCTAATTTTACACCATGTAATGGGGGCAGATGCCATTTCAGGAGCAATTCCACTCTATGCATTTGTATTTTTAGTAGCTCTCGGGGAAGATTATAATATCTTTATGATTTCGGAAATTTGGAAAAAACGCAGAACAGTAGATCATTTGACAGCTATTGAGGAAGGTGTTGTACGAACAGGAAGCGTTATTACATCTGCTGGTTTAATTTTAGCTGGAACATTCGCTGTACTTGCTACCTTACCTATTCAAGTACTTGTTCAGTTCGGTGTCGTTACGGCAATTGGCGTGTTGCTTGATACATTCATTGTACGTCCATTGCTGGTACCTGCTATTACTACTGTTCTCGGTAAATATGCGTTTTGGCCAGGAGCATTATTTAAAAAGAACGATTAAAATTGTTGCACGGACATTAGCACAAAAGGTTAGGATGATTTTAAAATATTCATCCATCCTTTAGCTTTTGCTAATATCCGTGCTATTTTGTGTGCCCATACAACGATACGTATTGCTATAATGCATCAAAAAACTCCCCTTCGATAAGCAGAAATATATTTTTCATCTGTCTACCTATAGGGGAGCATATCGACTCATTATTATTTAGTTGGTTTTTTCATATCCATTGAAGCCGCTGCGCTTTCAACTTTAACGCGTTTTAAGAAGAACGCAAGTACAAGTGCAAGAACTGTAATACACGCTGCAATGAAGAATGAGTGTGTAATACCATCTAATAAAGCCATTTGCTTAATGTGCTCCTGCATTTGCTGCATTTGTTCTGGCGTCGGTACAACACCTGATTGCCCTGCATTCGCTTTTGCTTCTGCAATTAATTCTTCAGCTTTTGCTATTGCACGGTTATTCATGAACGTTACCATCACAGCACTACCAATCGCCCCTGCCACTTGCTGTAGAGTATTATTAATAGCAGTACCATGTGGGTTCATCATTTGTGGTAATTGGTTTAAACCGTTTGTCATAATTGGCATCATAACCATTGACATACCAAACATACGAATTGTGTACAAGGACACAATAAATGTATAGCTTGAATCTAACTCTAACTTTGTTAAACCAAATGTCGCAATTGTTGTAATCGCTAAACCGATAATCGCTAATAGACGCGGTCCAAATTTATCAAAAAGCTTCCCTGTAATCGGCGACATAATCCCCATTACAAGTGCCCCTGGAAGCATCATTAAGCCCGCTTCGAATGGTTCAATTCCACGAATTGATTGTACATAAGCTGGTGTTAAAATCATCCCAGAGAACATAGCCATTGAGACAATAACCGAGATAGCTGATCCCAACGCAAACATTGGATATTTATAAATACGTAATTCTAGCAAAGGCTGATCCATACGTAGTTGTTTAAATATGAAGATGATTAAAGCAAGTAGACCAACTGAAATCGTGCCATATACCCAAGGACTTGACCAGCCTTTATCCCCTGCCGTACTGAAACCATATAAAATACCACCGAATGCAATTGTTGATAATAGTACTGATGGGACATCTAAATGAACTTTACGTGTCTCCATTACATTATCTAATTTCCAAATACCAAACAATAAGCTAATGACAGCAAACGGAATAATCATTTGGAATAGCATACGCCAATCGTGATGCTCAACAATATATCCTGATAATGTAGGGCCGATTGCTGGTGCAGAAATCATCACTAGACCGAAAATACCCATTGCTGCTCCGCGTTTTTCTTTTGGGAAACTAATCAGCATTACATTCATTAGAAGTGGTGACATACTTGCTGCCCCTGCTGCCTGCACCATACGACCTGCTAAAAGTGTACCGAAGTTAGGTGCAAAGCCAGCCATAACCGTACCGATTGTAAAGACTGACATCGCTGCAATAAATAAATGTCTATTTTTAAAGCGTGTTACGAAGAATGCTGAAGCAGGTACCAAAATACCACTCACAAGCATATAACCTGTTGCGAGCCATTGTACTGTTGAATACGTTATATCAAAATCTTTCATGATTGTTGGTAATGCAACATTTAACAATGTGTTATTTAAAAAAGCAACAAAAGCACCCACAAATAAAATTGAAATCATTCCATAGGGGGGCTTTTTCAGTGTTTGCTCACTATTCATTTATATCCCTCAATTCTTTCTTGTTTTTTTCGATAAAACTTATTTTATACTCGCAGTCTACTTTTTTCAAGAATTAAGATTATAAATTTTAAAAACATTGATATATAGGCGTTTTAGCTATAGAATAAGAGTATAATATTTTAAAAAAGGTGAGGTTATGAACAAAAGAAAAAGACAAATCATCACAGCTGCCCGTGCTCTTTTTATTGAAAAAGGCATTGTAGATGCATCGATTAATGACATCATTAGTTCCGCTAAAATTTCAAAAGGCACATTTTACAATCATTTTTCTTCTAAAAATGAATGCTTAATCGCCATATTAGATGAAGGGCGCGAAGAAGCAAGTAATCGTCGCCACGAACTTCTTTACGGTAAGGATCCTACTGATTTAGAAGTATTAACACAGCAAGTTGCAGTACTCATGTATGTCAATCGAGAACAAAATTTAATTCAGATTTTTGAATCGATTTTCCATTCTCGTGATAAAGAACTGAATAAAATTATTTTAAATTTTTATTTACAAGAGTTAGAGTGGCTCGCCAATCGACTTGTACAAGTTTTTGGAGAAGAAATTAGTCCCATTAGCTATGAATGTGCTGTGCAGACACTTGGTATGATTAACCTTACATTACGTGCCGTCTTAATTGCTGACTATAAATATATAAATCGCGAAGCCATTGTACGTGTAGCATTACGCAATATTAGCGTAATTATACCCGTTATGCTTGAATCAAAAGAAATCATCATTAGTACGGAAATGATCAATACGATTCAAAACGTCGCGAATTTTAAAACAGTAGATAAGGAAACGGTCATCGAGCAATTAACAGGCTTTAAAAAAGGATTAGCTAAGAACGAAACAGTAGAAGGATTAGAATACGTGGAATTCTTATTAGAGGAATTACAGCGTGAGAAACCGAAGCTCTTTATTATCGAATCACTTCTTACACCTTTCCGTAAAGCATTCGTTGGAACCGTACACGCAGAAGAGGCACGTGACATCGCTAATAGCTTGTGGCGCTATGTAAAAATTGAGCGACCATCTGAGCGGTGCTTAAAATAACCACATAAACAAAAGGAGCCATATAGAAAGTCAAACATTCACGACTTTCCATCTAGCTCCTTTTTTAAGCTTCTATCCTATTAAATTTCGGGGATCAGCGTCCATTTACGGTGATAAAGCCCATTACTTAATTTGACGATCTTTCGGTCCTATCCAAAAGCCAACCGCAATGCTAATAGCTACTACAAGAAAAGGTGCATACAAAATAATAAATTGATTCATTATAATTCCCCCCTACGCATGGTGATCATGTTTACCGCAAGCATAATCACGATCAAACACAAACCATTTCATTACTAAATATAGTGAAGGGATGAGTAGAACTAATCCTCCAACAAACGCTATCACTAATGCAATCGCCATTGTTTCATTTGTAAAGCTATCATAGACCGACAAATACGGATACAGTAAATATGGATAATGCGAAATACCATAGCCGAAAAATGCAAAGCCAAACTGGGCAACCATTAAAAAGACGGCTATGCCATAGTTTTTCTTTTTAAATAAAAGAATTAGTGTTAAAAGAAATAGCACACCTGAAATAGCGAAAAGCCACCACAGATTTAACATATTTTCATAATGCTCAGGCACATGTCCCTTTAACTCCACCATAATCCCTATTACACTTATCACGAGCGGTAAAGACCAACCGAGAGCATATTTTCTCATTAAATTAGAGGCATGTTCATCCTGCGCTCTTTTCCCATACCATGTTAAGAAAACAGCCGAAATATACAAAACTGCCACTATACTTAATAGCACAATAGACCAAGTTAACGGATTCGTGAAAAGTTTAGCAATTTGTAAACGCGGTTCTTCATTGACAATTTTCACGAACCCTCCCTCAGATATCGTTAACACAATAGAAAGGGATGCAGGTATAAATAAACCAGTAATTCCGTACATCATTGTATAACCAATATGTCCACCTTTTTCGCTGTAGGATTCAAATGCATAATAACTCCCTCTAATTGCTATTAATATTAATGAGATACTGACTGGCACTAGCAAAATTGTGCCGTAATAATAAGCTGTTTGAGGAAAGAAACCTACCATTCCAACAAAGAAAAATACAAGGAAGACATTTGTAATTTCCCACACCGGGGATAAATAGCGCTTAATAACATTAGCTAGTATTTGGTCTTTACCAATCAAGACACTATACGCATTAAAGAAGCCCGCTCCAAAGTCTATGGACGCAACAATGACATAGCCAAATAGAAATAACCATAGTACTGAAATCCCTACTATTTCTAAGCTCATTGCCCCGCACATCCTTCCACTTGCTGATGTTCTTCAATTTCACGTTCAATCGGATTGTTACGGAACATACGGATAAGTACAACGATACTTCCTACCGCTAATACAATGTACAGCCCCGCAAATAGTATTAGCATCGTATCGACTTGGCCACTTGTTGTAGCACCTTCCGCCGTTTTCATATAACCACGCAGTATCCAAGGTTGACGCCCTACTTCCGCAAACCACCAGCCTGCCTCAACAGCAATAAGCGATAGCGGACCCCCTGCCACTACTATTCTCTTAAAACTTTTTGAAGAAATAAACTTCCATCCTCGCCACTTACCTAGCACATAAATAGCTGCAACGACAATTAGTAAAGTTCCGATCACTACCATGATGTCAAACAAATAATGGATATAGAGTGGCGGCTGTTCGTCCTCAGGAAATTGATCTAAACCTTTTACTTCTGCAAAAGGATTATTATGCGCCAATACACTCAATGCATACGGTACTTTGATGGCATATTTCACCTCTTCCCCATCTAACACTCCAAATAGCACAAGCGAAGCATCTTCTTTTGTTTTAAAATGCCATTCAGCAGCAGCTAATTTTTCTGGTTGATATTCAGCTAAATACTTCCCGGAAAAATCACCTACAATCAGTGCTGCTAGCGAAAATACTAGTCCAAGTTTCAATAAAAGATGTAATGCTTTTTTGTGATACACATGCTTCGATCCTCGCAGCATACGATAAGCTGCAATAGAAGCTAATAAAAATGCAGACGTCATATAAGACGTTACTAATACATGCGCTACCTTCGTTGGCATTGCAGGATTTAGCATTGCTAGTACTGGTTGAATATTTACAAGCTCTCCATCTACAAGATCAAAGCCCTGCGGCGCATTCATAAATGCATTCACAATCGTAATAAAAACGGCCGACATAGAAGCACCAATAGCTACTGGGACCAATAATAATAGATGTCGCTTTGGATTTTTGAATCGATCCCATGTATATAAATAAAGCCCTAAGAATATAGCTTCAACAAAGAATGCGAATGTTTCCATAAACAATGGTAATGCGATTACCTGACCAGCCAACTCCATAAAGTTTGGCCATAATAGTGATAGCTGCAATCCTATCGCAGTACCAGTGACAACACCAATTGCCACAGTAATCACAAACCCTCTTGCCCATCTTCTCGCAAGTAATAAATAGTGTTCGTCATTATTTTTCAATCCAACCCATTGAGCAATCATGATCATTAAAGGTATACCGACGCCAATTGTTGCGTAAACGATATGGAATGACAATGTTAACTCTGTTAAGGCCCGACTCCACATTACAGCTGAATCATTCATTTCATTTCATCTCCTAGGTACCAAAAATTCTTCCAATAATTGAAAGAAACATTATCCCCGCTACTAAAAAACTTATAATTATTAGCTTTTTTTCATGTGATTTATAGACAACCACTTTTTGTTTTTTCATCATAATAGATCAACCCAAATTTTAATCGCTGTCGCCAAGATGAGTACGGCTAAAATACTTTGCAAAATTTTCGTATTCATTTTTTTACCTACTTTTGCCCCAAGAGGAGCCGCCAGTAAACTTGCCACTATCATAATACCTGCGGAATAGTACTCTACTTGTCCTGTCATTAACTTACCGATTGTTCCACCAATTGATGAGATAAACGTAATAGCTAAACTAGTAGCAATTGTCATGCGCGTTGGAATCCCGAGTACTACAAGCATAATCGGAACAAGCAAGAAACCACCTGCAGCACCAACGATCCCTGAGCCGATCCCAACAATAAATGCTAAAATTGCGGCTAACGGCTTGTTGAAGGTTACTTCCTTCATCGGCTTATCATCAATTTGTTTCCTAGGAATAAACATCATCACAGCTGCAATCAAGGCTAAAATCCCGTATACGACATTCACACCACTTTCAGATAAAAACTGTGATCCGTAGCTCCCGACAAAGCTACCAGCTAAAATGGCACCTCCCATATAAAGAATAAGGGGCTTATTAAGATAGCCACCCTTTCGATATGCCCAAACGCCTGCAATCGAAGCAAAAAACACTTGTACCGCACTAATACCTGAAACTTCATGTGCTGAAAATGCCACTAAGCCAAAAAGTGGTGGAATATATAGCAGCATTGGGTATTTAATGATTGAACCGCCTATTCCCAACATGCCGGACACAAAAGATCCAACGAATCCAATCAGGAAAATCACAATTATAAATGTTATATCCACTGTGCTTGCATCTCCTTTTATTTATGTGCCTTCAGTATAGTCCCGCTGTAATTCCAGACATATAGGGGTTTTCCACTATTAGCTTTACTCACTGTGACAATATTGAAAATTATTTTTAAAAAATAAAAAAAGATCACTCATCATTCGAGTGATCCCAACTTGCTGACAAAAATAAATATAAAATGATGTGTATCAATAAACAAAGGTTGATTTTTACTCCGAGTTGGCGCCTCCCGCGGACTTGGCTTCAATCTATCCCGCAGGAGTCACCACTTCAGCAGCTCCAAGAAAGCGCTAGTCGGAACGTAAATCCACCCCTCACGTTACCGAATGGACATATATCCCAATTCTCATATTGCATCAGATCCTAACCACAATACGCTGTTACATATAGTTATTTGCAAGTCCATACTGAATAAGCTCAGCTTTATTACTTAAATCGAGTTTTTGCATAATATTTGATTTATGATTTTCAACCGTTTTACTACTGATATATAGTTGCCCAGCAATTTGGACATTCGTATATCCTAGAACTGTTAACCTCATTATTTCCTGCTCACGCACAGTTAAAATACATTGTTCTTCATGCCCTTTATGTTCAAACAATTTATTAAGCTGCTCCTGTGGAATACCCACGTTATAATATATACGGCCACTATACACAGCGCGGATAGCCTCATAGAGAACTCCACCTTGACTATTTTTTAAAATATAGCCATGAGCTTCAACAGCAATCGCTTTTTGAATATAAGCAACTTCATTGTGCATTGTTAACATAATAATTTTCACGTTAGGCATTTGCTTATGAATCTCTTGAGTAGCCGTAAACCCATCTAACCCATTCGGAATGGATACGTCCATTAAAATGACATCCGGGTTTAATGATATTGCCTGAGTGATTGCTTCCGCTCCATCACCCGCTTCACCTACGACCTGTACATCTTTATAATTTTCCAATAAAAGTACAATCCCTTTACGGATTAGCACATGATCATCTACTACTAAAACACGAATCATCTAAAGTCATCCTTCCAATTAGGTACTTGAATGCTAATTTTAGTACCTTTATTGTGAGCCGAATTAATATTAAAAGATCCCCCTAATAGTGTAATTCGCTCCTCCATATGCTTTAAACCAAGCCCTTCTTTTTTCACGTACTGCAAATCAAACCCTACGCCATTATCTTCTATATAGAGTGATAAATTTGTAGCTTTCTTTTCGAGGCGAATGACGACTGTAGAGGCCTTTGCATATTTAGTAATATTGTGTAAAGCCTCCTGCACGACGCGATAAATATTGATTTCTACAGATGGATGACACCGTTCTTCAAAATCTGTTTCTAACGATATAGCAATATTAGGATGTACCTTTTGCACTGAATCGACAAGGGTGCTTAATGTAGGTGTAATCCCTAACTGATCTATACTATGGGGGCGAAGCTGATAGGAGTACAATTTAATATCATTCATTACTTGCTCTAGCTCATTGCGTACTTCTTCGATATACGTATTTAGCTTTTCATTGTCTTTGACATAAGATTCAACCGCCTGCAATGCAACAGATATTGTATATAATGATTGGCCAACGCCATCATGTAATTCTTGCGCAAGCCTTTTATGTTCTTCCTCTTTTGCCTCAATCAGTTTTTTAATAATCAGCTTTGAAATCCGAGCCTCTTCTTCCTTTAACTGAAGGGTCTGATCGCGCAACACAAGAAGAAACGCTTGCTCGTTACTGTCGGTATACATCAGTGCCGTGCTCATTTCAACATCTATCTTACTACCATGATACGTCGGCATTTTCGATAAAAAATAAGGAACCTCATTATGCTCTATTAAATAACATGTATGTTCTTTTGGAGATTTTTGACGATTTTCGCAAAATGAACAAAAGGGCACTCGATCTCCTAATTCCCATCCCGATAACCGCTTCGCTGAGGGATTCATCATTAAAATTTCACGGTTTTGATTCATTATGATGATGCCATCTTGAATATATTGAAATATTTGCTGTAAATATTTATTTTTCAGCTGTTCTTTCTCCAATCTAAACACACTCCTAGATCAATTATACCTCGGCATAATTCCGTCCGGAATCGGCTTTGTGCTTAGGCCTGCACGAGGGCCGACACGATGTCGGTCATTTTGGTAATGCCACAGGACGTGGCGTTTTTAGACTGAGTTCCTATATTTCAGCGGATGTTTGGACACCCGCTGAAAAGTGACTTAAAACCACATTCATCCCACCTATAGAGGTGGGAAACTTAAGCTGAAAGAAGTTAAAAAAGGCATAAAGCCTCCCTTTAATTTTACTTGTTACTTCAGCATAATTGACCCTATACTTTTTCTTCTATTAAGCTATAACTCCTCACTTCATGCCCTGCTTTCCGAATGATACGAACACTCATATTTTTTTCTAGCTGTGTTGACGCAATGATATGAAGTGGTCTTTTTGGTAGTTCATGCATGTGACGTACTAAATAAGCAATTGGTAAATTTAATGCATTTGGTGTAGGTGATTTATAAGAGTCATTATAATCACGTACATCCACTATAGCCATTCCCACATTCAACTCTTGTAGTAAACACTCTTGTATTTGACGTACTGGGATATGCCGTTTATAAATAATTCTACCAATAATAAGAAGGAATATACTCAAACTTACAATAATCATTTTTTAACCCCTTTTACCGAGAAAAAAGGTTGTCTAAATCCGTTTAGCATTCCATTGACGAATCTCATAACGCCTTACCAAACAAAGAAAAATAGCAGACTAGGATCACTAGTATGCTATTTTTCTTTTAGAACAACCTCATTTATTTAGTCACTACCTCTTGTTGCCAAGCCATATAGCCACCCGTTAAATTTACAATGTCGTGAATGCCGTTTGCTTTTAGCACACTTACAGCAATTGCAGAACGAGCACCACCTTGGCATTGAACAACAATTTTTTTATTAGTTTGCAATTCATCTAAACGTCTAGCTAGCGTACCAACCATAATATGTTGAGCATTTTCAATATGCCCTGCATCATATTCTGTTTGATTGCGCACATCAAGCACATGAACTTTTTCACTTTCAATGAACGACTTTGCTTCTAAAGGAGTTATATTTTCATAACTGTCTAGAGAAGTAGCCTCTTCCAATACTTTCGTCACTTCTCCATAACCAACAACATTGTCGATACCGATAGAACGTAATGCTATTAAAATATCATCTAGTTGGGAAGGATTAATTAATAAATATAACGGTTTTGTATAATCTACTAACCAACCAGCCCAATTGGTCAATGAATTATTGTAAGGGATATTTAGTGTACCTGCGATAAATCCTTGTGAGAAATCTTCCGCTGATCTAGTATCAATCACTTGCTTCCCATCCGCAAGAAGTTGAGTAATCTCTTCATAGTTTGACACTGCCTTTACTGGTGGTAAGTTCTTAAGTAGTTCTAGCCCTATTTTATTGACACGCTTCATAACAGCGAAATAATAAGGAGGTTCCGGCTGACCATCTAGTAATGCGTCAACAAATTTTTGTTCATCATCAAACTGCATAGCCCAGTTGAATTGCTTCTCATACCCAACTGTTGAAGATGGCACAGCGCCTAATGCTTTACCACAAGCGCTACCTGCTCCATGAGCTGGCCATATCTGCATATAATCTGGTAAAGCCTTAAAACGTTCTAATGATTTAAACATCGCTTTAGCACCAGATAGTGATGTACCCTGAATACCAGCAGCCTTTTCTAACAAGTCAGGGCGTCCAATATCACCTACAAAGACAAAGTCACCTGTAAAAATCCCAATCGGCTTATCTGCTACACCGCCACGATCCGTTAATAAGAAGGAGATACTTTCTGGCGTATGTCCTGGTGTGTGCATGACTTTAAAAATAAGATTACCTATAGAAAATTCATCACCATCTTTTAATAATTGATAAGGAATTCCTTCAAGATTTTGATACTTCCAATCAGCATCCCCTTCGTCGGAAATATACATCGTTGTTCCAACACGGTCTGCTAACTCACGAGACCCCGCTACAAAATCGGCATGGATATGTGTTTCTAACGCGCCAACAATTTGCATCTTTTCTTTTTCTGCTAATGCAAGATAGGGCTCAATATTACGCATCGGGTCAACAATGACCATTTCACCTTTCGCCTGACATCCCACAACATAAGAAGCGTGCGCTAATTTTTCATCGTAAAAATATCGTAATAACATGTGTAAAACTCCCCTTTACTCAGTTTTTTTCTTTTAAAATATCTAGTGCAGATTGAACATAATTAAGTGTTTTTTGAACAGAAGGATCTTTCGTCCATTTAATAATTGAAAAAACATTGATATGTTGAGGCTTCTCTTCTGCTCTTTGCTGTACCATTCTGAAGAAATCCATACCCGTCTTACCTTTTTCGACGTAGGAATCGGTATAGCTCTTTAAGTTATTCATTGTATATTCTGTCGTTTGTTTATCCTGAAGTACCGCTGCACCAAAATCAATGATGTTTTCTAACTGATGAATGATTTGAACAAGCTTTGGCAACTTCTCCATCAGCTGAACAATAGCTGTTATCGTTTCTGAGCCTACATTATAAGTAGAGACAAATTGCTCGTATCTATCTATCGTCTTGTCATCAGTTAGTACTGCTTTTCCAAAACCCACAACATTTTCTGCTGATTCTATCGTTTGCTCTACATTCGGTAATTTTTCCAATAAGCGCTGTAAAGAGTCTCGAACTTCTGGCTTCTCAAGCGTTTCGATTATTTGATATAATTCCTTGCTCATACTTACCGTAGCATTAGCCATGCTTGTCGCCTCCCTTCATTCGTAATTACATAGTGCCTTTCAACATCCCATCCCAGTACATAACAGGTAGTAAATCCTTTTTCATGAAATACATACTGGATCTTTCCACCGCCTGATTGAAGGGCATAGATTCAACAGGTTCTTTATTGTAATCAAACTCCGCTAATATCAGTTTGTTGTAGCCTGTTACAATTGGGCAAGAAGAGTAGCCGTCATACGTTTGCGTCATTAGCTGTTGTCTCATTAAAGCAATAAGATTTTGTGCAACGACAGGAGCTTGCTTGCGTATAGCTGCACCCGTTTTGGATGTTGGTAGATTAGCGTTATCGCCTATTCCAAACACATTGCTATACTTTTTATGTTGCAAAGTAAACTTGTCGACATCTACCCAGCCACATTCGTCCGCTAAAGCACTCGTCCGTATAAATTCGGGTGAACACATATAAGGTGTCACGTGAATCATGTCGTATTTAATTTCTTCTAATGTGCCTGTATTTAAATTTTCAAAAATAGCTATTTTTTCTTCAGTCTTAATTTCAATTAAATTACGACGGAATCGAGCATCAATATTTTTCCGTTCTATTACCTTTTCAAGTGCTTCACGATATTTCAAAACATCGAAAATCGCTGGATTGGCCGAACCAAAAATAACGTTAATATTGTCACGAACATTGACTCTATTAAAATGGTCTTCTGCTAAATGCATAATTTTTTGTGGAGCACCGCCACATTTTACCGGAGAGTTTGGATGTGTAAATAACGCTGTCCCTTCTTTAAAATTACGAATCGTTTCCCACGTATAATCCACATGCTTAAAAGAATAATTACTACATACACTTTTAGTCCCCAATGCCTCTTTCAGCCCTTTAATAGCACCCCAGTTAATTTCTATCCCACCAGCAACTACTAAAAAATCATACGTGTATGTTGTACCGCCTAGTGTTATTACCTGGTTTTGACTGGGGTCAAAACTACTAACAGCCTCTTTTAACCAAACAGCTCCTTCAGGGATAACAGAAAGCATCTCACGTTCAGAGTCCCACTTATTTGCTGCACCCCCTCCCACCAATGTCCAGAGTGGTTGATAATAATGTTTTTCTGCAGGATCTATGATGGCAATCTCCCCTTGAAGTGAATGAGATTGACGAAGTAAGCGTGCCGCTACTGAAATACCAGCAGTTCCTCCTCCAACGATGACTACTTTAAAAGAAGTCTTCATGTGTGCATCCTCCTTATCATGCTGTCTTTCGTATACAACTTTTACACCTTAATAATAGTTTTAAGAGAGGGCCGTTCATATAGGGGTAATCCCCTAAAAAATTACACTCCAATGTTCAATATCACAAAAAGGGCAGTACAAGGTGAATGTTTCATCACTTGTACTGCCCTAAATAACAGTGCTTTACTTTATTTCTTCAATTAAAAACTAGCCATCTCCATAATGTGGAGTTGATTTCCGTTCCGACTGGGCGCTTTGTAGCTGCCGCTTCGCTTTCGCGCAGTTAAAACATTTGTAGCTGCCGCTTCGCTTTCGCACAGTTAAAACATTTGTAGCTGCCGCTTTGCTTTCGCACAGTTAAAACATTTGTAGCTGCCGCTTTGCTTTCGCACAGTTAAAACATTTGTTGCTGTCGCTACGCTTTCGCACAGTTAAAACATTTGTTGCTGTCGCTACAGAAAACATTTGTTGTTGCTGTCGCTTCGCTTCCGCGCAGAGCAGAGCTTCCTGGGGGGGACGTCCGATGAGCCGCTTGGGGCAACAGATGTTTTTTGCGCGAAAGCGTAGTGCTAACGTAGCGACAACGGCACGATGTTGGACACGAAGGCGTTATCACAGGATGTGATGGTTTTAGCCTTCGTTCCTTTATTGCTGATCCCCAAGGCGTCGCCCAGCCTCCACTCCAATCAACTTATATACTTGCACTCACTTTCACAACCGCCCCCAACTTTGAGGCCAAAAACTACTACTTACATTTAAACTTTAATATAAAAACTGTACCTTCCGCTCCTGATTGGACCCTAATGGTACCCCCATGTAAATCAATTAACTGCTTAGTAATAGCCAATCCTAGACCTGTACCCGTTGTATCGTCTGTAGTATTTGTACCTCGATAATATCGCTCAAAGAGGTTATCAAGCTCCTCTTGAGGAATTCCCGGACCTTGGTCGGCAATTGTCAGCATAATTTCCTTGCCTATATTTTGCGCTTCTACGTTCACCTTTGTACCTTCAGGCGTATACTTTTTAGCATTGGTTATAAGATTATCCAAAATACGCTTTAATAAAAGCTCGTCCGCTTCAAGCATGACATCACCATAAACCTTTACAGACACTTGCTCATCTGCAAATTGAGGTAACCAGACAGCGAGTGGTATCAACACTTTTTCAAGCTGGATCGCTCTATTTTTTAATTGGTAGGTATATGTTAAGTCTCGTATAAGGGCATCCATGTACGTTGCCTTCTCCTGCATCGTAGTTGCAAAGACGCGCATTTCTTCCTTCGTCCACTCATAGTCCTCAGAAGCAAGCATTGTTGAATAACCATAAATAGAGCTTAACGGTGTCTTTAAGTCATGCGATAAGCCTGTTATCCATTCCTCACGTAATTGCTCCGCATGTTTAATCTGTCTTTCATTAGAGGAGAGGCGCTTTGATAAATTATTAATCGATTCATCAACTGGCTCAAATAATTTAAATTTCCTTTTTAACTTCCCTGTCTTCAGATGATGGATACTTTTATCTATTACTTTACTGTAGTCGAATTGAGCTAGTAGCTCGATTCGAGATATTACATAAACAAGCGGGCGAACAAATTGACGGGAAATACTAACCGATAAAAAAATAATTCCTATTAACAATATAATATGTCCGCCAAAGAAGATGGAGATAAATAAAAGCATCGCTTTATTAAAGGGCTCGTCAAACGGCTTATACGCTGGGTTGGGCATACGTACAACTAGTGTCGATCCATCCTCTAAAAAAGCATTTCGCGTAAGCTCTTTGTACTCAAAAATATCGTAGTTTTCTTCGAGCAGTTGAGGCTTATGAAGTTTTTTATAGCGCTCACCAATGACTTCTACACGATCCCACTGCTCATTATAGATTTCAACTGATACCTTCTTATCTTGTAAACGCTGGAGCAGTTCAGAAGGAATCTCTCCTTTATCCTTCCACTCCTGAACTACTTCCTCAAAAAACGGTTGGACAGGTAAAGCCGGGAGGAATAATAAATGGTATTTTGGAATCTCCCATGTGTGCATTCCCGGCCGTTTAAGAGCCATTATTTCGTTATCTGGCATTCCACATAGTTCACAAGTTTCTCCCGTGTAATCAACAATGTCCATCGATCGATTGAACAAATATAATTGCCCTAAGTTCTCCTCTGCTCGCTTCACTAAATAATCAGCAATCTTAATGGAATCCCCTTTTTCTACGACAGCATCATCTTTAATTTCAGAGGAAGACATTATATGAATATCGTCACCGACATGACGATTGATAAAGATTGCGAAAAACACCAAACTTATAATAAAGCCTGTAATGATTAGTAAATAAAAAATGATGAAATAAGACACAAAACGAAGCGTTAATCTTCTAGCTGGCTTCATGAATGAACATCTCCAACAAGCTTATAACCAATCCCCCTCACAGTAATAATGCAGGTTGGTTTACCAGGTTTCTTCTCTATTTTTTCACGGAGTTTTCGAATATGTACCATCACGGTATTGTCATCAAACAAACAGTCACCCCATACACGCTCGTAAATTTGCTCCTTCGATAATACTTGCCCCGCATTTTCACATAAGTATTTCAATAGATGAAATAACCTACCGCTAATAATTTCCTTTGTGCCATTTACAGTTACCTCTGCTGCATCGATATCGAATGTAAACCGACTACATGAAAATATATGACTTTCTGGCACATCTTTTTTCTTTACATATCTTGTCAGTTGCACCTTAACCCTCGCAACAAGCTCTAGCGGATTAAATGGCTTCGTAATATAATCGTCTGCGCCATTCATAAAACCACGAAGCTTATCTGCATCACTACCTTTTGCAGTTAAAAAGAATATAGGTGCTTCACTTTGCTCTCGAATCATATTCGCCATATCCAGTCCACTACCATCTGGAAGCATAATATCTAATAGATAAAAATCAAAAACCTTCGTTTCCATTTTCTTTTTTGCTTCTTGAACAGTGTCGCAGAGTGTAATGTTTAAAAAACCTTCTTTTCTTAATATAATTTCAATCATTTCTGCAATTGCCCGTTCGTCCTCTAATACTAAAATTGACACGTCTTGCATGCTATCACCTTCTTTTAAGAATACTTTAAGGTAGCCATCATTTCACCATAAGCTTTACCAACTACACTATGTATAAGATAACCAATTAAGGAGATAAAACGCAATGACAACTAAACGTGTTACCTTCATAGATACAATGCGTGGGTTTAGTTTATTCGGCATCTTAATGGCAAATTTGCTGATTTTCCAATTTGGCATGTATGGCAAAGATGAACTAAAAGACCTTTCCACTCTTGATAATGGAGCCCTGTATTTTGTAAAAATCTTTATAGAAGGTTCATTTATGCCGATCTTCACCATTTTATTTGGCTTCTCTCTTATTAAACTCATAGAGTCTATTCGTAGAAAAAAAGATAAGAGTCGATGGTCCATTTTACGCCGTGCAACTGGGTTAATAGCCTTAGGTTTACTACATTCAACCCTTTTATGGGACGGCGATATTCTATTTGCCTACGGCTTAATGATATTGTTTTTAATCCCATTCATTAATCGTAAACCAAAAACTTTATTTATTTGGGCTGGCATCTTCTTATTACTTATTACTAGCTTATCATTTGGTTCCGTAGAAGAAACTAAAAAAGAACAGAAAGAACTAGCAACCTATGTAGAGAAAGCCGACCATGTATACGCTAATGGAAGTTACTTAGATATTTATGATTTCCGTGCAAATACTCCACTCCCAGGCATGGATGATGCAGGCTTAGTCTTTTTCTTTTTACTTTTTATCGCACCAATGGTTACCGCTTCATTGACCCTTTTCGGCATGGGGCTCGCTAAAAAGCAAGCTTTTGTGAATATGGACGACGAAAAGAAATGGTATAAGCTTGGCGCTCTGCTTGTGCCAATAGGGCTAGCTTGTAAAAGTCTAAGTTTTATAGAAAGCAATTTTTCTGGCATGTTGATGACAGGTGGATCTGAATTATTAGCAGTTGGCTATGTCTGCCTTGCAGCTTTACTATATAAAACTCGCACTGTACAACGTCTCGCTCCCGCTTTTGAAAGTGTCGGTAAATTATCTTTAACCAATTATCTAATGCAAACCATCATTTGTACAACAGTATTTTATGGATATGGTCTAGGCTTATACGGAAAGTTAGGAGTTTTTGGCGGTATTTTATTTGGAATCGTCGTGTATAGCTTGCAATGTGTTTTCAGCCTTGCCTATTTCAAGAAATTTAAACGTGGACCATTCGAAACCATACTGCGTATATGGACGAATTGGTCTTGGAACGGACAGATAAAAACAAAACAGAAAGGAAGTACTTTACATGAATAGCGACTATAAAGAGGACTTTACTGATACATGGTGGTTTTTAGGAATCTGTACTGCTGTTGCTGTAGTTTTAACACTGTTTGCGTTTTAATATAGCAAGGCATTAAGTAATGCTGTTTTCTTTCCCCTTCACACGTTTTGATCAATCGGTCCTTCCGAGCTGTTAATAGATCAATTAACTATCAACTATACAACAACATATAGAAATTCGTTTTCAAATGCCTCCTACTGTATACTACGATTACACATACTATACAGCTTAGGGGGCGTTTTTTTGCTAGAGCGAATTATTATTACTGGCTATAGACCACATGAATTAGGCATCTTTAATGACAAGCATCCTGGCATTCCCATCATAAAAAAAGCACTCGAAAACCGTCTTCGTCTATTGATAGACGAAGGTTTAGAATGGGTCATTATTAGTGGTCAGCAAGGTGTCGAAACATGGGGTGCCGAGGTTGTTCTTATGTTAAAAAGGGAATTTCCTCATTTAAAATATTCTATTATCACTCCTTTTTTAGAGCAAGAGAAAAATTGGCAGGACCATAAAAAAGAAAAATATCAAGCATTAGTAGCGCAAGCAGACTTTGTGACGAGCGTTACGAAAAAGCCATACGAGGCGCCATGGCAATTTATCGAAAAAGATAAATTCATTATCCAAAATACAGATGGTCTGCTGCTAATTTATGACGAAGAAAACGAAGGCTCCCCGAAGTATATGAAACGTCTAGCAGAAAAATATATGGAGACACACGATTATTCACTTTTAATGATTACCGCTTATGATTTACAAGTAGTAGCAGAAGAAATACAGCAACAAGATTGGTAGGTAAAATATTGATATAATTTTCTGATAACTATATAATTGAACTATATTAGTCATAAACTTATGGATCATCACAATAGCGTGTGGTTGATTTCCGTTCCGACCGGGCGCTTTGTCGCTGCCGCTTTGCTTTCGCGCAGATAAAACATTTGTTGTTGCTGTCGCTTCGCTTTCGCACAGAGCAAAGCTTCCTGGGGGCGTCCGATAAGCCGCAAGGAGTCGCCCAGTCTCCACTCCAATCAACTTATATAAAAAATGGTATTCCTTTTTCACGCCTTCTTTTCTACCCTTCAGTGCTAATTTCTAAAAAGGAGCTGCTAACATTTGAGTAAAAAAATCGAAATGGTTCTTGAGTCGTCGCCGGTGAACGTTTCTCATGATACGTACCGCAGAGAATGCAAATATACACGTGGGATTCATATTGAAGCACAAGAATTTCAAGCAATTTTGGATGCAATGTGTCCCGATTCTCGCTTGTATTTTGATTTCCATAATCCACGCAAAGAGATTAAAAAGGGAACATATTTAAATGGACACTCTGGGTTAGCACGTAATATTTATAATTACTATAAAACAAATCACAACATTGAACTGACCGAGCTTATTAACGGTAAAGATTTTTATGTAAAAATCATATAAAGAGATGAATAGATTCCTTATCATTAAAGTGGGCTGTTACTTACATAACACCCCACTTTTTTCGGATATAAAAAGAGCTACTCTCAATTGAGAGTAGCTCTTTGTCTTCATTCAGCATATGTTTTCTGTAATGAAATTGACTTTTTATAAATCCGACACTTGAGCACCTAGTTCTTTATCATTGTACATTTCAGTGTCCAATTCTTTTGTAATACGTGCAGTTGTGACACCCGCAGTCATTGAACCACTTACATTAAGAGCAGTACGGCCCATGTCGATTAATGGTTCAACAGAAATTAATATACCTGCAAGTGCAATTGGTAAATCAAGTGCTGATAATACAAGAATGGCTGCGAATGTCGCACCACCACCGACACCAGCTACACCAAATGAGCTGACTGCTACTACTGCAATTACAGTAATGATAAACATTGGATCAAGTGGATTAATCCCAACTGTTGGTGCAATCATAATCGCTAGCATTGCAGGATAAACACCAGCACAGCCATTTTGACCAATAGATAAACCAAATGAGCCTGAGAAGTTCGCAATACCTTCTGGTACGCCAAGACGGCCTGTTTGTGTTTTAATGTTCATCGGTAAGGCACCTGCACTTGAACGTGAAGTGAAGGCAAACAATAATGTTTCTGCAGATTTTTTTAAATACGTAAATGGATTTAAACCACTTAAAGTAAGAATTAATAAGTGTACTAATAACACGATAAATAATGCTACATACGACGCAATAACAAACTTACCTAGATTATAAATTGCTCCGAAATCAGATGTTGCAACTGTACGCGCCATAATTGCTAAAATACCATATGGTGTTAAACGTAAGACAATTGTTACAACGCCCATTACTAGTGCATAGATTGCATCTAAGCCTTTTTTAATAGTCGCTGCTGTGTCTTCATCTTTACGTGCTACACGTAAGTAAGCAAAACCTAAAAACGCTGAAAAAATAACAACAGCGATTGTTGATGTAGAACGAGCACCTGTTAAATCTAAGAATGGGTTTGCTGGGAATAGCTCAATAATTTGTGTTGGTAAATCCGGTGCAGTTAATCCAGAAGTTTTCTCCTCTAAATATGCCCCACGCTCTTCCTCTGCAGCACCTTGCATAATATGAGAAGCATCTAAATCAAACACTGTTGCTGAAAAAATACCGACAGCAGCTGAAACAGCAGTTGTACCGATTAAAATGACTAAAATCAGAGCTGCCATTTTCCCGAAGTTTTTACCAACCTTCATTTTCGTAAAGGCTATTAAGATGGAAATAAAAATTAATGGCATTGCAACCATTTGTAGCAATTTAACGTAGCCAGTACCAATAATATTGTACCAACTTGTTGTTTTTGCTAAAACATCAGAATCAATACCATATATTAAATGCAATCCAAGACCAAGTACAATACCTAAGCCTAGCGCAGTAAATACACGATTTGAAAACTTAACGTGCTTTTTATTCATATAAAATAATATTCCAACGAACACGAGTAACACGGCAACGTTAAGAATAATTTGTAATGTAGACAATGGACAGCCTCCTAAGAAGTTTAATTATAATGTAAATCGAATTATATACCTATAATCCCTATAATTCAAGTATGTTTTATTAAGATTGATAATTTCCTATTATGCACGACTTTTCTCTTTTGATTATGCCCTAAAAATCGAATTTAATTATTTTAGTTAAACATAAACCTTTTTGAGCAATTAAGATAAGAAAATCGAATGAAAGAAGTTAAACAAAGGCTTCGTTGGATTTAAGGGAGATGTTATGAGGCATTCGGAGCAAATGTAAATGCTTCTATAAAATAAGGGATTCAAGCTATGATTACTGCTACAATTTCTTATTTCATTTTATATTTTAGTCAACAATGCCGAAGTTGGTGACAAAGTATATGCTGCTGTATGGCAGCCTGTGACGGATATTAACGTTACAGGTATGTTGTGTGTTCTTCGTTAGGTTTTTACAAGCATATCCCCTGAAATGCGATTGCACCTGAACTTGTGGAAGGCTTTACCGAAACAATGACAAACGTCAATCCATTTGGTAATCAGCAATCTTACTGCGGTGTTCAACTGATTCTGGCTGAAGTGCTTACTAGGAATGTTCTAAAGATAAAAAACCTACTGCGTGCATTTAATGAACGCAGTAGGTTTCCTTTGTATTGTCATTAATGAGGTAACAGCTTCCCGAAATATTTTTACATTGTTTTTTCACACGTGTCACTGCATCTGACAATTGGTCAACTGATTCAAATTGCTGATATTGATTAGTAATAACAGCAATGGATAGCGTAGTACAAGATAATGGCCCTAATTCACCAGCTCTATTTTGTACTTGTAAGTATGTTAAATCCTCTACATCATAAAAGCTTAAAATAGATGCATCAAACTCATCAATAATTCTTTGACAGATTACAGCAGCAGACTCATAATGTGGAAGAATCGCAACAAAATCATCTCCACCAATATGTCCTAAAAAATCTTCTGTTCCCACTATATTTCTTTTCAAAACATCTGTTAAATACAGTAAAATCTTGTCTCCTTTATTAAAACCGTACGTATCATTGTATGATTTAAAATGATCTAAATCAAAATATATTAAACTAAATTGTGGTAGCTGTAATGCTTCCTCTAGCTTTTCATCAATTAATTTATTGCCAGGAAGACTACTTAATGGATTTAAAAAGCTAGCAATAGCTACTTGTGTGTCTACGAGCTTTAGCAGTAGCTCCCGAATACTTACTACACCGTAATATAAGTCATCCCTTGTTACAATCACATCATCATATAAATCCTCTGGAGGTCTAGACATTGCTAATGTACTGACCTCCGTTATAGGTATGTTGCGATCTACAATTAAAGGATTTTCTTTAATAATCAGCTGATTATGCCGTCCTATAAATAAATTATAGCCATAGCGTGTACCAATCTTTTGATAGAAATGTGTACGCGTAATATGCCCAATTGGTTTGTCATCTCGAACAACAACAACACTACGTAATAACGGATTGCTTGTAAAAAGTAAATCCACATCTTTATTTTTCACAAATTCATCAATACAAGGAACGTTTTCTATGACTTCCCCTATCTTCATGGTCACCCATCCTTATTTTTCCTAAATGTATTTCCTTTGCGGGTTTCCCTATCGCATAACCTTGCGCGTAGTGGATTCCAATAGTATGTAAATAATGAAGCTCTTCCTGGCGTTCAATACCTTCTGCAATAATTTTCGTCTTCGCCTGCTCCGCGTATCTCATCAGCAAGGTAACAAGCTGCTGCTGCTCGCTGTTTTTATCAATAAATTGTATTAAAGAACGGTCTAGTTTAATAAATTCTGGCTTTAAGTAAATAAGCGTTTTCAAGCTATTATAGCCTGAGCCCACATCATCCACTGCAATTCGATATCCCTGTGATCGATAATGAGATAATACACGTTCAAACTCTACAAAATCTACCACTGCACTACGTTCAGTTAGCTCAAACACTACTTGCTGTGGTTTTATGCCAAGCTCCTTTAATAACTGCAAGGTTTCACCACTATGGTAGTTCTTATCTAGTAACACATTAGGATGTATATTTACGAATACTAAAAAATCTCTATCTATCCATTCTTCGTGCAGTCGTTCTTTGAAACGCTGTAATGAAAGATTACGACAAAAGCATTCAAATAAAAATACACAGTCCGTTTGCCCAACAAATTCATAAAACTGATCGACGCTATTAAACAATTTCGAAGGCTCCGGACGGTTTAGTGCCTCAAAACCGACTGTCTGCTTCGTCTGTAAATCAATGATAGGTTGAAAAAAAGTATGTAAATTCTTGTCTTGAATAATTTGCTTCAATGCTTTTAAACGTTTTATATAGAGAGTATTGTTTTGATGCTGCCCGTAGAAATATTTTAAATAAGAAAATAAATTACTCGTTTTTATGCTTTGTCTCACAACAGACTCCATTCTCGCACCTCTTAAATCGGTTATTAGGATCTATTGTACGCTTTCATTGTAAAAACACTGTGAATTTCATGTAAAAACAGATGTCTCTAGCACTAGATTTCCTTTTCAAAAGTTTGCGTCACCTTATAAAAATAAGCTTTTTTGATCATTTAATAGAGTTGTATAAATTTAGGGCGTAGAGAAGGCAGGTCGAGCAAAGGTTAGTGGTTTTATCAGCGATTCGCATCGCCCTATCAGCTATTTCACTGTACATTCATGATACTAATAGTATTTTACTGACAAGTACTTTTATAATAAGTAATAGAAGCTCAATCATAGGAAAGGTTGCTTGATATTGTAATGAACATAGAGAACTTTTTACAACTGCCTATTACAAAAGAATTTACAGTCGTTGCCGGTCGTAACGGTTTACATAAACCCGTTCAAAATGTTGAAATTCTAGACTTTGAATTTTCACCCGATATTCAAACGGTGAGAGAAGCGATTTTCACACCGAATAGTGTTGTGTTAAGCAGTTTATTATTCGCAAAGCACAAGCCAGAGTATTTACGGAATGCCGTGAAAAGCCTTATTGAGCTGGGGGCAAGTGCTTTAGCTTATAAACCTGTCATCTATGAGGATTTACCAGAAGAAGTGTTAGTCTATGCAGACGAACAAAATTTTCCGATCTTACGATTTGGTGGAGATGAATTTTTTGAAAAGATTATTTTAGAAACGATGGCCTATGCAAAAACACAGGATTATTCGTTCTTTTTAGATACGATTATGCGACGTCTCATGGAGGAAGAAGTAACTGATGAACAAATAAAGTCTATTTTACAGCAAATCAATAAGCCCTTCGACAAGTATGTATTTGTTGCTAACATTCAATCGCAAGAGCATGAAAATAGCCAATGGATGCACTCTCTTTTTCAATTAGACCCTCTATTGAAATTTGGTATGATTTGTACCTACAAAAAGAGTCTCTTTATTGTAATGACCCATTCATCACAGCAATTTCAATTTGAAAAACTTCTCAATGAATGGTTAACGATGTACACCATCTCGACGAATTCATTGACCTTTGGCTATAGTCGTTGTCACATAACACAATCAGAATTCTCTATTGCTGTTCGTGAAGCCTTTTATGCACGTATTATGGCTGAAATTGAATCGGCTTCTATATGTCATTATGAGAACCTCGCTTCCGATTGGTTATTAATTGAATTGCATCGTAAAGATGCTACATTTGCTATGGACTATGTAAATAGCTATCTTGGTCCCCTACTTGAGGAAAAGATTGATCCGGATTTAATGAAAACAGCAATCACCTATGTTGTAAAACAAGGAAATATTAAAGAAGTAGCCGTTGCTCATTTTTGCCATCCAAACACAATCCGTTATCGCATGTCTAAAATACGTCAGCTAGTAGCACCTTTAGAAAATGATTATGTTTTTTATGAGCGTATAGCTGCAGCCGTTAAATTGTACTTATTACACAGCAAAGTGAATGTCGAATGACAGCTTTGGAATAAGTACAAAAAAACGCCTGAATTTTTAGAATTAAAATCAAACTATTTTCTTCCATCTCATGCTATTCTATTGAAGTTAGGAGGGAGAATGATGAAACAATACATAGCTGACGGTATGCTATTAGTCACTGCAATCGTTTGGGGTAGCGGATTTGTAATAACGGCTATTGCATTGGAATATTTAACAGCCTATCAAGTAATGGCAGGTAGATTTTTATTAGCCTCGATTATACTGACAGTCTTATTTGGATCTAGATTAAAAAAAGCTTCTAAATCTGTTATCTGGAAAGGTATTTTATTAGGGACCATTTTGTATATTGCCTTCGCCCTTCAAACAGTAGGGCTCCAATATACAACACCATCTAAAAATGCATTTTTAACTGCTGTCAATGTCATTATTGTTCCAATAATTGCGTTTGCGGTTTACAAGCGTCGTATAGATGGCTATGAAATTATCGGTTCAATAATAGCTATTGTCGGTATCGGTTTTCTATCTCTACAAGGCTCACTAACAATGAATATCGGAGATGCGCTTTCCTTAGCTTGCGCTGTCGCCTTTGCCTTTGATATTTTCTGTACAAACCTATTTGTCCAAAAAGAAGATGCCATTACCCTTACGATTATTCAATTTCTCACAGCATCATTTTTAGGTGTTTTGGTCATTGTCGGTCTAGGCGATATCCCAACTACTCTTGAAAAAGAAGCCATTTATTCGATTATTTATTTAGCCATTTTTTCAACGACTCTTGCCTATCTTTTTCAAAATGTGGCGAATCAATATACGTCTGCTACAAAGGCAGCTATTATCCTATCTACAGAATCCTTCTTCGGCATGGTGCTATCCGTTATATTCTTACATGAGGTATTAACAAGCCGTATGGTCATAGGGGCTGTCATGATTTTACTCGCCATATTAATAGCAGAAGTAAAGCCTGCTCATCCGAAAAAACGAATGATGAAGAGCTCACGATAACGAATTTCAAAATAGTTTCAGTGCTACTGAAGCTATTTTTTTATTAAACACGACTAGTCATGATACTTGTAGTAATCCCTACGACTAAAATTGTAATAATGGAAAGCCATAATGTACTAGTAGATAAAAGCAGTCCCCCTACGACAATGACTATGGAATCGATTATAAAAATAAGGATTCCAACGTTAACCCCAGTCTTTTCACTTAAAAATTGTGCAATCAAATCTGTACCACCAGTGCTTGTCTGAAATCTAAGCATCAAACCAACACCAAAACCCATAAGTACCCCTCCAAAAATGGCGCTATAGAGGGCATCTACTTGAATAAAATTCCGAACAGATTTTAGCAAATCAATACTAAGAGAAGATGCTAATAATCCATGTATACTATTGTAAAAATACGCTCTATATTTATACCAAGAAATAATAAAAATAGGGATGCTAATTATGATAATCATTAAACCTATTTTAAGGTTATATAAATAATGTAAAATAAGCGCTATCCCTACAACACCCCCATCTAAAATTTGATAGGGCGTTAAGAATAGATTAATCCCTAATGATATCGCGACACTTCCTATAAGAATGACTAAGCCTTTCGTAAAAAAATACATACAACACCCCTTCGAGACTTGCATGTTTTTATAGTATGAAAGAATCGATTTGAACATGTTATTGTTCACGTCAGTCGGTGTAATCGTATTAATATTTTTTATCGAGCTCAGTCGCTAAATTCCTCTATAAATTGTGTGAATACAAAAAATGTATCGTCACCAAAACGTGTGGTTGATTTCCGTTCCGACTTGGCCTTTCCCACTGTCGCGAAGTTAAAACATTTGTTGCTGACGCTGCCGCTTTTTGCCGCTGACGCTTCGCTTTCGCGCAGAAAACATTTATTGTTGGTCACGAATGCGTTATCACAGGACGTGATGCATTTAGCCTTCGTTCCTCTATTGCTGATCCCAAGGAGTCGCCCAGTCGTAACGAAGATCAACTTATTTACATAATAGACGTTTTAACAAAGTCATCCACAACTTTTGGTGATGAACCAAAAAAGCCCTTCTGCATATACACAGAGAGCTTGGAAAAGACTATTTATTTTTTGCCTTCATTCGTTTCAGTAAAAATCCACCTTTAAATGATTTTGGCTCATAAGAAATAATAAAAGCATTTGGTTCATAATGCTCCACAATTTGGAACAATTCTGTCTCACGATTTCTCTTTGTTAATATTTCATATTTATAGCGATTACTATCTCTACCTTCACCAATATAAATCGTCACAGCAAAGCCTTCATTACGGAGAAAATTCACGAGCTCTTCGTTCTTACTTTGCGTATTGATTGTCGCATAGACATAGCCAATCGCCAGTTTCCGCTCAATTTTAGCACCTAGAAAAATACCTAAACCAAAACCAGCAGCATAAACAACCATCGCTAAAATACTTTGGTCTCCATTAAAGACAAGAGAAAGGCCGAATACATACACTAACATTTCCAGCATACCGAATATGGCAGCAAGGAACGTTATGTTCTTCACTAAAAATATTGTACGTAACGTTAAAAAAGGCACATAAACCAATTGAAGTAATACAATCAAAAATATACTTTGCATTTTGTAAGAGACCTTTCAAAAAGTAGTTTTATATCTATAAATGTATGTCGATATACCGAATTACATTCTAGTGATATGTTTCTATTTTATAGATTCCCTACTAATTAAAAACTAAACATCTAGTCTCATAAAAAATGCCACCTACTATAGAAGTAGATGACATCTTGTTTTTTATTGAAAACCTTTATGCTTTCCTATTCATCAGGTCTTCCTTATGCTTTGCCCAATCATGTTGAACAAAATGTTGCGGATAATCGCGTGACAGAACCAAAAGGACAACTCCGAAAAAGAAGTGCCTCATTTACATGACTAGCAATCCGAATTCATCGGTACTTTCTTCTTTATTAGTTCATCTATGTAATACTCTTTTAACCAAACTTCCAATTTCATTTTTTCTTCTGAAGACATATGTGACTCCATGGTTACTTGTAGTTCTTCAATAACTTCTTTAGCAGTTTTTAAATTCATTTATAACCATCCTTTCCATATGGTTCATATTATTCCACATCCATCTGTATTTCAACAACCAATTTTTACCACAGTTTTTTCGCCCCTGTACGTACAATAAGACACCACTATCTCCTTTTACCTTCTAAACCGCCATAATGGAAAACTATCTTTCTTATTTCTTCAAACGAAGATAACAAATAACTTTGTTCACTTTCAAATTCAAAATGCAGTTTATTTTCTTCACTAAAAAACTCTTGGAAATACCCTTCTATAGTAATCTGCCCCAATCGATTAGATCTGACCAGTTGAAAACCATAATTCTGCGTCTTTTACAAAATAGTTTCCACTTTTTATATCAATTTTCCCTTTAACTTCGTATCCACCCAAATAACTAGTTTCATTCGGAAATCAAAAAACCTCAATGATTTCTATCCGGATAAATCCTTGTTTGCCTCCTATTAAAAACGCATTTATTTCAATCCCCTTCTATTATACTGTATGTCATAAAAAGGCAGTTTAAA
Source organism: Lysinibacillus sp. NPDC056959 (assembly GCF_042674095.1). NCBI lineage: Bacteria > Bacillati > Bacillota > Bacilli > Caryophanales > Bacillaceae > Lysinibacillus > Lysinibacillus sp. NPDC056959. The sequence goes on along the minus strand of NZ_JBHURE010000014.1, from coordinate 21,218 downwards.
AGATAGTGCATTGACAAACGACATAAACAGTGTAAAATTACACTATATTAGTTAATTGAAATCAAATAAAATAGTTTAAGAGCGAGGTGCTTGGAATGTCATTCTACTTATTAATATGTATATTACCTTTTACCTTAGTAACACTGTTATATATAATTAATATTATTTTCTTATCAAAGAAAACGTTGAATAATATTAAAATGTGGAAAACCTCGATTCTAGTGGTCAATGTCATTGCGTTATGTTTAAGTATTTTAATTGTTTTACCATCGATTGTATTACTCACCATTTTTTCTTTAGGCACAGGTGATGAGTTAAATACAGAGGATGATTTTAATTTAGAGGCAGCGACGCTTATACTGTTGAGCATTTTTAGTTTTATATATTTCTTCGTTACAAATATTGTATTTACTGTTTTTACAGCTAAAAAGCAATTCCATCAGGGGTGACTTGTTCCATGAAGAAGTCTTGCTGTAGAAACAGCCTTGTTTCCGCATAAAAAAAATGTCACCTCCTTTCATCTACATCAATAGATAAAAGGAGGTGACAACGTTCTTTTCATCAAAATACGTAGGGTATTTAGATGAACGTTATTAAATTTTTAAACTTCCCCATGCATCGGGTCTTCTTTATGCTTTGGCCCAATCATGTTAAATAAAATATTAAGAATAATCGCTGTGACAGAACCACAGACGATACCGTTAGATGTTAGAAGAGAAACGCTTTCTGGCAGCGATTCGAAAATTCCCGGAACAACCGATACGCCGACACCTAGGCTGACTGCAATTGCAGCAATCATGGCGTTTTCCGCTGATTCATTCATAACAGGTACTAGCATGCCCATACCTTGCGTAATAACCATACCGAACATCGCAAGCATTGCCGCACCAAGTACTGGTGTTGGAATGATCGTTGTTAACGCTGCGATTTTTGGTAGGAAGCCAAGTGCTACTAGTAAACCACCTGTAATGTAAATGACTTTACGGTCTTTTACCCCCGACATACGTGTAAGTCCCACGTTTTGTGAGAACGTTGTATATGGGAAAGCGTTGAAAATACCGCCGATCACAGAAGCAAAACCTTCAGAACGATACCCACGTGCTAAATCTTTTGAATCTAATTTTTTCTTACAAATATCACTTAGTGCAAAATAAACCCCTGTTGATTCTACTAAAGAAACCATTCCTACAAGCGTCATTGTAATAATCGCAGATGCATTAAATGTTGGCATCCCGAAGTAAAATGGCTGAACCATGTGTAATACGTCAGCATCTGAAACTGGGCTAAAATCAACCATATCCATAAATACGCCTAGGATTGTCCCCGCAACTAATCCAACTAAAATGGAAATTGCACGAATGAAGCCCGTAGAAAAACGATAAACGACTAAAATAATGACTAATGTAATAAACGCTAAAGTTACATTCGAACCCGATGCAAAGTCTTCTGCACCTTGTCCACCTGCCATATTATTTAAAGCTACTGGTAATAAAGAGATACCGATAATCGACACGACCGAGCCTGTAACAACTGGCGGGAAGAACTTTACTAACTTACCAAAAAAGCCTGCAATAATCATGATGATTACACCTGATGCAATAATAGATCCATAAATATCAGTAATGCCTTGTTCAGGATTAGTACCAATTGCAATAATCGGACTAACCGCTGTAAATGTACAGCCTAGTACTACCGGCAAACCAATACCGATAAATTTACCTGAATACACTTGTAAAAGCGTTGCGACCCCACACATCATAATGTCAATCGCTACTAAATACGTCATTTGTGTTGAATCAAAGCCAATTGCCCCACCGATAATCAGTGGCACTAAAATGGCACCTGCATACATCGCAAGTAAATGTTGAATAGCTAGCGTCGTCGATTTAACGGTATTCATTACGCATTAGCCTCCGGAGCAAATGTTACTTTGCCATCCTCAAGAGAATCTACAATTGCTAATGATTCCACGCGAACCCCTTGCTGGCGTAATAATTTCCCACCGTCTTGGAAGCCTTTTTCAATAACAATGCCTACGCCCACAACATTTGCACCAGCTTGTGCTGCGATATCAAGCAAACCTTTAACAGCTTCGCCATTAGCTAAGAAATCGTCAACAATTAGAATGTTATCATCTTCATTTAAGAAACTACGTGATACTGAAATATCATTTGTTTCATTTTTTGTGAAAGAATGTACTTTTGAATTATAAAGATTATCAGATAGTGTTAATGATTTACGTTTACGTGCAAACACTACAGGAGCACCGATTTCAAGCCCTAGCATAACAGATGGTGCGATACCTGAAGATTCGATCGTTAATATTTTTGTAATCACTTGATCAGAGAATCGAGTGGCAAACTCATGACCAATTTCTTTCATAAGCATTGGGTCAATTTGGTGGTTTAAAAACGAGTCTACTTTTAATACAGATGAAGATAGAACTTTACCTTCTTGCACAATTTTGTCGTGTAATAACTTCATTTCCTTTATAGCCTTCTTTCTTATAGTAATAAATTTTTAAGAGCAAATAACCGAAAGCGCCGTGCTAACGCAGCGTCAGTAACATGATGCCGTTGTCACAAAGGCGTTATTATAGAAGAAATACTCATTCCAAATAACAAAAAAACGCTGAATACTTTGATTCCAGTCATCTACGAGTGGAGCAAGCATTCAGCGTAAAAACGTCGAAACGAATAGAAAACATCTTATATAAAGTCTTCTAAAGCATTGCTACCCATAGTCGATTTTTTTACGGAAAATCGGTAGAGACTTGCGAGCCATATTCTCGCTATTATATGAGTGAAATATTATTCAATTATGCCTTGGCATTATTTCCAAAAATGGCACTTTATTCGGTATGTGCTTGTATCTTACACTGAATAAAGTCTGTTTTTTCGGAATTTACTATTATTTTACTAACTTTCAATTGCAAACGTTCGTGTTTTACAATCAACGTAATGATTATATCAGACAATTTTCGAGCTTGCTAGTCATTATTTTGATAAATGGAAGGGCACAGTCATAATAACGATATTTTTGTGAAATAACAGCGACGTGCGAATTAATAGACTCGATTGATTGTGTAACATATGATGCCATCCTTTTTTTGGTAAAAACTGTGGTATGATGACTGTTACTTGATGGCCTGTTTTCGCACATTGATGTTCAACTTTATCAATAAATTTCATTAACGGCTGCGTAATACTTCGATATGGTGAATAGTATGTGACAAGCCGTACATTTGGCTGCCAAGCTTTCCACTTCTCTTCAAACGCTTTTGCATCCGCTTGATCGAATGCAACATAAAAGGCAATAACTTTATCAACATTTAATGACTGCACGTAATGCAATGTGTTTTCGACTACTTTCGTAATACCAGCGACAGGTACAATGAAGACATTCCCCTCTACATTCGGTAATTCCTCATGATCTAATCTTAGTTGTTCACCAACTGTTTGGTAATGCTGCTTAATCCGGTGAAAAGTCCAAATAATAATTGGTAAAAAGATAAACACTGGCCATACTTGAGGCAATTTTGTCACAAAAAACATCATCGCTACAACGAAGGAAATGACCGCTCCAATCGTATTGATTGAAAATTTACCCACCCAACCTTTTGGCTTTTCACGCCACCATTTTCGCATCATTCCAGCCTGCGCTAAAGTAAACGGAATAAAAACACCAACTGCATAAAGCGGAATCAAATGCTCTGTTGTTCCATCAAATAAAATGATTAAAACAATGGCCGCTAAACCAAGCATTATGATGCCATTTGAATAACCAAGTCGATCCCCACGAATCTGGAATATTCTTGGGATAAAGCCGTCCTTCGATAAATTGACAGCTAATAAAGGAAACGCTGAATAACCCGTATTCGCAGCAAGTACTAATATCATTGCTGTTGTTCCTTGCACTATATAATAAAAGATATGACGACCTACACTTGCCTCGGCAATTTGCGAAACAACCGTTTCTTTCGCATTGGGAGCAACTCCATAAAAATAAGCTAAGCTCACAATACCAATAAATAAAACTGCTAAAATGCCACCCATAGCTAATAATGTTTTAGACGCATTTTTCGGCGCTGGGTCTCTAAAATTAGGAATAGCATTCGAGATTGCTTCAACACCAGTCAAAGCTGAACTTCCGGATGCAAATGCCTTTAATAATATAAATAGACTGATACCTGCAACTGGTGTACCGACCTTTGGATGCAACTCTGCTGAAACTTGACCTGTCATTACGTTAAAAATCCCTACTCCGATTAACACCAGCATCACTACTACAAACAAATAAACGGGATACGCTAAAATGGATGCAGATTCTGTGACACCACGTAGGTTCAAAAGCGTTAAACAGATAACAAAAAACACAGCGATTATCACATTATAGGGATGCAAACTTGGAAAAGCCGAAGTAATGGCATCCGTTCCAGCCGATACACTTACCGCAACTGTTAAAATATAATCGACAAGCAATGACCCACCAGCGACTAGACCAGCATTAACACCTAAATTTTCCCGAGAAACTACATAAGCACCACCACCATGTGGATACGCAAAAATAACCTGACGATACGAGAAAATAAGTGCAGTCAGTAACACAACTACCCCAGCAGCAATCGGTAGAGAGTACCAAAAGGCAACAGTACTTACTGCCATAAGTACGATTAAAATTTGCTCAGGTCCATACGCAACTGATGACAACGCATCGGACGATAGTATGGCTAGTGCTTTTGTTTTACTAAGCTTTTGTTCTCCTAACGCTTCAGATCTCAATGGTTTACCGATAATATAACGCTTTAATGAGGATTTCATATTCAACACCTTCTAGTTTCATAGAATGTGTTTCGCATTTCTAAATCGATTACACTTTAGCATAATCGGTTTTGTGCCGTTCACTGGGGCCTTGTTTCATTTTTAGAATGAAGACAAAAAAAGCCTACAAGTCATCACTAAACAAGACTTGTAGACGCTCATTCGTCTGCCAAGCTCCACTTTTCTGCTCTTAACGCTTACGAGGTTAGCTGTCGGATTCGGGCCTGAGTAGCCCTACCCTTCAAAAATGAAGAGATTCACCCCAAGGATTACTTATGTAATCCGTAAAAATTGGTTCCCCCGCGTCTAATTGCTTCAGCGATTTAGAAATTTGAAACTTTTATAATGATGTCATATTACGCCTGTAATTAAAAAAAGTAAAGAAGAAAATATTTCATTGTTAGGTGGTAAAAACATAGACATATCGATAGTTTAATTACCTACATTGTGCCGCTCGTAATATCAATAACATAAAAAGCTATCTTAAAAGTATTCCTCTACTTTTAAGATAGCTTTAGCATATTAGTCTTCCTTATCTTGTTCGAAGCTTACAATTTCTCCTGTAGATGCATCAACATCAACTTCGTATTCATACTGACCATTTTTAATTTCGATTTCATAAATACCATCATCAAGCTTAATTGTAGTCACTGTGCCATTTGCTTTCGTTAATGCCTTTTCAATAGCCTGCTCTTTTGTGATTTTAGTTGTTGGAGTGGCAGCAGTTACATGAACATCCAGATCATCGTCATCTCGACGTTCCTTCTTTTGCTTTAGCAGCTTCCCTGTATAGGCATCAAATTTCAAGTCATATTCTCCTGTATCTGTATGAACTTCTACCTCATAGACAGAACGATAACGATTCTGGTCTAACTCAATATCAGCTACCGTTCCATTGACAACCGCTAGCGCCTTTTTCTCAATTTCCTGCATTGTTACGATCTTCTTCTCTTGAGCATTACCTGTTAATAATGTTGTTGAGCCAATAACAGCACCAACACCAAGTGCACCGACTAACGCTGGGATTAAAATCATTTTTTTCATGTTCATATGTCCACCTCTCCTTTGTTTTATTCCGCACATAACTGGCAGTAAGATCCAGTAAATGTCCGGTTGGTTCAGAGCAACAGATGTTGGTCACACAAGCTGCACCATGGTGTAATAGCTTGTGTTCCCCTTATCTTCGAAGATGAAGAAAGCCCCTCTGAACGAAGTTTCGCTTTAACTATTTTTAGTTTATCAAGCAAAGATGAAAGGACGATAAGAGAAACATTAGAATTTCATGAGAAGGCCTTAATGATCGTCATCCCAAGTAACGGACATAACTTTTCCTGAGACTGCATGTATTTGAAAAACAGCTTCGTCATCTTTCGTTTCAATTTCAACTAAATAGTAGCCACCATCCGCTGTTTCCTCATAATCAACTGAATCCACTTCTCCATTTAGTTGTTGGAGGGCAATCTTTATTGCTTGCGGTTCAGAAATAATTTTTTCTTCTTCAGGTCGCTCAATTGGTTGAACATTTTTTTCAGATAACACCTCACCTGTAAAAGCATCGAGGGCCAACTCTTTTTGCCTATCCTCTTTTTCAACTCTTACGGTGTAAACACGGTCTGTTAACTTAACACTTTCTACACGCCCATATTCTTTTTTAACAAATTGACGTATTTGCGATTCTGTTAACAATAATTTACTTTCTGCCTCCATCAGTTTTAACGCTTTAATTTGTTGAGTAGTAGGATTTAGTATCGCTGTGTAAGTGGCTCTATCTCGCGTAAATATTATTTCATAGCCGTTTCCTTGCTTTTTAGCCTTTGTTACATGACCGTTGTAGATTGTTTCAATATGGTCAATGGCCTCTGCTTCACTTAGAGGCTCGGCATGAAAAAAGCGATTTTGAGCATACCATAGTGTTACACTCCAAAGAATGATGATGGCAACAATTATCGATAGCCATTTTTTCATTGTTGCCCCTCCTTTGGTACTCGTAATGTAAAGCTTGAGCCCTCACCAAGTGTACTTTCAACATCGATCGTAATGCCTAATTGCCCTGCAAGCTCATGAGCAATAGCCAACCCTAAGCCAGACCCTCCAGTTTTACGATTACGGTCCTCATTCACACGATAAAAACGTTCAAATAAATGGGTAATATGCTCATTTGGAATCCCCGCTCCAAAATCTTGAATCGTAATAAGAACATGAGTGGTAGTTTCTTTAGCGTGTATGAGGACTTCATCCTCACTATATTTACGGGCATTATCAAGTAAAATGAACAGCAGTTGCCTCAACATTTTTTCGTCACTATAAATAGCATTTGGCATTTTATCCTCGACAATGAATGAGCGATGATAAGCTTGTTGCATTTGTAAAGCAATCTTCTTTAAAAAGGGGTCAAGCTCTATCTGCATGCAATGTACTTCAAAATGCTCGTTATTTTTGGCTAGCTCAAGTAATTGCAACACCATTTCATGCATGCGCGCTGATTCATTTACAATGGCTTGTAGTGATTCCTGTGCTACCTCTTTATTTTCAAAGCCTCTACGTACTAGCAATTTTGCATAGCTTTCAATTACTGTAATGGGCGTTTTTAATTCATGGGAAGCATTCGATACAAATTGCTGTTGCTTTTGATAATGCTGCTCAAGCTTCTCCATCATCATGTTAAAAGTACGATGAATGTTTGTTAACTCGTCCCCACCCTGATCGGGTATTTCAATTTTTTCATACTTACCCGTCGTAGCACTTTTAAGCATCGTTTCATTTAAACGATCGAGTGGCAATAAAATAAGGCGACCGAGCGCTAAACTCGCTAAAAATATAGGTATTGTCGCAACGATTGATACGACCACCAATATCGCTTTTAGCAAACCTAATGTGCTCGCCACTTCTTCCATTGACTGTTTTAATTTTATTTGGACAACGGTTCCGTCCATCCAAATAGCCGGCATTGTAAAGGTAATGTACGGAACATCAGGCATCTCTAGCGTAGCCTGAACTTTCATTTTTAAGTTCTGTCCATCATCAATATAGACTGCGCCATCTGTTGGCATATAAGCTCTTAAGACTTGCTGTAAGTCGGTTTGCTCGTTTAACTGACTTAATGTCGAGCTTAGTTCATTTGCTCGTGCTTGGAGCTGTTTATATTCGGTATGATAAGCAAACTTCTCATACAAAAAGTAAATACCACTATTTGTAGCTACTAATAAAACGAGCATTAATAATGTTGTTAGCAGATGAATTTTTGTTTTAAGTCTCATGTTTGTGCTCCTTTAGCACATACCCTACACCACGCACCGTTTGGATAATTGGTGTATCGTTAGCAGCTTCAAGCTTTTGTCGTACATAGCGGATATAAACATCCACAACATTCGTATCACCGTAATAGTCATAACCCCATACAGCCTCTAAAATTTGCTCCCTAGCCAGTACTTGCTTTGGATGCTTTAGTAAATATAAAAGCAACTCATATTCACGGGGTGTCAATTGAAGTTCTTTTCCATAATAAATTACCTCGCGTGTCTGTTCATTAATAGACAATTGCCCAAATGTCTGCTCGGCTTGTTGTAGATTTCCTTTTTGAGAGAATCTTAAAGCAGTCCGAATGCGAGCAAGTAATTCTTCAATATCAAACGGCTTCGTTATATAATCATTTGCTCCAAGATCCAGACCCTTTACCTTATCTTCCACTTCACTCTTTGCAGTTAGCATAATTACAGGTGTCTGTGATTCTGTTGCACGAATCCGTTTTAGTACATCAATCCCGCTCATCTCGGGTAACATCACATCCAGTAAGATTAAATCCCATTGTTGCTCACGATATTTAAGCAAACCATCTGTCCCTGTATGTGCCATATCAGCTTTATAACCCTCAAATTGAAGCTCTAACTGTAGAACTCTTGCGATATTCTCTTCATCCTCTATTATTAAAATTCGATTGGTCATGTCGAATCAGTCCTCATCATTTTCTTTTCATCGTAAACGATACTAAGGGTGGAAGTCTAATTAGAAAATGATGAGAAGAACAATAAATTAAGCTCGACAACAAACACGATCTCAGCACAGCAGTCTTCCAAGTTTAAAAATCCACATCCTAAAACCATGTCGAGTACACATTTTTTAATACTCCATATTTAATTTGTGCATACTTTAACTACATTACTGAGCAAAAAATAATAATGGGCAAAAATCTTCACATTTTTTTCCTAAAGCTATAGAATAGTAGTATATCGTTTTCCTCTAGGAAACTTTATTTCATTGATGATACTTTTTGAAATGAGGGAACAACATGGTTTACAAACGAATGACAAAATCGTCTGCTGAGGCAGTTTTAGATGGAGATATAACAGGTTGGCGACGAATCTTACCGTTTCTTGGTCCAGCCTTCATCGCAGCAGTTGCCTATATTGATCCAGGCAACTTCGCAACAAATATTACAGCAGGTTCACAATATGGCTATTTATTGCTTTGGGTAATCGCTTTTTCTAATTTAATGGCAGTGTTAATTCAATCCTTGTCAGCAAAGCTTGGTATTGCTACAGGTAAAAATTTACCCGAAGTATCACGTGAACATTTTTCTAAAAAAACGTCTATCTTTTTATGGATCCAGGCTGAATTGGTCATTATTGCAACAGACCTTGCAGAATTTATTGGTGCTGCATTAGGGCTATACTTGTTATTCAATATTCCAATGCTGCCTGCAGCGCTTATTACAGCAGTTGGCTCATTTGCTATTTTAGAATTGCAACGCAGAGGCTTTAGAGCATTTGAAGCAGGCATTTCTGGCATGGTGCTTATCGTCGTATTAGCATTTGCATTCCAAACATTTTTAGCACAGCCAAATTGGGGCGAAGCAACAATGGGCATGTTCACACCGCGCTTTGAGGGCGTAGATTCTATTTTACTCGCAACGGGTATTTTAGGGGCAACTGTCATGCCACACGCTATTTACTTGCATTCTTCGTTAACCCAAAATCGCATCGTTGGCCGAAATGATAAAGAGAAGAAACGGATTTTCCGTTTTGAGTTTATTGATATTATTATCGCGATGATTATTGCCGGTGCCATCAATATGAGTATGCTTGTTATTGCTGCGGCAGTATTCCATACACAAGGCGTAGTAGTTGAAGATTTAGATATCGCTTATAACGGTTTAAAAGAGGCGCTTGGTCCAATGGCGGCAGTGTCCTTTGGTCTTGGCCTTCTCATTGCAGGTCTTGCTAGTTCTTCAGTCGGTACACTTGCAGGTGACGTTGTGATGCAGGGCTTTATTAGAAAAAAAATACCGCTCTATTTACGCCGAGCTGTTACAATGTTACCGCCTCTAGTCATCATTGCATCCGGTGTGAATGCGACTTATGCGCTTGTCCTAAGTCAGGTTATTCTATCCTTTGGTATCGCATTTGCTCTTGTACCACTTGTACTGTTTACAAGTAAGCGTGACATCATGGGAAGCCTAGTCAACCATCGTATTACAACTATATTAGGATGGATCGTCGTGGTGATTGTAGTTACTTTAAATGTTTATTTATTATGGCAAACAATATTTGGTTAAAAAAATGCCCGCCACAAAACCTCAAATTTGATTTTGTGGCGGGCATTTCTACATGTAAAAGACTTACTCCATTACGTGTGATTGATTTCCGTTCCGACTGGGCGCTTTCCTGGGGGCGTCGGGGCGGTCACGAAGGCGTTATCACAGGATGTGATGCTTTTATCCTTCGTTCCTCTATCGCTAATCCCCAAGGAGTCGCCCAGTCGTAAAGAAGATCAACTAATATATGGCATACGTTTCAACAATTTTCACACCTACTACAATGCGCTATTTTTTTACCCTTAAATATCTATCTTCTCAATGTTCCGAAATGATAAGTAGGCCACGCTTATACCGATAATCGCTAAAGTGATAGGTATAAAAATAATATCATACAAGGTGAAGCTACCCGAATTTGATGATACGACTGATACAATTAATATAGATGATACAATCGTTGCCGGAATAGAGTATTTTCTCATACCGAAATACAATGGTATTAAAGCGATGCATGATGCTGAAACTGCATTCATGATCACAGCGGGAATTCGTTGTATGACGATAGATACCGATAACGTATCTGGGAGCAATTGAAAACTCTCACTAACAGCACAAAAAATGGCTGTGACAAATATAGTTGATAAAACAATTGCACTAAAGGTAAAAAGAACAACTATGGCTAGCTTTGAAGCAATTAGTTTTTTTCTATTGATCGGGTACATAAAGGCTACAGTGATCGTTTTATATTTAAATTCTCCAATAATAAACTTGGCGATTAACACACTAGCAAAAATAATAAATACTGCTCTTACAAATGAATCTATCATGCCTAATGCCGTCTGATAAGTTCTAAAATCTACATCACCTTCTACTTTAGTGATAAATATAAGCATAAATATAACAGCTAGTATTACAAAATTTGCGAAGACAGCTCGTTTTATATATGAACCAATATGATATTTTTTCATTTCTAAATGCATTAAATTAAGCACTAGTGACACCTCCATTGATTAACTTCAAGAAATAATCCTCTAATGAGCTTGTTTTTTTGCTAATGCCCTCAATTTCAAGATCATGCTCAATCAATGTTTTAGATAGCACCTTTTGCGAAGCCGTCAATTCATAAATTCGAATACAATTGTCATCCACTAGTTTGAAATTAGTAATATTTAATTTACTTTCTAAAATAAAGGCAGCCTTTTTCCCATCATTAACAATCAATTCTATATAATTTGACTGACTACGATTGACAGCGTCCATAGATACTTCCTTCATTAATCTCCCATCCTTAATAACTCCAACTGTATCTGCCAACTGTTCAATTTCACCCAAAATGTGGCTAGAAATCATAATTGTAATGCCATACTCTTTACAAAGCATCTTGAATAACTCTCGAAGCTCTTTAATGCCGACTGGATCTAGCCCATTAATCGGTTCATCTAAAATAAGTAGTTCCGGCTTCGTAATAATTGCACGTGCAATACCCAGGCGTTGTTTCATTCCAAGGGAAAAGTCTTTTACACGTTTATTTTCCGTGTTTGTTAGTTTTACTAAATCTAGAACATGCGCAATTTCTTTCTTGTCATAATAGCCCATATATTCGCAATGTAATTCTAAAGTTTCCTTTGCCGTTAAATTTTCATAAAAAATTGGGTATTCAATAATCGTCCCCATCCTTTTCAGCACTTCGTATGAGCGGTCATTTAATTTCTCACCAAAGATTTCAATATCTCCACTCATTGGCTTCGTAAGATTTGTCAGCATTTTCATGACTGTCGTTTTTCCGGCACCATTAGGACCTAAAAAACCGTAGATCTCTCCTTTTTTCACATGCATAGTAACAGCAGAAACGACTTCTTTCCCCTCAAACACTTTCGTAAGCTGATTTGTCTTCACAATATATGTCATGTAAATCTCTCCCTTACATTTAACTATCCTTATTATAAAAAATGAAACTCTCTAATTTATTAATGGATTCTTACAAATTTCTTAAGCGCAGAAGAAAAGCCTGTAAAGCATTTTAAATGCTCTACAAGCACGGTTGTTCAATACATCATTCGTTTTAGTGAAATCGTAAAAATGGTCTTCTCATATGGGATACTGGAAAGCTGGATGGAGCCATCCATTAATTCTACAAGACGTTTTGTAATCGTTAAGCCAAGTCCACTCCCTTGGAAGGATTTATTTCTAGAATCCTCAAGCGTATACATTCTTTCAAAAACATTATCGATATGATATTCGTCAATCCCTTTACCATGATCCCATACATCAATACAAATATTCGTATCATCAGTTCTTACTGTGAGTCCAAGGATGTTTCCTGCCGCCCCATAGGCAATCGCATTTGACAATAAATTATTCAAAACTCTATCTAATGCTTCCTCATTACCAAGTGCATATACAGATATCTCCGGTATTGTTATATCAATCTCTAACCCCAATGACATGACCATATCGTAAAATGATAAAATGTTTTTCCGGCAAATTTCACTTACGTTAATTTTCGTCATTGGGTAATCTGTATCTCCAGCCTCCAATTTTGCCAAATCAAAAAATGTATGGATTATTTTTAATACGTCCAATGTTTTCGAATGAACGCCAGTGAGCAAGCGCTGCCGCTCCTCGTCACTAAGTGATGGCTGTAGCTGCAGCATTTCCGTATAACCTAGCACAACAGTTAAAGGTGTTTTAAGATCATGCGAAATATTGGCCAACATTTTTTTCATAGACTCTTCCATTTTCAGATGTGTTGCTTGCACTTTTTGGTTGTGGTCTAACAATGCATTCATCGCGATTAGTAGCTGCTGTAATTCTTGATTACCTGTCGATACTAAAATCTTTTCGTTCGATTGTTCATCAATGATTGTTTGCAGCTTTTTATGCATGTATTGAATCTCATCATCTTGTTGTTGCTTTGCCTTCATCTGAAAAATAATAATTCCTACGAGTAATACAATAATTAGCAATAGACATATAATCATGATGTTTACCCTTCAAATTTGTAGCCGATCCCCCAAAGCGTTTTAATATACTTTGGGTTGGACGGATCGTCTTCAATTTTTTCTCGTAATCTTCTTATATGTACATTAATAATATTTTCATCTCCATAGTAAGCATCATTCCAAATCAATTGATAAATTTGCTGCTTCGTAAAAACTCGATTACGATTTGTCACGAATAGCGTTAAAATAGCAAATTCCTTTGACGTGAGCTTTACATTTTGTCCATTCTTCTCAACCGAAAAATTAACAAGGTCTATCAATAAGTTGTCTATCTCTACTATATCTGCCTTATCCACTACTTGACCGGAGTATTTTGTAGCTCTTCTAATTGCGGCTTTGACACGTGCCGAAAACTCCAGCATCGAAAACGGCTTGGCAATATAATCATCTGCCCCTAATCCTAACCCTAATGCTTTATCAACATCACTATCCTTCGCTGACATGATGATAATTGGAAGTGATGCTTGCTCTCGTATAATCTTTAAAACTTCTAATCCATTAAGCTTCGGTATCATAATATCCAAGATTACTAAATCAAAGGGATTGTTTAAACAATTTTGTACTGCTTCTTCTCCATTTACTGCAGAGGTGACAAGGAATCCCTCCATCGTTAAATAGCTTTCTACCATTTCACGAATGGCTTCATCATCTTCTACTAGTAAAATGTGCTTTTGCACTTCCATGCACCTCTATTCTAAAATGTAAAAATTTCATTTTATTGGCTCATCATCCTAACGATTATCTCAAGATGTGATCCTTTATTAATTGAAGCGGTAATAAACTAGTTTCATACAAATCACCTGTGATAGTAATAACTAGTTCTTCCTTTGGCCAAATAAAAATATATTGCCCCCCAAAGCCTAATGCAAAGAAATATTGATTATCTTCCGAAAAAGCTTTAGTTACATTCTGTTTATTTACCCACCAATGCATCCCGTAATAACCGATTTTTTCATAAGTCATTAAATTCGGCTTTATCGAATGGTTAATCCAATCCTCTGAAACTATCCTTTTCTCTTTATATACGCCTTTCTTTAAAACTAAGAGCCCCACTTTCATCATATCTTCTGCCTTTAATAAAAGACCATCTGCCCCTTTACTAATTTTCTTCTTATCCTCGTACCACTGATATTCTTGAATACCTAATGGTTGAAATTTGTCCTCACCTATTAAGCTTTTACGTACAGCTATTTCTACTGAATGAAGATAAACGATATACGTTTCAACAAATGACATAACCAAAATTTGGTGGTTATTCATTCTAAAACAGTTTACCATATTAAGGTTGGGCACCAAAAATGGAGGGACGGTCTGAAAAGCTAAAGTCCACTTTTATTTTCTCCAGTAATTTTATCTGAAGATCCTAAAATATAAAAATGGATCAATGATTACTATTATGGGGATGCGGGGGTTTGGGGCTTAAAGGATTTAATTTTTCTCTGACAAGATTGTATGTTTGAGCTTGCCAATTCATTTTTCAACTAAAAAAAACTGCCCTGCAAGCCATTTTCTATGGCTCACAGGACAGTTTATTATTTATTAATCTACTTTTAAATCACATTGCTCAAGTGGAAGCATTTTTGTTTTATGCTTAATTTTATAGCCAAGCCATAACAGTAAGAACAGTGGAATACCGATATACGAGACAAGGACTCCGTACCAATCTACTGAACCACCCATAAATGCACTGTAGTTTTGTCCAATAACAACAATCATACAAACCGTAAAGGCAAATAGCGGACCGAATGGGAATAATTTTGCTTTATACGGCAACAATTTCGGATCTAAGCCCTGTACGTCGAACGCTCGACGGAAACGGTAATGGCTAAATGCAATTCCTAGCCAAGCAATGAAGCCTGACATCCCAGAGGCATTTAGAAGCCACATGTAGACCACACCATCACCAAAGAATGAAGCTAAAAATGCTAGAGAGCCTACAGCTAAAGTCGCCAGTAATGCGTAAATTGGAATACCTCGACGGCTTAGTTTAGCGAAAAATTTAGGTGCATGTCCATCTACCGCTAATTGCCAAAGCATACGAGAAGATGCGTACAGCCCTGAATTCCCTGCTGACAGCATTGCCGTTAGAATAATAGCATTCATCAATGATGCAGCAAAGGCAATTCCTAAACGGTCGAACACCAGTGTAAACGGTGAAACAGCGATATCTTCAGATAGCAAACGTGCGTCTGTAAACGGAATCAACAGACCAATTGCACCGATCGCTAAAATATAGAATAAAAGAATTCGCCAGAAAACGGACTTAACAGCTTTCGGAATATTTTTACCAGGATCATCTGTTTCACCCGCTGTTATTCCAAGTAATTCTGTTCCTTGGAACGAGAATCCCGCAGCTAAGAAAATACCAAATGTAGCAAGGAAACCACCGTGGAATGGTCCATCACTAATAAAGAAATTCGTAAAGCCTACCGGAGCATTTCCTCCTAAAATACCAAATATCATTAAGAAACTGATGATAATAAAAATGATTACAGTTACAACCTTTATCATGGCAAACCAATATTCACTTTCACCATAGCTTTTTACCGATAATAGATTGAACGTTAAAACGACAGCAATAAATAAAACAGTCCAAAGTGCTGAAGAGCTATCTGGAAACCAATATTTCATAATCAATGATACAGCTGAAATTTCTGCCGCAATTGTAATTGCCCAGTTGTACCAATAGTTCCAACCAAGTGCAAAGCCTAGAGCTGGATCCACAAATTTTGTAGCATACGTACTAAATGAGCCCGATGATGGCATATAGGCTGCCATTTCGCCTAAGCTCGTCATTAAAAAATAAACCATGATACCGATTAATGCATAAGCAAGAAGCGCACCGCCAGGGCCTGCCTGTGCAATGGCACCACCACTAGCTAAAAACAATCCTGTACCGATTGTACCGCCTAATGAAATCATTGTAATGTGACGGCTTTTTAATTCTTTTTTCAACTTTGGCGCTTTATGGCCGAGCTGATTGACTTTTATTTCACTCACAATTTAGCTTCCTTCCTTTTAAGAGGCGAAAAAAATGCCATCACATGAACGGCAGTGATGGCTAAGAATCCTCTGTTCTTTCAAAATGATAGCTCAACACGTTGTCCAAACGTGACAGTTCTGTTCCTTTCGGAGACAGCCCCAGCATGAGGTTTTCAAGTCCCCTCACACTTCGGCAGTATTTCCTTTCAACTAATATCTTAAATGCTTGTCATTTCCATTAGCATACTCTTAAATACCGCGACCTCTACCTCAATATAAACATGAGGCATATTATTAAATTTATGATGAATATTATTCTAACATATGACATATGGCATTTCAACAACTCGAGTAACATTCTATATTTTGTGAATTTTCAACTATTTTTATTATTGTGATAAAGTGGTATAGTGGTTCAATCATAATTGTTCTAACAGGGGGGATTTATTTGACTACTCATGAACATACCGATACTTATCCTAGCAGGAAAATTAACTGGAAAGGTACAACCTTATTACTAGTGATCGGCGTAATTTGTATTGGCTCGACATTACGGATGCCACTAACAGTTGTTGGACCTATTATTTCCTTTATCCGAGAAGACCTCGGCATATCCTATGCATTAGCGGGCTTTCTAACAACAATCCCATTGCTAGCTTTTGCAATTATCTCACCTTTTGTACCAATTGTCGCACGTAAAATAGGGCTAGAACTAACATTATTTTTATCGACTATTCTTTTGGCATTAGGGATTGTACTACGCTCCCTCGGCACAACTAGTTTACTCGTATTTGGCACTGCGCTAATTGGTATAGCCATTTCATTCGGTAACGTACTTATTCCAGGATTACTTAAATTGAAGTTTCCTTATCACGTAGGTTTGCTTATGGCATTTTTCACAATGTCGATGAATTTGACAGCTGGGCTTGGCGCTGGCATTAGCTATCCTGTTGCCCATTCATCCATTGGCTGGCAAGGTGCTCTGGCAGTCGCACTTGTTCTTGTGGCGTTAACCATTTTAATTTGGATTCCACAGTTGAAATTTAATAAGCCAGAGCCTAATGTTAAAACTACGAAAGAACGTACACCTTTATGGAAATCACCTGTTACTTGGGCAGTAGCGGGAGCTATGGGATTTCAGTCGTTATTATTCTATACAACCGCTGCTTGGATTCCTGAAATATATATAGCACAAGGATTAGCTGCAGATCGTGCAGGATGGATGTTTTCCATCATGCAATTTTCACAAGTCCCAATGGCCTTAGCTGTCCCTATTATTGCTAGTAAAATGACATCTCAACGACCTCTCGTATTCATGTTTACGGCATTTTACTTAATTGGCTTTATCGGACTAGTAATGGAATGGACGAACCTCGCTATACTTTGGATGGTACTACTAGGCTTAGCCGGAGGAGCTTCATTCTCATTAGCGATGATGTTCTTTACATTACGTACCCGTACCGCTTTTGAGGCAGCTGATTTATCAGGTTTTGCACAATCATTAGGATATTTATTAGCCGCAATCGGTCCAATTTTATTTGGTTATTTACATGATATATTTGGTGGCTGGGATATCACTGGTTGGTTATTTGTTGTCGTAGCATTCATACTCTTCTTATGTTCATTTAGAGCTTCTAAAAATGAATATGTAAATTAAAAAAGGTAGCTCATAATCTTATTTCAGCGAGTGTTTGGACACTCGCTGAAATAAAGTTAACGTGAGCTGCCTTTCTCTATTAATAAGGTGGTTTCTGATAAAAATAGTTCGGTGTATTGTAAACATTAACATAAGGCTTGTGATAAATATGGGTTGTAGCTGGTGAAAGAGGTGGAATCAACCATGTCCAATTGCCTGTCACCTCGCGATTTGCTGCTGCTTCTGCTTCCTCAAACAATTTAAATTGTTGTGCAGCTGTATGATGATCTACAATGCTCACACCATCTTCTTTAAAAGAATGTAGAACGGCCATATTCAGCTCAACTAATGCTCGGTCACGCCATAGAGAAGCCTGTTTAGTTGTATCAAGGTTAAAAATTTCTGCTATAGCGGGTAGCATATTATAGCGATCATGATCTGCTAAATTACGTGCCCCAATTTCTGTACCCATATACCAACCATTGAATGGAGCTGCCTCAAAGTCGATACCTGCCATTTGGAAGCGCATGCTCGAAATAATCGGCACTGCATACCATTTTAATCCTAGTTTTTCTACTTGAGAAGATTCTGGGTGGCGAATCGGTACCTCTAGTACATATTCGTCAGGGATTATAAACACTTGTGGCTCTCTATCATCCACCTGTACGACAAGCGGAAGCACATCAAATGCTGTTCTCTCACCCTGCCAGCCAAGTGATTCACATACTTTTGTAAACGCAACGGAATGCAGATCACCAACGATTCCAGATTCCGTTTCATAGCCAGCATAGCGAATTAGCTGATGATTCCATATACGTACTCGCCCTGGTGCAAAAATCGTTATTGTCGGACGAATTTTCCCATCATTTGTTGCGTATTGAATATGTTTAAGCAAAGTGTTGAAGATATCCTCTTCATGTGAAAGATCACGGGCATCAACAACATGCAGCGATTGCCAAAACAATCGACCAATACATTTATTACTATTACGCCACGCCACTCGTGCACCAAAGATTAGTTCTTCCGTTGTCGGTATATATTCTCCAGTTGTTTTAATATACTGTAATTTATTTTCTAGCCATGTTTTTGACTCGTCTTGCTCTACTTGATAAAGTTCTAAAAATCGTTGTACTTCATGTAAATTCATATCGAACTCCTCCATCTACCCTCATATTAGAGGAATGGAACTATTATCACCACGAAAAAATCTGCAAAAAAACATACATATTTTATATATGAAATACTTTGTTCAATATTTCTTATCATTTTTTGGGATTAGGGAAAAGATAGACACCTTCGCTTCAAGTGCTATTATGAGAATTTCAGGGGATTATAAAGGACAAAGCCTTTTTGTATGTAGAAATTGGTTATACAAGAGATATCTTCAGTTGCAAAACCGATTTTTTTTATCATGATTAAGCCCTTCGCAATACTTAGGAATAGACGTTATAACACGGCTATTCGAAATAAAACTTCCTTAACACAAAGGGTGATCCTTTTTAGCTTTTAATTGGCATAAAAAAAGCATGTTACACGAATGTGCAACATGCTTGATGACCCCTACGGGATTCGAACCCGTGTTACCGCCGTGAAAGGGCGGTGTCTTAACCACTTGACCAAGGGGCCGTGGCTCCGAAGGCAGGACTCGAACCTGCGACAACCTGATTAACAGTCAGGTGCTACTACCAACTGAGCTACTTCGGAATAATGGTGGGCCTAAATGGACTCGAACCATCGACCTCACGCTTATCAGGCGTGCGCTCTAACCAGCTGAGCTATAGGCCCATTATTTTGGAGCGGGTGATGAGAATCGAACTCACGACATCAGCTTGGAAGGCTGAGGTTTTACCATTAAACTACACCCGCAGATGGTGGGTCAGGACGGAATCGAACCGCCGACACTTAGAGCTTCAATCTAATGCTCTACCAACTGAGCTACTGACCCGAAAAAAATATGGAGGAGGTAGAGGGATTCGAACCCCCGCGCGGTGTTACCCGCCTGTCGGTTTTCAAGACCGATCCCTTCAGCCAGACTTGGGTATACCTCCGTAATATATAAATGGTGGAGCCTAGCGGGATCGAACCGCTGACCTCCTGCGTGCAAGGCAGGCGCTCTCCCAGCTGAGCTAAGGCCCCTTGTTAGGAAAGATGGTCGGAATGACAGGATTCGAACCTACGACCCCTTGGTCCCAAACCAAGTGCTCTACCAAGCTGAGCTACATTCCGATACTATTAGGCTTTATTTGGCGCGCCCGACAGGAGTCGAACCCATAACCTTCTGATCCGTAGTCAGACGCTCTATCCAATTGAGCTACGGGCGCATTTATAAAAACTGATGAGCCATGAAGGACTCGAACCTTCGACCCTCTGATTAAAAGTCAGATGCTCTACCAACTGAGCTAATGGCTCCTATTAAAAAATGAATGGCTGGGGTACTAGGATTCGAACCTAGGCATGACGGAATCAAAATCCGTTGCCTTACCGCTTGGCTATACCCCAATTATTAAAATGGGGCGACTGATGGGAATCGAACCCACGAATGCCGGAACCACAATCCGGTGCGTTAACCACTTCGCCACAATCGCCACTATATATAATCACAGTAGTGTTTGATAACGAGTACCTAGAAACCTGGCAGGGGCAGTAGGAATCGAACCCACACCAAAGGTTTTGGAGACCTCTATTCTACCGTTGAACTATGCCCCTAAAAATGGTGGAGGGGGACGGATTCGAACCGCCGAACCCTAAGGAGCGGATTTACAGTCCGCCGCGTTTAGCCTCTTCGCTACCCCTCCGAGGGATGATGCCGGCGATAGGAGTCGAACCCACGACCTACTGATTACAAGTCAGTTGCTCTACCAACTGAGCTACACCGGCAAAAAAAAAAAAATGGCGGTCCCGACCGGGATCGAACCGGCGATCTCCTGCGTGACAGGCAGGCATGTTAACCGCTACACCACGGGACCATTTTGGTTGCGGGGGCCGGATTTGAACCAACGACCTTCGGGTTATGAGCCCGACGAGCTACCACTGCTCCACCCCGCGATAATAGAGTGCTTGATTAAAAAATGGTGGAGGATGACGGGCTCGAACCGCCGACCCCCTGCTTGTAAGGCAGGTGCTCTCCCAGCTGAGCTAATCCTCCTGGGTATAATGCCTAGCGACGTCCTACTCTCACAGGGGGAAGCCCCCAACTACCATCGGCGCTAAAGAGCTTAACTTCCGTGTTCGGTATGGGAACGGGTGTG
>NZ_JBHURE010000013.1:0-119737 GCF_042674095.1 Lysinibacillus sp. NPDC056959 | reverse complement strand
TGAGCCAGGATCAAACTCTCCATAAAAAGAAATTTGATAAGCTCAAATTGTTTTGCTGGCATCATGTTTGATGTCCAAAATTTTGTTTCGTTCACAAACTCAAGGTTAGTTACTAAAAACTTTATTGATTACGTTTTGCTTGTTCAGTTTTCAAGGTTCATTTTGTCACCGTTGTTTTTCAGCGACTTCTTTATATTAACATTTAACTCAATTCATGTCAACAACTTTTTTCGAAAGTTTTTTTCGTTCGTTGAGTTTTTTATTATGTCTTAGCGACAATTAATATAATACAATATAAATTAATTAAAAGTCAATAACTTTTTTATAAAAAATATCGAGGTATTTTTCATACCTCGAAAACTAGCATACTACAGTCCTTGCTCCATTTCTAGAGCTTCTTTATTTACCTTATAATGACGGTGGAATATCATTTCACTTTTCGCAACGATCGGTTCAATTTGAATATAACCTTTGTCCACTAGATACTCTACAAATACTTCTAAATCTACTGAGTAATTCATGAGCTCACCATGATCATGCAATTCCTGAATAGTCCAAGTATCCTTTGTTTGCATGACTTCTAAAATATGCTGAGCGCCGTCTCGAGTACGTGAATGTATTAAAAACTCACTCGCTAAAAACAATAGCTCTAATCGTTTCTCTATTGGCTCAGTACTTGTAACGAGCTCCTCGTACAATTTATAAATCGCTGGTTCTATTTTTTTCACCTGTGCCCAAACAGTTACTTCAGGATAAAGTCCACTATCAATAATGGATAAACGACCTAAATGATGTAACGAATCTACTACATGATTATAAGCATCAAGATAGCTACCTTTATCAAAGTATTCTTTTCCTTCTAAATAACGACGAATTAATTTTGAAAATTGAATGCCTGTTTTGATTTTACGACCACTAAACGGAAACTCCTGTAATTCAATTTTTAATTTATGAAGAAATTCATTACGATCAAATAATACTCTTCCAAAGAAAATCCAATCGACCACTTTTTTATTCGAGCCAATAAGCAACCATTTTCGTATTATTTTCTCGGTAACCGTATGTAAAGCTACTTTATTTCCTTCATATAGGTAGTGTTTCGTAAAGACTGGCTGTTCTGCTTCTTTTACGATAATAAGTAAGATTGTATCAAATGTATCTGTAACATTACTTTGTTCCTCTCGTTTTTCCACTAAAATAACGCCTAGTGTATTCGACTGACTTGCACGTTCCTGATATATTGGACGTAAAACTTGTTCCATGTTCAGTCCCCCTCTATTTGCTTGTAACCTTTTATCTTCATTCAGTTGATGTCACGGATTTACACCGGACTCAATTACGCCAAGGCGAGATTGATTTCGTTAAAATTTCGACATACTCTAAAAGTATTCCTTCTTTCCACGTTATCAAAGCTAAAATACTTTGTTCTTATATGTTATAGTAGATTTTAGATTGGGAGGCAAGATGATAAATGAAACCTTACAAAAGTAAAATTAATAAAATCCGTTCATTCGCATTAGCACTTATTTTTATCGGCTTTGTAGTTATGTATGGGGGAATCTTCTTTAAAAACAATCCTATTCTAGTCTTAATTTTCATGACACTTGGTGTACTTTGTATTATTGGTAGTACAGTCGTTTATGCATGGATTGGACTGCTCTCAACACGAGCCGTGCAAGTCGAATGCCCTAATTGCCATAAGCACACAAAAGTATTAGGCCGTGTAGATATGTGTATGTACTGCAATGAACCATTAACACTGGATCCAACTCTAGAAGGAAAAAAGTTCGACCAATCTTATAATAAAACAAAAAATTCCTAGCCCTCATAGAAGAGCTAGGATTTTTTTATTGTACTTTTGCAGATACATCTTTACACGATGGACAAGTGCCGTAAATTTCTAAACGATGCGCATGCACATCAAAGCCTGTTACTTGTGATGCAAAATGTTCAATTTCGTCGAGACCAGGATAATGGAAATCAACTATTTTCCCACAGCATTCACAAATCATATGATAATGATCGTTTGTAACGAAATCAAAGCGGCTTGAAGCATCACCGAAAGTTAGCTCTTTTACTAGACCAACTTCACGAAATACGCGAAGGTTATTATAGACAGTCGCTACACTCATATTCGGGAATTTCCCTTCAAGTGCTTTATAAATTTCATCGGCAGTTGGATGTGCCATTGTTTGAATTAAATATTCCAAAATAGCATGACGCTGAGGAGTAATACGAACACCAGTTGTTTTCAACGTGTCAAGTGCATCCTGTAAATGCATTTCAGACATCGTCATGCACCTCTTCCATAAAGATTATTAATTGATAATAGTTATAATTAGTGTATCCAATTTAACTTACTTCTGTCAACATTCATACACATTTCAGTTTTGTTGCTTCAATAACCTCTTGATAAATCCAGCCTATTTTCTACATCTGTTTCACCACGTAACCACTTCTCTAAATTCGGCTTAAAAATCGCTAAGCTACGTTCAACATAGCGAGATGAGTGACTTGAAATATGCGGAGACACAATGACATTCGGCAAAGTCCATATTGGATGATCTGCAGCTAAAGGCTCTTGTTCAAATACATCTAAAACAGCGTAACCAATTTCACCTGTTTGAATGGCATGCATCAAAACAGTCTCTTCTACTAAGTTCCCACGACCAAAATTCATAAAAATGGCTTCATTTTTCATCGCTTTAAAATAGTCTGCTTTCAATAAATGTGTCGTCTCTTCTGTTTTAGGTAAAACTGAAATGACAATATCAGCATTAGGTAAAGCTTCGGCTAATTGATCAAAACTCACCATTTCATTCATATATGCCGCTTCATCCCCTGAACGGTTACAGCCAATTGTCGCAACACCAAAAGCTTGCAATAAGCGACCTACTTCCGAGCCAATAGCTCCAGGCCCCAAAATAAGTGCTGTGCTATCTCGCAACTCGGTTTGTTTCGCTTTTTTTGACCACTCATTTTTCTTCTGCTGTTCATACACCCATGGTAGTGCGCGCTTAATCGCTAAAATATGAGCAAGCATTGATTCTGCCATTGGCGTTTTATGAATGCCACGCACATTCGAAACTACTATTCCTCGGTCAATAATGGCTTGAGCTGGCATTTTTTCGATCCCCGCTGAAGCTACAAAAATCCATTTAACCTTTGTCGCATACTGAATATTTTCATCATTTAAATCTTCACCATATGTCACAAGTACATCCGCTTCTTGTAGCTCATTATTTGATAAACCATTTTCAAAAACAAAATCCACTTGTGGAAATTCTGCTACTAGTGGCTCACGTAAATCTGGTCTTGGTTCAAACGTAAAATAAATTCTCATTGCTTCGCCTCCCATTCTGCTAAATATGTATATACTTCTTCAATATGATTTTTTACACGTACTTTACGCCAAGCCTTTATCAAATTTCCTTCTGTATCAATTAAAAATGTTGAACGTTCAATCCCCATATATTCACGTCCATACATCTTCTTCAGCACCCAAACTCCATATGCCTCTGCCACTGCATGATCCTCATCCACTAATAGTGAAAATGGTAATCCATGTTTATCTATAAATTTGATATGCCTTTTAGCTTCGTCAGGACTAATACCAAGCACAACTGCATTTAATTTACTAAAATCCTCATGCTTATCACGGAAGTCACAAGCCTCCGTAGTACAACCTGGTGTCATATCTTTAGGATAAAAATATAAAATAACATTTTGTCCTTTAAAATCCGCTAACTTTACTACTTCTTCTTTTTCATTCATAAGGGAAAAATCCGGTGCTTTTTTACCTTCTATTAAAGCCATATCAATCTCCTCCTCTGTACGCTTTATTTTACTCTAAATAGCAAAACAAATCATATCCCTTAATTTCTTTGGATTTCTTGCACTGATAGGTCTACAATAGATGAAGTATAAAGATTTAGGAGGCAATATATATGAATCACACAAAATCTGAAGCAGTACACGCAGAAGCGCTACAGCATATCGTTGGTGGTGTAAATAGCCCTTCTCGTTCTTATAAAGCAGTCGGCGGAGGTTCACCTGTTGCTATGGCTCGTGGGAAAGGTGCTTATTTTTGGGATGTTGATGGCAACCGTTATATCGACTATCTAGCAGCTTACGGTCCTATTGTTACTGGTCACGGTCACCCACATATCGCAAAGGCTATTACACACGCAGCTGAAAATGGTACTTTATTTGGGACTCCAACTGAATACGAGGTTACTTTTGCTAAGATGCTTAAAGAAGCAATGCCATCTATGGATAAAGTGCGCTTTAATAACTCTGGTACAGAAGCTGTCATGACAACAATTCGTGTAGCACGTGCTTATACTGGCCGTACGAAAGTTATGAAATTTGCTGGATGCTACCATGGTCACTTTGACTTAGTATTAGTAGCTGCTGGTTCTGGTCCTGCGACATTAGGTACTCCAGACTCAGCAGGTGTTACAACTTCAACAGCCGAAGAAGTAATTACAGTACCATTTAACAATCCTGAAGCATTTACAGAAGCAATGGATAAATGGGGCGATCAAATCGCAGCCATTTTAATAGAGCCTATCGTTGGGAACTTCGGTATTGTAGAGCCTAACCCTGGCTTCTTAGAATTAGTGCATGCTACAGCGAAGGAAAAAGGTGCCTTAACTATTTACGATGAAGTTATTACTGCTTTCCGCTTCCACTACGGCGGTGCCCAAAACTTGTTAGGCTTAACACCTGACTTAACAGCGCTAGGCAAAGTAATCGGCGGTGGTTTACCAATCGGTGCATACGGCGGCCGCAAAGAAATTATGGATACAGTTGCTCCACTTGGACCAGCCTATCAAGCGGGTACAATGGCAGGAAACCCTGCCTCTATGCAAGCTGGTATTGCCTGTCTAGAAGTATTACAAACTCCAGGTATTTATGATGAAATGGATCGTCTTGGAGCTATTTTAGAGGAAGGTATCCTGACTGCAGCAAAAAAACACGATGTAACAATTACTGTTAATCGCCTTAAAGGTGCTCTTACTATTTACTTTACAGATGTGAAAGTAGAAAACTATGAGCAGGCTGAAAACTCAAACGGTGAAATCTTTGGACGCTTCTTTAAATTAATGCTTGAACAAGGCATTAATTTAGCACCATCAAAATATGAAGCATGGTTCTTAACAACAGAGCATACAGAAGCTGATATTGTTGAAACAATCAAAGCTGTAGATATTGCATTTTCACAATTGTAATTGTAAAGGCTAAACGCCTAGTGAGTAACGCAATTTATAATAGCATCTAGATTATCTAACTTTTAAAGACGACTCCCATGCGAGTCGTCTTTTTCTTTAAATGGACATACAAATCTATGTATTTTATGAGCACTTCCTTCTATAATGTAAAGAAGCATTAATTATGCAGCCTAAGTCCCTCTATTTCAGCGGATGTCTTTTGTACCGAAAGCGTAGCGACAGGTACAGATGTTTGAACACCTGCTGAAAAGCAACTAAGTCTTTATTTATCTATCCACCTATTGAGGTGGGAGACTTCAAGTAGTTAAAATTTTAGACAGAAAGGACATCCATTTTCTATGAAATTAGGTGCCCGTGTATTTAAAACTGGTGTTGCCATCGTGTTTGCACTATTTATCGCTGAGTTACTAGAGCTTCCTTCACCTGTTTTTGCAGGAATTGCAGCAATCTTTGCGATTCAGCCATCTATTTATCGCTCCTATCAAACAATTGTGGAGCAAGTACAAGCCAATATTATAGGAGCTACCATCGCGGTCATTTTTGGCCTACTTTTTAGTCACCATGTAGTAGCAATCGGCATTGCAGTCATTGTTGCTATCGGTATTATGTTGAAATTCAAACTTGAAAAGTCGTTATCTCTAGCACTTGTTACTGTTGTAGCTATTATGGAGATTCAAGGAGATGACTTTCTTACATTTGGTCTTATTCGCTTTCTTACCATATTAGTTGGGGTATTAGCAGCATTTGTTGTCAATTTGTTCTTCCTACCACCCAAATATGAAGTAAAGCTATTCCGTAAGATTTACTTTTTACAAGATGATATTATTCGATGGACGCGACTTGCTGTTCGTCAAGCATCTGAGCATACTTCTACTAAAGAAGCATTAAGCAAATTTAAGTCTCGTATGCAACGTGTTGATACACTGTATGATTTTTATAAGGAAGAGCGTAATTACTTTAAAAATAAAAAATTTGTAAAAGGACGTAAATTAGTTGTGTATCGTCAAATGATCACAACGTCGAAGAAAAGTTTAGAGCTTCTTCATCGTCTTCATAATCATGAAAACGAATTAGCACAGCTCCCGACACAATTCCATTTAATGATTCAAGAGCGGCTTGATTTTCTGCTAACTTACCATGAGCAGCTACTGTTAAAATACACAGGGAAATTAAAGCCCGAACATTCGGAGTGGAGTAAAAACATCGATTATGTTCAACGAAACGAGTTAATGGAAATATTCATCAAGCAGATCAGTTATGCGCATGACGAAGGCGATACAGAATTTTCGAGCTATCACTTGCTTTATATTTTATCGCGTATTTTAGATTACGAAGAAAACCTAGAGCATTTGGATACGCTCATTGTGTCGTATCAAACTCATCATGGTCATGAAATCAATGTGGAATTTGAAGAGGAATTTGTTTAACTTCTTTCAGCAGATGTCTTTTGACCGAAAGCAAAGCGACAGGTACAAGTGTTTTTGTAGGGAAAGGAAGCGTCAGCTACAGAAGTTAAAGCCTCCGGCGGATGTCACGGAATCGGAAATGATTTCTCAGGGGATGTTAGCCTAGAACCATCGCATCCATGCGATAACGGCTAACTGACCTGCATCGGTAAAAGCGCCACGTCCTGTGGCATTACCGAAATGACCGACATCGTGTCGGCCCTCGTGCAGGCCTAAGCACAAAGTCAATTCCGGACACAATTATGCCGAGGCATAATTGATTAGCTAAAATAAGCGAAGAGTTGGCATGATGTCCATCTCTTCGCCCTTTTTTATTAGCTTTTCATTTTCGGATCAAGCGCATCACGTAGGCCATCACCCATGAGATTAAAACCGAGAACCGTTAACATAATAGCTAAACCTGGGAAAATCATCGTCCACGGCGCCTTTAATAAATAGATACGGGAATCCGCTAGCATTTTACCCCATTCTGGCGCTGGTGCTTGAGCTCCTAATCCAAGGAAGCCTAATGCCGCCGCTTCAATTATCGCTGTCGCTATCGCTAGCGTTCCTTGTACGATGATTGGCGTCATCGAGTTTGGCAAAATATGCGAGAACAAAATTCGCGAGTCACGCATTCCAATCGCCTTTGCTGCTACGATATACTCCTCTTCTTTAACACTCAATACTTTCGATCGAATTAAGCGCCCAAAATTCGGTACGTTAATAATAGCAATGGCAATCAGTGCATTTTGTAATGATGGTCCAAGTACTGCTACTACCGCAATCGCTAGTAAAATACTAGGGAATGCTAACAAAATATCGAAAATACGCGAGATTATCGTATCAACCCATCTTCCATAATACCCCGCAATAATGCCAAGGAAACTACCTACAATAACAGAAAGAATAACCGATAAAAAGCCTACTTTCAAAGAAATTTGGGCTCCATGAATAACTCTAGAGAAAATATCCCGTCCGAAGTCATCCGTTCCAAACCAATGCTCACTTGATGGTGCTAATAAACGCATCGAAAGGTTTTGTTCATTCATTCCTTCAGGAGCAATCTGTGGACCAAATATAGCAAGAAAAATAAAAAATAGTACAATACCTGCACCTACCAGGGAGATTTTACTCTTTTTAAAGCTACGCCAGCCTTCTCTCCAAGGACCTGCCGCTCGTTCACGTCTTGGTGCTGCTTCTGTTTTTACATCCATGGCTCCAGTCATTATTGCTTCTCCCCCTATTTGTATTTAATCCGCGGATCAATCACTGTATACAGTAAATCCACAATTAAGTTAATCATGATAAAAATAAAAGCAATTACTAAAATACCTGATTGAATAACAGGATAGTCACGGAAGCCAATGGCATCATATATATAACGACCAATTCCAGGCCAGCTGAAAATTGTCTCTGTTAAAATAGCACCACCTAGTAGCAATCCTGTTTGCAACCCTATGACAGTTAACACTGGGATAACTGCATTTTTCAATGCATGCTTATAAACAACAATAAACATTTTTTGCCCTTTTGCTCTAGCGGTGCGTACATAGTCAGAGCGCATTACTTCAAGCATAGACGACCTAGTCATTCTTGCAATAATTGCCATCGGAATTGTCGCAAGAGCCATGCCTGGTAATACTAATCGTTTTACTACTTCAGTAAATTGATCAAAGCGGCCTTGTATGAGCGTATCTAGTAAATAAAAATGAGTAATGGCGGTTATTGGATCTCGCACATCTTCTCGCCCAGATGTCGGGAACCAGCCAAGCTGATTACTGAAAGCCCATTGTTCCATTAAACCGAGCCAGAAAACCGGTACAGACACCCCGACTAAAGCAACTACCATTGCCACATAATCGAACCAAGAATTTTGGAACCACGCAGAAATAATGCCTGCATTCACACCAACAATCACTGCAATAATCATGGCAAACAGCGCTAGCTCAGCTGTTGCCGCTAAATACGGGAAAATTTCCTCTGATACGGGTAATTTAGTACGTAATGATACTCCTAGATCCCCCTGAAAAATGCCACCTAAATAACTAAAATATTGTGTATACCACGGCTTATTTAATCCTAAACTTGCGTTTAACGCTTCGACCGCTTCTTTCGTTGCCTGCTGCCCTAAAATTACTTGTGCTGGATTACCAGGAATTGCACGAATTAACATGAAGACGATGAAAGTCATTCCAAGCAAAACTGGGATTAGTTGAGATAATCGTTTCCCCATATAGTGAAGCATTTTTTTCACCCCTCTGTTATTTTCATAATATACTTTTGCACGAAAAGCATTGAGGTCTTTACACATACTGTAGAAAGGGTCAGCTTTCACCAACAAAAGAATCCGCTAGATTTCTACGGCTTACCCGCAGAAAGCAAGCAGATTCTTTAAAATTTCTTCTCTTCTTAAATTAAAACCTGTTGGGATAGCCGTTTAAACCTACTTCACATCTACTGTATCTAAGCGGTCAGAACCTGTCGGATGTGCAACATAGTTTGTAACTTTAGTATTAGCAGCTAAAATTGGCGTAGAGTGAGCAAGCGGAACCCATGGTGCATCTTTAGAGATAATCACTTGCGCTTGCTTGTAAAGGTCATTACGCTTGTCCTCATCCATTTCAGTTTGTGCTGCAACAAATAATTCGTGAACTTCTTTGTTGTCATAGAATGTATAGTTGTTAGAATGAATATTATCTCCGTCTAATAAAGTGTAAAGGAAGTTATCTGCATCCCCGTTATCACCTGTCCAACCAAGTAAGAACGCATCTGCCTCTCCATTTTCCGCCTTTTCTAAATACGTAGCCCATTCAAACGTTACAATCTTAGATTTCATACCAACATCTGCTAAATTCTTCTGAATAGCTTCTGCAATTTTTTGACCGTCAGGCATGTACGGACGTGGTACAGGCATTGCCCATAGCTCGATTTCTTTACCATCATAGCCAGCTTCAGCTAATAATGCTTTTGCTTTTTCTGGATCATAGTCATAGCCTTCAACCTCATCGTTGTAGCCTGCAATTATTGAAGGCATCGGATTTTTTGCTGTCTCGCCTAAGCCTTCATAAAATGCATCTACTAATGCTTGCTTATCGATTGCATGATTTACTGCTTGACGAACCTTTACATTATCGAACGGTGGACGAGTTACTGTTAATCCAAGATAACCAACATTCATAGACGGACGTTCGATTAATTGTAAATCTGCATTTGATTCGATTGAAGCTTTATCAGATGGACTTAAGCCATCAACTACATCAACCTCAGCGTTAGTTAATGCATTGAATCGTGCGGAGTTATCTGGAATAGAACGGAAAATAACTTTATCTAATTTCGGCAAATCTGCAATACGGTAATCAGGGTTTTTCTCAATAGTGATAGAATCATTTCGTTTCCACTCTACAAATTTAAATGGACCAGTACCTACTGGATGATCTTTAAGTGCCTCATCATCCTTTTCAAATGCTGTTGGTGAAGCAATAGCAAATGGTGACATCGCTAAGTTTTTCAAGAATGGTGCTTGTGGCTGAGCTAGTTTAAATATAACTTTATAATCCCCATCAGCAGTGATCGACTCAATTACTGACTTTTCATTTACCGTAAATTGAGAAGCGTAATATGGGAATTTATCAGCACCACCAGCTTTCCAGCGCTCAAAATTTTTCACGACTGCTTCAGCATTAAAGTCAGTACCGTCATGGAACTTAACCCCTTCTTCAAGTTGCATAGTATACGTTAACCCATCTTCTGAAGATTCCCAAGATTTTGCTAGCCCTGGGTGCAGCGTTACATCGTTCTCTCCAAAGTTAATTAGAGTCTCATAGATATTAACGGTAACTTTAAACGATTCACCTTCTGTTACTGTCGCTGGATCAAGTGCAGTAGAATCGCCACCACGACCATATACTAATGTTTTTGGTTCACTACTGCTAGTTGAGTCACCACCACTTGATGTATCTTTACTACCCGTATCCTTAGAATCTGAACCGCCACAAGCAGCTAAGATTGTCGAGAGAACAAGGATAAGCATTACACCCAAAGTCCAAAGCTTTTTTTTCTTCATTCGATTTCCCCCTAAGTTTTTTTATATCATTGAATGTTGGTTTGCATCGTAAAGATGACAAGCAACATAATGACCCGGTTTCACCTCTTGCATTTTCGGAACTACTTGAGAACATTCTTCTTTTTTAAATGGACATCTCGTATGGAAAGTGCAACCACTTGGTGGATTCGAAGCACTCGGAATATCTCCAGAAATAACAACCTGTTCACGTTCAAACGTAGGATCTGGAACAGGTACCGAGGATAGCAACGCCTGTGTATACGGGTGAAGTGGCTCAGCATATAAATCTTCGCTTGCTGTCATCTCCACTAATTTCCCTAAATACATCACACCTACACGATTACTAATATGGCGTACAACCCCTAAATCATGGGAGATAAAAATATAAGTTAGCTTTAAATCCTTTTGTAGGTTTTGCAATAAATTCAATACTTGAGCCTGTATAGATACATCAAGAGCAGAGACAGGCTCGTCCGCAATAATCAAGCGCGGATTCGTCATCAGTGCACGGGCAATGCCGATACGCTGCCTTTGACCACCACTAAATTGGTGTGGATACCGTTTCACATGATATTCATTTAACCCAACAATTTCGAGAAGCTCTAACACTTTCTTCTTCCGTTCTTTTGCATTGCCCATCCCATGAACAATAAGAGGCTCCTCCAATATCTTCCCAATATTATGTCTAGGATTAAGAGAGGCATAAGGATCTTGGAAAATCATTTGAATATCTCTACGGGCTTTGCGCATTTCATTATTCGATAATTCAGAAATCACCTTTCCTGCGAATTCAATTTTGCCCTCAGTTGGCTCAAGCAATCGCATTAAAAGTCGACCAGTCGTTGATTTACCACACCCGGACTCACCTACAATACCTAATGTTTCTCCTTCAAAAACTTCAAAGGAAACATCATCTACTGCCTTTACGTCCCCAACTTGTTTATTAAGGACCCCCTTCCGAATGGGGAAGTATTTTTTTAAACCATCAACTTTCAATAAAGTTTTCGACATGTTGCTCCACCTCCTGTTTCTCTAGTAAAAAGCATCTTGATTTATGCTGCTCTCCTGCTTCATATAAAGGTGGCGTTTCTTGTACACAGCGTTCCATCGCAAATTCGCAACGTGCTGCAAAACGGCAGCCTACCTGAATACTTCCGGGTTTTGGTACACTGCCTGGTATAGAGTAAAGGTTGTCCTTCTTATAACGCATATCTGGTACAGACTTAATAAGTCCTTGTGTATAAGGGTGCTTCGGATTAACGAATATCTCCTGAATAGGCGCCTCCTCAACTATCTGACCTGCATACATCACAATCACTCGCTCGCATGTTTCTGCCACAACGCCTAAATCATGCGTAATTAATAAAACAGCTGTATTTAAACGTTTATTTAAATCTTTCATCAGCTGCAAGATTTGAGCTTGAATCGTAACGTCTAGCGCAGTAGTCGGCTCGTCAGCAATCAGCACCTTCGGATCACAGACAAGCGCCATCGCAATCATGACCCGTTGTCGCATTCCCCCAGATAGCTGATGTGGATAATCTTTTAATAATTCCTTAGCACGAGGTAAACCTACAAGCTTCATAATTTCAACTGCCCTTGCAAAGGCTTCTTTTTTCGACCATTTTGGATTATGGATTAAAATCGCTTCTTTTAGCTGATCCCCAATTGTAAACAAAGGATTCAAGGATGTCATAGGTTCTTGGAAAATCATCGCCACATCTTTCCCACGAACTTTCTGCATTTGTTTATCAGATAATGTTATGAGGTCTTTGCCATCTAACCGTATTTCTCCCCCGGTTATTTTTCCAGGCGGTGACGGTATTAACCCCATAATGGACAGGGATGTAACACTTTTTCCACTTCCCGATTCCCCTACTATCCCTAATATTTCTCCCTCATGAACAGAAAAATCAATATTATCTACGGCAGGAATTTGTCCATCATCTGTAAAAAAGGTTGTCTTTAAGCCTTTTATTTCTAGCAGCTTTTTTCTCATGATCAATCTCCCATCCAACCCATATTTTTACTTAATTACATTAACTATCACTAAATTCCCTATTTTCAGATAATTCTAACCAAAAAACATTACTCTTTCAATCATAATTATTCTGCAATTAACATAGATTTTCTACATCATTCGAGTTTCGTATTAATAATGTCTTATTAATCAATAACATTTTATAAATAAGACAAAAAAATAGCCTTCCATTTATGTTAAATAGAAGGCTATTTATAGATTATTCATCACCCAAAGATGAGGATGACATGGCGCTTTGCTATTTATTTCTTGGACGCGCGCAGTCGGAACGGAAATCAACCCCATGTTATTGTGTGGTTGGATTTCCAATATTTTTTGTTAATCATTAAATTTTGGGATGACATTTTGTTACAAACATATATCATGTGAATAAGTTGATTGGAGTGGAGACTGGGTGACTCCTTGGGGATCAGCGTCACAGATGAGACCCTGCAGCGAAGCGAAGCGGCTCATCGGACGCCCCCAGGAAAGCGCCCAGTCGGAACGGAAATCAACCCCACACTATGATAGTGAGTCAGATTTTTTCTATTTATGGTACATCAATCTAAATGCTGTACCTGGAATAAACTAAAGTAGGTGCCCTCTTTTTGCATTAATTGCTCGTGCGTACCACTTTCAATTAATTGTCCATGATCTATAACAAAGATTTTATCTGCATGTGTAATCGTAGAAAGTCGGTGAGCAATTATTATTGTCGTACGTTCATGTGCAAGTACATCCAATGATTCTTGAATAAGTGCCTCACTTTCTAAATCCAATGCAGAGGTTGCTTCATCTAGTATTAAAATAGGAGGATTTTTTAAAAACACACGAGCGATCGCTACCCGCTGCTTTTGTCCACCTGATAACTTCACTCCGCGTTCCCCAACCTTTGTGTCATAACCATCTGGTAAGCTCATAATAAAATCATGTGCATTCGCTGCTTTTGCCGCAGCAATAACCTCTTCATCAGAAGCATCTGGCTTGCCCATTAAAATATTTTCTTTTACCGAATCACTGAACAGAATATTGTCCTGTAGGACTATTCCAATTTGTGAGCGTAAAGAATGTAGAGATACATCACGCACATCATAATCATCAATACATACGGTGCCACTCGTTGTATCATAAAAACGAGGAATTAAACTAATGATAGTTGATTTTCCTCCACCACTCATTCCTACAAATGCAACTGTCTCTCCAGGATTAATTGTAAAATTGATATTGTTTAAAATTTGTGAGCCCCCTTCTTCATATTGAAAGTTCACATTGTCAAAACGAACTTCACCTTTTACCCGAGGTAGCTCTAACGCATTGGCCTTGTTTTTTATCTCATAAGGTTCATCTATTAATTCAAACATTCGATCCATTGATGCAATGGACTGTGTTAACATTGTTGATGAACTTACAAGGCGACGAAGTGGACCATAAAGTCGTTCGATATAGGCAATAAAGGCAACCATCGTCCCAATTGAAAGTGGTCCATTAATAACCTGATAGCCTGCATAAGCAATGACTAGGAGTGGTGCTACATCCGTGATTGTATTCACCACTGCAAACGATTTAGCATTCCATCTCGTATGATCCAGCGCTTTCTCTAAAAATTCTCCATTTGCTTCATCGAATAACTTTTGCTCATGTTTTTCTAGCGTAAAGCTTTTAATAATACTCATTCCAGCTACACGTTCATGTAAATAACTTTGCACCCCAGCTAGTGCTTGTGACCGTTTACGTGTTAAAGACCGAAGCTTGCCAAAGAAGAACTTTACGCTAAACGCATAGAATGGGAAAGCAATCAATGCTACTAGCGTTAGCTTAACATCCATAGCAAACATAATACCGATTGCAATAACAATTGTCGCAAGGTCCAGCCAAACGTTCATCAAGCCTGTCATAATAAAGTTTTTTGTTTGTTCCACATCATTAATCACTCTTGAAATCACATCGCCAGCTCTTGTATTGGCATAATATCTTAAACTTAGTCGCTGTAAATGTGCATATATTTGTTTTCGAATATCGAAAAGCACTTTGTTACTGACATTTTGAGCAAAATATTGACGGTAATACTCAATCGGTGGTCGAATAATAAAGAATACAATGATCGTGCCACCTAACCAATAAAACAATTCTTTTGTCTTTTCTGCATCCGTTAAATGATCTCCAGCAATAATATCATCTAACACAATTTTTATGAGTAATGGAATAAATAACGGAATCGCAAACTTCACTATACCAATTAAAATCGTTAAAATTATTTCCCATGTATATGGTTTTACAAATCTCATATAACGCTTTATACTACCCAATTTATTATCACATCCTTATTTTAAAAGCCTCGCTCTTATGTAATACATAAAAAGAAACAGACATCCACAAATTGAATGCCCAAACGTATTATAGCAATATTTTGTTTTAAGTACAGTTAATTTAGCTTTATCACTAACTATTTTACAATCCGATTGTTCAAAACATAAAAAAACACCCATTAGTAAAACTAATAGGTGCAACTAATAATCATCTGCTTGCATATCGAGCTGAAACTTATATCGACTTGTCCAGGCATCGATAAAATCAGGTGCAAAGGGGCCTCTTTTTTGTTGAATCCAGCTAATTAATTTATCGACATTGCGCTTTAAAATTTTATCTATGACATCTGGATAAGACATTTCCTTACGATGCAGCTCATATTCATCCTCATCTAAGAGTGAATAAGACATATCGGGGAAAACTTTAATATCTAAATCATAGTCAATATATTTAATGGCATTATTATCGAAAACAAATGGTGAGCTTAGATTACAATAATAATACACACCATCTTCACGTAGCATGCAAATGATATTAAACCAGTACTCCGCATGGAAATAACAAATAGAAGGCTCTCTCGTTAGCCACGTTCGACCATCGGATTCTGTCACAAGTGTCCGCTCATTCGCACCGATAATGATATTTTTTGTTCCTTTTAAAACCGTTGTTTCTTGCCAAACACGGTGGATACGGCCATTGTGTTTATAACTATGTATTTGTATCGTTTCTCCTTCTACCGGTATTGCCATCTTTGAAGCCCACCTTTTCGTCTATGCTACCTTAATCTAGCAGTCTCTAGTATATTATAGCAATGTGTAGGCGAAAGGTGTAGTTAGAAAACCACAAATTTCCCTGCGCTCTTTTAAATTTGTACAAAATTTCGTTAACTAAAAGCAAATTTTATCATATCACTAACCCAATTGGAATTTTTTGTTTAAATTCATGTATCGGAGCATGGTTTAATCAGCTACCCGAGCAGTTCCCTATCACCTAAACCATTTTCTTATCTTGCTATATAAAAATTCAAAAGGAGCTGCCCTTTTTAATCTTTTCGATTGTAGACAGCTCCTCAGAGGTAAATGCAATTATGCAATTACAAAGTGTTATTCACCAAGATCTTGGTTAGTTTTATTGAAGTTACCTGAAGCTTGAGATTTTTTCTGCTCAGCTTTAGCATTTTGCTTTTGCACTTCATTAACGTCTGTTTCATAACCAAATTCTTGACTTTGACGTTGCATGTTTTTATTCGGTTGGAAATTCTGGTTGTTTTGCTTTTTCATTTTCATTCACCTCCACGCTCATTATTGTGTACCGAGGTGAATGCTTTTATGCCTAAAAATTTTATATAAATAATTTTCTAGATTAATCCTTTATTTCCTGCCAAATTTTCAGCATTGGAACGGACATTGGTAACAATTCTATTTGTTCGGGAGTCAGCCATTCGCCCTTTTCTGCTGAATTACATTTCATAAAATAACTATTTATATGCCATGTTAAATGTGAAAAAACATGTTTAAATGTTAGCAAATCCTGTTGCGATTGAACATTCATAGCATAATCATTAATAAAAGTATCTATTGAATCTTTACCGTGCTCAAGCATTGGGAACTGCCATAGATTAGCTAGTAAACCCTCTGCTGGACGCTGTTCTAATAAAATTCGTCCTTTGTCATCTTGGCATACAAGCACATCGTATGTGAGATGCTTCATCTTCACTTTTTTAGATTTGATAGGTAATTTTTCAGGCTCGCCTTCATTAAAAGCGGTACAGTATTCCCGAACCGGACATAATAAACACTTTGGTGAAGTTGGCGTACAAATAAGTGCACCCAGCTCCATTAAGCCTTGATTGAAGGACGATGCATTTTCAGGATCAATTAGTTCTTCAACAGCCTCTTCAAAAATCTTTTTAGTCTTTGGAATAGCGATATCATCATGAATAGTAAGCACTCGACTTAAAACACGCATAACATTGCCGTCCACTGCATGTTCGGGCTTATTATAGGCAATACTTAATATAGCTCCAGCAGTATACGGACCTACGCCTTTTAATTTTGAAATCTCATGGCGATTATCGGGTACTACCCCACCGTAGTTTTCTAATACCTCGCGAACACCCGCTTGTAAGTTGCGTGCACGGGAATAATAGCCGAGGCCTTCCCAATGCTTTAATAAGTATTCTTGTGGAGCTTCCGCGAGTAATTCTAATGTTGGAAAACTTTCCATAAAACGATTGTAATAAGGAATAACTGTGTCGACACGTGTTTGCTGTAGCATCACTTCCGATACCCAAATTTTATAAGGGTCCGTCGTATGCCTCCAAGGTAAATCACGTTTCTCAACATTAAACCATTCGACTAAAGATTGTCGGAATTCTGTTACATATGGATAATTCACAGTGACCTCCAGTGTTTTTACGATTTTATTTATGATAAAAAGAGTATACAATTAAGAAAAGATCATCTGTCTAAAACGACAAAAAGCGCCATTATTTTCTAGCTTCAAGATTTTAGCACAACAGTCTTAATAGAGAAATATCAAGTATTACGGATTATTGAAATATACATGTATGCAAATTGTACTCTATTTAGATGCATACAAGGAGTGGATATTTTTGGATTCAGGTACACATTTCGTTATGGGTATAGCCCTCGGTGGTCTTGCATTAGCTGATCCCGTTGTAGCAAGTCATTCAATGACCTTTACCGCAGTAATGGCAGGTACAATTATTGGCTCACAGGCACCTGATGTCGATACAGTTTTAAAGCTGCGCAACAACGCAATTTATATTCGACATCATCGTGGAATTACACATTCACTTCCAGCAGTAGCTATTTGGCCGATCTTAATTACAGCGGTTTTAGCACTTATTATTCAAGACGCAAATGTGTTTCATTTATGGCTTTGGACATTTTTAGCTGTAGCACTTCACGTCTTTGTTGATATTTTCAACGCTTATGGTACACAAGCACTTCGACCGTTTTCTAGAAGATGGGTTGCACTTGGTGTCATTAATACATTTGATCCTATTATTTTCACACTACATTGCATCGGCATTTTGCTTTGGGCATTTGGGGTTAATCCTGTTTGGACATTTAGTATCATGTATCTCATAATTATCGTTTACTATATTTTACGATTTGCGGTCCAAAAGGCTGTAAAGAAAGCTGTACATAATACGATTCAGGATGAAGAGTATGTTATTGTAGCCCCTACAATGCGATTCTTCCACTGGCGTATTGCAGCAAAATCCAAAACGCATTATTATGTTGGCCGTGCTTATGGGCGAGCTGTTAATATTTACGATAAATTCGAAATAAAACCTTTGCCGAAAACGCCTCTTATTGAAATAGCATTGAAAGATCCCAATCTCGCTGCATTCGTGTCATTCTCACCATTGTATCGTTGGGAAATTTCTGAACTCGAAAATGGCTTAACAGAAGTAAGATTAATTGATCTGCGTTACCGTAGTGATAATCGCTATCCTTTCGTGGCTGTCGCTCATTTAAACGAGGACAATGAGATTATCACTTCATACACAGGCTGGATTTTTACAGAAGATAAACTCCAGAAAAAATTACAAGTTGGCGCAAGTAATTAAACATCAGTAAACCCTGGCCATAATTTGGCCAGGGTTTTGTTATTGTACCATATCATCACTAGCATCAAGTAAATGTGCGTATTTGGGGTTACGTCCCGCAAATGCATGCAGTTTATCACCATAGCTGGCAATTAATTGACGCACCAAATTTTCAGTGTATTCCGTACCACGATAAGCGTAACCAGCTTTCGCAGAAGTCGATTCGAAATCACTCCATAAAAGCTCAATCCATACTCGTGCACGACCTACTGACATTTCCGGATTTTTTGCAAGTAACTCAGCTGTTAGCTTTTCAATTTTTTCATCCATTTATTTGCCCACCTTTACAGGAGATAGCATTGAAACAGGTAAAGCCTCTTGGTATTTTTCGCCCCCTAAGCGATGGCCCCATGCGAAACGTCCTTTTAAATAATCCACTTGGAAAAATTCATTTTCAGAACCGTCAATACGATACATTTCTCCAGGAATTATTGTATCTAAATCCACTAAATAAGCTGCAGCCATTAAAGCCTTGCGCTCGTATACTGCGAATTCATTAATGATGCCTAGCTGTTCCGCCTTACGTGCTTTTTCCTTTATTCTAGCTATTTCTTCACGTAGTTCATGCTCTGACATCGCAGCATAATTTTTTTCGTTCATTCCTCATTCTCCTTCTCTTCTATAAAACGATCTATAACTTCTATAGGAAAACCCTTTTGATAGAGCGCCTGCTTTATTTTCATTTTCAATTCAAAACCAGTATACTTTGATGAATACTTTTTCCAAACTTTTTCGCCTTGTACATCAAGTAGCTGTTGCCATTCATCTTCCTCTTGCTCAATCTCTATTTGACTAAGCACCTCATCAACAACACTAAAAGAATAACCTTTTCTCATTAAAAAATCTTGAATTTTAGCTTTTATTTGAGTTGGCGTTTTCTTTTTTTCCGATCGAATGACCTTTTCAGCCAATTGCGTCGCAAGCTTTACCTGCTCCCCATGACTATATGTAGCCAATACCTCATCCTGTAAGCTTTTATCAATCCCTTTTTTCATAAGGTCCTGCCTAATTGCTTTGGGTCCCTTTTTCATCGTAGCCTTTTTCGTATCAAGCAACGCCTTGGAGTAAGTTTCATCATTTAAAAAGCCATACGATTTAAGCTTTTGTATAGCCTCTAAAATAACCGCTTCCCCAAATTCTAACGAGAGCAGCTTTTTCTTAACCTCATGCTCACTGCGCATTTGATAAGATAAAAAATTTAACCCTTTATTAAAAGCTTTTCGAATCTCATCCTCATAGGCAATTTCCTGAATATCAAATTCCTCAAGCACTTTGCCCTTTGTTAACCCAAATTGAATGAGAATTGCCTCATCTACAGGAAAAGCATATTCTTCGTTCAAATATATATTATAACGTTCTGGATTGTTTTTTTGACGTGCAATCTTCGTAATAACACGCATTCGTAACACCTCACTATAACCATTATAACATTTTTCGTAAGTATTGCTTTTGAGGTATTTTCTCGTTTTGCGGTTTTCGTTCGATTCGCGGGATTTACTTCTTTTCCGCGGGTATTCCCTTCTCTTCCGCGGGTATTCTCTCCTCTTCCGCGGGTATTCCCTCCTCTTCCGCGGGTATTCCCTCCTTCCGCGGGTATTCGCCTTGCTTCCGCGGGTATTCCCTTCTCTTCCGCCGGTATTCGCTTCTCTTCCGCGGGTATTCTCTCCTTCCGCGGGTATTCGCCTCGCTTCCGCGGGTATTCCCTTGGCTTCCGCGGGTATTCTCTCCTCTTCCGCGGGTATTCGCCTTGCTTCCGCGGGTATTCGCTTCTCTTCCGCCGGTATTCGCCTTGCTTCCGCGGGTATTCCCTTCTCTTCCGCGGGTATTCTCTCCTCTTCCGCGGGTATTCGCTTCTCTTCCGCGGGTATTCGCTTCTCTTCCGCCGGTATTCGCCTTGCTTCCGCGGGTATTCGCTTCTCTTCCGCCGGTATTCTCTCCTCTTCCGCGGGTATTCTCTCCTCTTCCGCGGGTATTCGCTTCTCTTCCGCCGGTATTCTCTTCTCTTCCGCGGGTATCCGCTTCTCTTCCGCGGGTATTCGCTCCTCTTCCGCGGGTATTCGCTCCTCTTCCGCGGGCATTCTCTCCTCTTCCGCGGGTATTCATTTCTCTTCCACGAATGTTTGGACACCCGCGGAAAAGCAGCTTAAATCTGCATTCATCTCACTGCCTATAGAAGCGGGAGACTTCTGCTAAAAAATTAAATTTATCCATTTAAAAGGGACTTTTTTAATGAAATCAAGTAGGATAATTTTTTAAAAAATAACACATTCTAAAAAAAAGAAAGGATGCGTTTTTATGTGGAAACAGCATATAGTGGGATCGGTAATTGCTACTTTTATTATTGCCGCGGCAATTAGCTTTAATCCATTTTCGGCCTCTGGATCTGATGAATACAACTGGGGCTTTAAGCGAGCGAAGAACGGTGAACAAGCAGAGGCTGGAG
This sequence comes from Lysinibacillus sp. NPDC056959, assembly GCF_042674095.1. Taxonomy (NCBI): domain Bacteria; kingdom Bacillati; phylum Bacillota; class Bacilli; order Caryophanales; family Bacillaceae; genus Lysinibacillus; species Lysinibacillus sp. NPDC056959. The sequence goes on along the minus strand of NZ_JBHURE010000013.1, from coordinate 98,582 downwards.
CACAGCTTGATCAGATAGTTGAGAAATATGACGCCATTTATAAAGGGAAGCCTGATAATAAAGTTGCTTATTTAACTTTTGATAACGGATATGAAAATGGGTTTACGGAAAGCATTTTGGATACGTTAAAGAAAGAAAACGCACCAGCTACCTTCTTTTTAACTGGTCATTATTTAGAAAGTGCCCCTGATTTAGTAAAACGCATGGTTAAAGAGGGCCATATGATCGGCAACCATTCATATGGCCACCCAAATATGGCGAGACTAACGCCCGATGGTATGCGTAAAGAATGGAAAAAGCTTGACGATAAACTACGTGAATTGACGGGTATTGAACGTACAACATATGCTCGCCCACCTGAAGGTACATTTAATGCGAAATTATTAGAAGTAGGAAATGCTGAAGGCTATCGTCACATTTTCTGGTCTGTTGCCTTTAAAGATTGGGAAAGGGATGTACGACGTGGCGCAGATTATGCGTATAATGCATTAATGGAACAGCTTCATCCTGGTGCCGTAATATTAATGCATACTGTTGCGCAGGATAACGCTGAGGCTCTTCCTAGGTTTATTGCCGATGCGAAAAAACAAGGCTATACATTTTTATCCCTTAACGATTTAGTTTTAGAACACGAAGATTTCCCTGTCGCTTTGCAATCGTCTACTCCTTAGTTATAATGGGGAGATGATATTAAAAGAACAGGGACGTGGAACGCTTGACGCAACAAACAACAATGGAAGTAGGACAAAAATTTCCTCTAATAATAAAAAGACTAGGTATTAATGGTGAAGGCGTAGGCTTTTATAAGCGTAATGTCGTATTTGTAAAGGGTGCCATTCCTGGTGAAGAAATTACAGCACAAGTGACTAAAACACAGCGTAATTTTGCCGAAGCAGAAATAGTAACGATTCGCAAAGCTTCAAAACATCGCCAAGAAGCACCATGCCCAGTTTACAACGAATGTGGCGGCTGTCAGCTTCAACATATGACATATGAAAAACAGCTAATTGAAAAACGTGATATCGTCGTTCAAGCATTAGAACGTTATGCTAAACCATTAGCTACTTCAGTTGAAGTTCGCAAAACTCTAGGGATGGATAATCCATGGAATTATCGTAACAAAAGCCAATATCAAGTACGTAAAGAAGGCAAGCGTGTCTATGCAGGGCTATTTGCAGAAGGTAGCAACAAGTTACTGAACATCAATGACTGCCTTGTTCAACATCCGATTACATCAAAAATTACAGTGGCAGCACGTAAAATTTTGCAAAAACTGAATATTACTATTTACGATGGTCGTACGCTTGATGGATTAGTGCGTACGATTGTTGTACGTACAGGAATTCGTACTGGTGAAACGCAAGTCGTGCTCGTAACAACACGTAAAGAAATTCCACATCTAGCTGAGCTCATTGCACGTATTAAAAAAATCGACCCAAGTATCGTATCGATTGCCCAAAATATTAACCGTGAGAAAACATCGTTAATCTTTGGTGATGAAACGATTGTCCTCGATGGTAAAGAAACGATTCATGAGGAGCTTGGTGAATTAGCCTTTGATTTATCTGCTCGTGCCTTTTTCCAACTGAATCCAACACAAACCGTTCATCTCTACGATGAAATCAAAAAAGCAGCAGCATTAACAGGCAAAGAAACAGTTGTTGATGCATACTGCGGTGTTGGGACAATCGGTTTATGGCTAGCTGATAAAGCAAAAGAAGTTCGTGGAATGGATGTTATTCCAGAAAGCATTCAGGATGCACGTAAAAACGCCCGAAACCATGGCTTTAAGCATACAAAATATGCAGTCGGCACAGCAGAAAGTGTCCTAGCAAAATGGCGCAAGGAAGGATTTACACCAGATGTTATTACAGTTGATCCACCACGCACAGGTCTAGCACCAGAATTCATCCGCACTGTATTGAAGCTAAAACCGAAGCGCTTTGTCTATACATCGTGTAATCCATCAACTTTGGCGAAGGATTTAAACGAATTAACGAAGTTTTATGATGTTGAATATATTCAGGCGGTGGATATGTTTGCACAAACAGCTCAAGTGGAGTGCGTAGCGAAGCTTGTGTTGAAGAATAAATAGTGATGAAAAAGGACGTCTCCTAATATTTGAGACGTCCTTTGCAATTGTTGAGCCATTAATACAGAAATTAGTATAGTAGATAACTCTCATGTTCCATATTTGTCCATTTTATAGTTTTTTTAAATCAATATTAATGCGATACATATTAAAATAAATGATAGTAAATAGAATATTAAAGCTACTTTATTTCTAATACCAATTGCAACAAAGGTAGACATATTAGCAAAGAGCAAAAATGCTACAGCTACTCCTCTTTCACCTTTTTTATATCGCTTATTATATAAAGTAATGCTAATTAACAGAATTAGCCCTATTAAAAACCAAAACATCGAGACGAAATTATACCAGTACATACAACCCCTCTTTTTTAAACCGTATTGCCTGCTATACATCCTGTTATTGAAGCAATGTCAAACCCCAAATATGCACCTATACAAATAACACAAGCCGTTCCTGCTGATAGAACACAGGCTGTTCCGCATACAGCAGCCAATACTGCACCGACACTCCAGCTTATACCTAAACATTTTGCTATACCTCCCCAATTAACTCCCTTTGTTTGAAAAATTGGATATGAAGATAATACAGAATCTGAATCTTCCTGTTCCTGGTATTCTTTTGCCGTTATAAATGTATCTTTTGTTATTTCATTAGCTATTTCTTGTCCATTTGAATAGTAACTTACTTGAAAAGTACCTAAATTGGATTCTTTTACATGTAATTCTGTATAAGTATCTACATTATATTCACTATTGTAAAATACGGTTAAATTACTAATTTCATGTAATTTTTGATTGAAACCTTTTATTGGAATGATATATGCCTTTAGGGAAGTATTATTAACTCTATATAGTTTGGCATTAAAATAGTCAAAGTGCTCATTTTTTATATCAATTTTATTTATATAATATATTCTTCGGTAATATTTCCAATTTTCTGTAAACTTTACCAAACTGTTGGATTTGCTCTTTAATCATTTTTAATGGTTCGTCATAATTATTACCGCTTGCCGAACTAGGAATTACAAATGAGAATAGAATTGCAACAGTTAATAAAAGCATTGTTAATCTCTTTAACATAATTACTACCTCTAATACTTTTTTATGGTTATATAAGTACCATAGCATTAGCTATAATATTTTAAAAATCAGTTTTTTCTAAAAATTGAACAACTTTTGATAAGACTCTATATTTTTATCAATTATCAATAAAAATATATTATTTTCTTAAATTTCAATATAAACTTATCAGAATATTACTTAAGGCATTTTGTATAGGGCGATAAAGTTATAGAGCTTGTATCCGTATATGAAGGTAGGATGAAAAATATATTTTACGAAGGAAATTAAACAGAAGCAAAAAAGGAGTCTCTTAGATTTAAGAAACGCCCTCATTGTTTTATATATTATCTTTGTATGTACTGCACAGCTCAAGCTGCCTGGTGGATGATGGACGGTCCAGAAAAATCAACACCTTAACCAATAACCCAGGATTTAAAAGATTTTTATACTTTAAGTTTTTAACTTTAATACGAAAGAACTTTGACACGTAAACTTTGGACTTTTACCTTTAACCTTTGAGCTTTCAACTCAGATTAATTAAAGTATCCTTTGTAGTAAGACATGTTTCAGGTTTTAACTCGCACACATGTCTTGAAGCGCGAGTGACTTTTCGTTTTCCATTTTCGCTAGGCCATGCAAATTTAGTTAGGCTTGCACTTCAATAAATGTCGTTGCGTTTGATTCCGATAATACCGCGTCGACCTCTGATTCGAATTCTTCAATTCGACTATTTAATGCTTCCATTTTCTTTTTAATATTCATCGGATCTATTAATTCGAACTCGTTTCTTTTCATAAATGTGTCCGTATGTAATTTAACTTCCTCAGGAGATTGTTTATCTTTATTCCCCAATATATTAACTAAATACGTTTCTAGCTTCGCTGGCAACGCATCATTTTCTTTAGCAACCATATTTATCGCTGAACGATATTGCTGTTGCATGACTTCTAACAGTTCCTTTTCATATTGAATGGACTGTTTCCGTTCAATTGCTTCCGCTACAGTCATTTCTTCTTTTCCTACTATTACTTTTGTTATAGCATTGGACTCTACAACTAATGCCTTAATTCGGTTGCGATAGTAAATTAAGCTAACTACTTTATCGTATGAGGCTTGCATTTGCTTTTCATATTCTTGAATCTCTACACCATTAATTTTGCTATTGCTTTTACGATTAGCTAACACTGAACTAACCTCATTCGTTGCTGCTTCGATGCGATGATTTAGCATCTTTAATTCTGTTAATGCACGGTGAATTGATATTTTTTTATATCCAGTCATGTTTTAATCTCCCTATAATTAGTCATCTTAGCTAGTGTTCTTCTATTATATAGAGATAAAAATACAAAGTCTAAATATTACTTGTCTGCAAATTTTATTTGATTTTATGTTTGCTTGTCTGTATAATATCATTCTAGGTGCCAAACCTATGTGACTTGGATGGAACATCCTTGTCACGCAAAGAACGCCATAACAGCACGGATTTGCTGGGCGTTTTTTTGTTTTATGAGCGGGAGATGAGCCCCGCTCTTTTTATTTTCTCTAAAAAAGTCTCCGAGCTGAGTAATTCTTCTGATTCCCCGAGCGTCTTCAAGGATAATTTCCAAAAGACAATTCCCCTTACACCGACACTGGTCGCTTATTTTTATTTCGTCCAAATACTAGCAAAATAATTGCTATAGCTAGCAAAAGCATCGCTACTAATAAAAGGAAGCTGTAATTTACATATTCTAAATAAATGCCCCCTAAAAATGGCCCTGTTAAGCTACCGATACTAAGGGCAATGCCACAAAGCAGATTTCCTGTTGGCAGTAGCTCTTTTGGTGTTAAATCTGCCATATAGGTAATACCTAATGAAAACATCGAACCGACTAATGTACCTGTAAAGAAAAATGCTACGGCTACCGCCATTTGAGAATGCTCTAAAAAACTGGCAACCCCAAAAATAATAGCCCCTCCAAATGAGCCAATCATCAGGACATAACGTCGTCCTATTTTATCCGCTACTGCACCAAGCGGCACCTGCGTTAATATTCCGCCAAATGTAAAGACTGATAACATAATAGGAATCATATTCACGTCAAAATCTTTACGTAAAGCATAGACCGGGAACAAAGCATTTAAAGCAGATTCTAAAGATCCATAAGCGAATGGCCCTAAAAATGCAATCCATCCAAATGCAATGGCTATTTTATAACGATGCCAGCCTCTTGCATGTAAGTCTCCCGTTAAACGTTCTGGTTTTTCATTTTGTAAAAGGAATACAAAAGCCCATGCAAATAAACACAAAGCAGAGGACACAATAAACGGTAATGCTTCTGCAACTTGTATAAGTTTCACCATTAAAGGTCCAACTGCGAAGCCTGTACTAAAGGACAGGCCGTAAATGGCCATACCCTTTCCTAAACTTTTATGATCTGTGGTGCTTGTAATCCACGTTTGTGTTGCAAAGTGTAATGCATGGTCTCCTACTCCAATGAGTAAGCGCAGTACAAACCAAAAAGTCACACTTTTCCATAAAGGAAATATTAGCAGTGAAACAAACACAAATGCACCGCCAATTAATATAATCGGTTTATAGCCCCATTTTCGTAATGGCTGCTCGATAAATGGTGAGATTAATAAAGTTCCTATGTATAGACCCGTTGCATTCAATCCGTTCAACGCGGAGGATACCCCATCACGTTCGAAAATAATTGAAATTAGCGGTAAAAGCATCCCTTGTGAAAAGCCTGAAATAGATACAATCAACACTAGAATGGCAAACCTTTTTTTGCTGTAATCTGAGAAGTACGTCATCTTTTCCTCCAACACCCAATCATTCTTCCAAAGAACAGCATACCAAAAAGCCTTAGCGCTCACCACATGTGATTTTACGCTAAGGCCTAACTAACACTTATCTCCATTTAATTGTATAAACACGAATTTCGGCTTTTATATTGGCCGAGTACTTGTTTAAACTCCCTCCTTTTCGAGTTAGAGTCTTTTTAGATTTTTTAAATCAGCTCCTTTGCTTTTTCTTAATATTAATTTAACATACACCTTCAATATTGTAAATATTCTGTCTACTTTTTTAAAAAAATAATCGCTAAGTCCTAGGTGTTTACCTAAACATTGAAATTTAGTCCCAAATCAGCTAAGATGGAGGGGACGAAATGAGGTGTATGTATGTCAAATCCAATCACTGATAAAAAACAACAAATGAATTACTTAAAAGAGCGTCTTGAAATGTTTTTAGAAGTTTTAGATGCTATTGATCCTGAAACAACTGAATTAGAGGATATTGATCGTTTAATTCAAATGATGGATGATTTAGAGGACAAAATGGAGCAATTTAATGCTCGTGAACAATAAATACTAATCAATTTCTCCTTGGCTGAATTGTAGCTGCCGCTTTGCTTTCGCTACAGATAAACATTACGTCCGGATTTTGAATTGTGCACAGCACAATTCATTCCTTACAAAATCCGTGACATCCGCCGGAGGCTTTAATCCAACGTGATGTTGGTCACTCAATCGTTGCCACAGGACGTGGCGTTCTTATTCTGAGTTCTTCTATTTCAGTAGGTTTTAAAAAGGATCCTATCAACATCCATCTCACTACCTAGAATAAAATGAAGATAAAAAGCAAGTGGAAACGCATCCACTTGCTTTTTATTTAAATTAATAACAATCCCAATTATATAGAACTTTACTAAAATCTTTACGTTTTAGCTCATCCTCTGTGATGAAAAAGTTGCCGACTCCGACATCCCCCCATAGAATATGATCACCTACACTGTCAATTTGAAGCAACAAAATTGTTGAATCTGTATAGTCACCATAAGCTCTTGGATCTTCTTGTGTAAAGAATGGGTATCCTCCGATTTTATGACCTGTACTATTTAATGTTTCATAAAATGAGTCTACTAATTGATCATCGTCTTCTATAGTAGCAAGGATTTCCGCATATGTTTTTTCACTTCTAAAGTCATTTGCTGATAATGGTTCATAGCCTGCTCCAAAGGACAATGCCATTTCCTTTTCCACAGGAAAGTATATTTCTTCTTCGTTCACTTCAACAAACGAGAAGTCTTGTACTAACTGTGACTCATCACTAACAATATGTTCGTGGAAAACAACGCGGAAGCCCTCATGATTTTGACCATTGTCAAAATCCATCCCTAGTACATCATCGTAGCCATCAATATAGAACTGCAAGATTCCCTCTTTGGGGAAGTTTGGTAAATGCTTCGGAACATCTGCAAAATTAATTTGAGCTAGTAATTTTAATGGTTGCCCTTCTGGACTTTTCGGATACTCCATTGACAGTGGAAAATACGGATCACCAGCAAACTTACTTTCAAATAAAGAAGTTTTTCGTACTTCCGTTTCAATCAATACAGTCGGCTGTATCGTATCCTCTATTACAGTCCTATTTTGTTCAAATGCTTCAGGTAAATTAAGTAACTTCATTCTATTACCTCCTAAAGTAAATTTAAATTAATTATAGAACAAACGTTCCGTTTTAACAATCTTAATTATGATGAAACTACAGCTTATGAATTAGGCAAGAAACTTCTGTTCACCGGTAGGTATAATCAAATAAGTGCATAAATCAAATGCTTCTCTAGAAAACGTCTTCGATTCCTACTATATTCGTTTAAAGATATTATTTATTACCCTGCTGCAATTATCTTATTACAACCTTAACAATAAATTGATTAATATAATTTTACAAATAAATTCCCTATTTTTGAGAATAGGCCTTTAATTCCTACCACAATGAGTTGAACTCTTTTTTTCATTAGTTGAAAAGAGTATAATATTACGTGGAAATAATCAAATTTTTATGGGGGGCAATACTAAATGAATATCCAAACTTTGGAGAAAAGTCTTTATGATTTAATTACTGAAACGTCTACAAATCTACCAAAAGACGTACGTCGTGCTATTAAGAAAGCTAAAGAAGCTGAGAATTCAGGTACTCGCGCTGCAATGAGCTTAGACACAATCTCAAATAATATTATTATGGCAGAAGATAATGTATCACCAATCTGTCAAGATACTGGTCTACCAACATTCAAAATTTATGCTCCTGTTGGTGTAAACCAATTAGAAATTAAGGCAGCAATTAAAAAAGCTATTGTTGATACTTCTGCAGATGCAAAATTGCGTCCAAATGCGGTTGATTCATTAACAGGTGCTAACAGCGGTAATAACCTAGGTGACGGTCTACCTGTTATGAAATTCGAACAATGGGAAAAAGACTATATTACAATTAAATTAATCCTTAAAGGTGGCGGCTGTGAAAATAAAAACATTCAGTATAGCCTACCTTGTGAGATTGAAGGTCTTGGCCGCGCTGGTCGTGATTTAGATGGTATCCGTAAATGTATCCTTCACTCAGTATACCAAGCTCAAGGTCAAGGCTGTTCAGCTGGTTTCATCGGTGTAGGTATCGGTGGCGATCGCTCTTCTGGTTACGACTTAGCGAAAGAACAATTATTCCGTCATGTGGAAGATACAAATCCAAATGCTGATCTTGCAAAATTAGAAGAGTATGTAGTGAAAACTGCTAATACATTTGGAATCGGTACAATGGGCTTCGGTGGTGAAGCAACATTACTTGGCTGTAAAATTGGTGTCATGCACCGTATCCCTGCATCATTCTACGTATCAGTAGCTTATAACTGCTGGGCATACCGTCGTATGGCTGTAGACATCAATCCTGAAACTGGTGAAATCATTAACTGGCATTACCAAGAAGGCGAAAAAATTACATTTAAAGAAGATGAAGTTGCAGCAACAACAGAAGATACTACTACAGATGTAGTAGAACTTACTGCACCAATTACTGAAGAACAAATTCGCTCTCTAAAAGTTGGTGATGTTGTATCAATTACTGGTCGTATGTATACTGGCCGTGACGCAATTCACCATCATTTAATGAGCCACGATGCTCCAGTTGATCTTAATGGACAAGTTATTTATCACTGTGGCCCTGTAATGGCAAAAGACGAAGAAGGTAACTGGACAGTAAAAGCAGCTGGTCCAACTACTTCTATTCGTGAGGAGCCATACCAAGGTGACATCATGAAAAAATTCGGTATCCGCGCTGTAATCGGTAAAGGCGGTATGGGACCAAAAACACTTGCTGCATTAGAAGAACACGGTGGCGTTTACTTAAATGCAATCGGTGGTGCTGCACAATACTACGCAGACTGTATTAAAGGTGTTGATGGTGTTGACCTAATGGAATTCGGTATTCCAGAAGCGATGTGGCACTTAAACGTTGAGAAGTTCACAGCTGTTGTAACAATGGACTCTCACGGTAACTCACTACACGCAGATGTAGATAAATCATCTCTAGAAAAACTTGCTCTTCACGCAGAACGAGTATTCTAATAAAGAAGCAATTTCTTTCTGAAGTTATGCCATTTTTACTACACAAATTTGAAAAGCACAGAATATTCCTATGAATATCTGTGCTTTTCACATGTTCAAAAACATTTCAAAAAGCCTCATAATTACCCCAAACTCAATCTAATGCCACTTTTATTCCACTTTCTATCAATTATGCCTCAGCATAATTGTAGCTGCCGCTTTGCTTTCGCTACAGATAAACAATGCGTTCAAAATCGGCTTCGTGCTTAGGACTGCTGAAAGAAGTTAAAATCCCTTCTAATTTCTCACTTTCTTTTTCCAAATTCTTTTGTTATAATAATTCTAAATTAGAAAGATGTTAACTGAAATCTATTTTCAATTAGAAAAAGTTTATAATTATTGATTTACATAGACTTTGATATTGATTTTCATTATCAGGAGGGATAAAAGTGAAACACACTAATCGAGAAAACATTAGTTTAATTGAGAAAATAAAAGAACACGCTGAATTAATCGCCGCCCTTATAGCAGGTTTGTTTATTTTGCTTGCATGGCGTTTAGATACTAGCGGGCAAACAACAGCTTCTATTCTTTTATATATTATTGCATTTTGCGTCGGTGGATTTGCTAAAGCAAAAGAAGGTATTGAAGAAACCATTGAGAATAAGGCGCTTAACGTTGAACTATTGATGGTATTAGCCGCGATCGGTTCAGCAGCTATCGGTTATTGGACGGAGGGTGCTATTCTTATTTTCATCTTCGCTGTGAGTGGCGCTCTCGAAACATACGCAATGAACAAAAGTCACCGTGAAATTTCTGCACTCATGAATTTACAACCTGAAGAGGCTTGGCTTGTTCGTGGTGGTTTTGAACCAATGAAAGTTGCTGTATCAACTCTACAAATTGGTGATCATCTACTTATTAAGCCCGGTGAACGTGTTCCAGCAGACGGTGTAATCTTTAAAGGGCAGTCTTCTATCGATGAATCCGCCATTAGCGGCGAACCACTTCCAGTAGCAAAACAAGAAGGCGACGAGTTATTTGCAGGAACAGTGAACTTAAATGGTGCCATTACGATGGAAATGACAAAACCAAATTCTGAAACACTATTCCAAAAAATTATCCAACTTGTACAAAATGCTCAGAGTGAAAAATCTCCATCACAACAGTTTATAGAAAAATTCGAAGGTACGTATGTGAAATTCGTGCTACTTGCCGTTGCCCTCATGATGTTTCTACCTCACTTTGTACTAGGTTGGGACTGGACGACAACATTCTACCGAGCAATGGTACTCCTAGTAGTCGCTTCTCCGTGCGCACTTGTTGCATCTATTATGCCAGCGACACTTGCTGCCATTTCAAATGGTGCAAAACATGGTGTGTTATTCAAAGGAGGCTTACACTTAGAGCATCTAGGTGCATTGCGTGCACTTGCAGTAGATAAAACAGGTACTTTAACACAAGGTAAACCAACCGTTACTGATTTCATTGTTCGCGAAGGATTAGACCGCAAAAACGCAATGGCCATCCTTGCGGGTATTGAAGCTCAATCGAACCACCCACTTGCTCAAGCAATTACTTTATTCGCAAGAAAAGAAGGGATCACACAATTTCCTCAGACCACTATTAAAGATATCCCAGGTTGGGGTATTAAAGGTTACGTTAATGAGGTCGAGTACCTTGTTGGTAAACCAGATTTTGTTGGTACAGATGAGGCAAATAAATTTGCAAATGGCGTGGCAGAAAAACTCGCTTCAGAAGGAAAAACAGTTATTTTCATTCGTGACAAGGATGGCATCGTTGCATTGGCAGCCTTAAAGGATACCGTGCGAAATGAAGCAAAAAAAGCAGTTTCATTACTAAAAGAACTAGGTATTAATGTTGTCATGCTAACGGGTGACAATGAAAAGACAGCAAAGGTAATTGCCAAGGAAGCAGGTGTGACAGAATACGTCGCAGAATGTCTCCCCGAAACAAAAGTGACTGAGATGAAACGACTTCTTTCTGAACATAAATTTGTGGGGATGGTCGGTGACGGCATTAATGATGCACCCGCATTAGCAACTGCCACTACTGGAATTGCTATGGGAGAAGGAACAGATGTTGCTTTAGAAACAGCCGATGTCGTTTTAATGAAAAATGACTTATCAAAAATCGCCTATGCCGTACGCTTATCACGTAAAATGCAACGCATCGTTAAACAAAACATCTTCTTCTCAATCGGCGTTATCGTTTTATTAATTGCCTCAAACTTTTTACAAGTCGTCGATTTACCACTAGGTGTAATCGGTCATGAAGGAAGCACCATTTTAGTTATTTTAAACGGCTTACGTATGCTGAATAAAAACGTATAAAACAAACAGCCTCGTATCACAAAACGTGATCTCGAGGCTGTCCTTTTTAATATTCCTAACTATTTGCTAAAGTCTCCTGCATCACAAGTTCTTTTTGCAATGCTTTTTTCTGCATCGTCGCATTTAAAACGCCACCAGAAATTACAATAATCCCCGTGAAATATAGCCAAAGCATTAAAATAATAACGCCCCCAATACTGCCATATGTAGCGGAATAATTCGCAAAATTATTAATATAAAAGGAGAAAACAAACGTAACTGCCAGCCAGCCCAACGTCGAAAATAACGCACCCGGCCAAACACTCATTAATTTCAAACGTGGATTCGTATTCGGAATAAATCTATAGACCCCAATTAATACGATGAAAATAAGTAGAGGGGGTATCCACCAGCGCATTCTATGCCAGATAATTTCAAATTGCTCCTCAATGCCAACAATCGAAAATAAGAAATGCCCCACTTGTTGCCCAAAAACCGGTAAAAGTAGTGCAACAGCAAAAATAACGACAAACGCTATAGTGAAAACAAGGGATAACCCTCGTTCCAATATACTTCCCCTGTTTTCTGTATCGTAGGCCTTATTCAAGGCTCTAATCAACGCATTAATCCCTTTAGAAGCAGACCAAATTGTTCCTAGTACCCCGATGGATAATAGACTACTATTACGGCTTGTTAAAATTTCATTTAATGTATTTTCAATAAGCCTATATACCTCGTCCGGCATAACATTCACTAGAAAGGAATACACTTGCGTCGTCTCTAAATTCAAATACGGTAGTAATGTAACTAAAAAAATTAATAGTGGGAAAAAAGATAGTAAAAAGAAATAAGCCAATTCTGCGGCAAGAGCTGATATTTCCACTCGCTGAAAGCGGAGAATTAAATCTTGCATAAAGCCTCTTGATGTCATCACATTTACAGTGTCTTCGTCTGGTGAGACAAATGACTTCACCACTCCAACAGCTGTACGTATTGATGCTTTTTTCTTTTTCATACAAATTTCCTCCTGTACGAACAACTATTCTTTATCAGGTAAAGCAAAGGCTGCTTTTGTATCATTAATCATGCTTTCGATTGTGGAAGGTAATTCTTTAAATTCATCCACTTTTTCAGCAATCGCATTTACATTTTCTGACACACCTTCACATAGCACTTTAGCGGCCAATACTTTTTCCTCAACTAGCACTTGTAATTCCTCTCGATTGGCTGCATAATACGTGATTGCTTCTTTCATCTGTTTTGTTGTAGCTATTGTCTTTTCACGCGTTGTACGGTCCAACATGCTTAATGCAGCACCAACTGCAGCACCAACTACGATAGATGCTAATAATTTACTTCGTCCCATATTAAATACCCCCTGCTTGGTAAATGTATATTCCTTAGAACAATTAAGACTCATCATCAAAAGTTAGGGATGATTTTGTATACAAGTTGATTGGAGTGGCGACCGGACGTCCCCATGAAACTTTGCTCTGCGCGAAAGCGAAGCGTCCCCAGTCGGAACAGAAAGCAACCCTATGTTATGGTAATGAACCATAATTAAACTATCACTGCCCTTATTCTACCCAATAACAGTCTATTTTTAAAGCAATGCCCAAATCAGTGTTGACATTTTTTTTATTCAATGAAATGATATTTCCGAGGATTATGAAAGGTAGGTTTAAATAATGGATTTATCAGTACCGTCAAAAGAGAACGTTATTTATATGGTTGATCAAATGAAAGAAAAGCTTCGTATGGTGAATGTCGATGCAATGAAATCGGAAAATTTCAATGAAGCTGATTACGAAGATCTTGTTTATTTATACGAAATGGTCATGAAGCGTGATACATTTAGTCCGAGCGAAATGCAGGCTATCGTTGCTGAATTAGGCGCTTTACGCAAATAAATAGGATTTTGTAAATAAAAAGCTATTAGCAATATGGCATCAAAGCCTGTTACTAATAGCTTTTTTCTATTTTGCTTGTTTTGCAGCAGTACCATCTTCAGTGACAAGTGGTTGTATTAACACTTCTACACGACGGTTTTTAGAACGTCCTTCTGCAGAATCATTTGGTGCAATAGCACGGTTTTCACCGAAACCTTGTATACTAAAGTTTCGACGATCTAACTCCGAGTTACTGTTTATTAAAATTTCTGCGAAGTTCACTGCACGCAATCCTGAGAGTTGTAAGTTAGAAGTGAAGTTAGGACCAGCTGGAACATTATCCGTATGACCTGTAATCACAATACTACGTGGTGGATTAGATACTAATACATCTGAAAGCTCTTTAGCTATCGCATTATATTCTGGTTTAATCTCTGCTTTCCCTGGATCAAACAAGATACTATCACGAATCGTTACAAGTAAACCCTCATCCGTCATTGCTGTTGCAAATTGACCTTCCATCTCATTAACTGCGATAAAATTATCAACACTATCTTTAATTTCAGCTAACTCCTTCTGATCCTTTAAATACGCGGAGTTTTGCGCTTGTTGTGGTGTTTTGTCACTTTCTGCATTTGGACTTTCTATCGGTGCAGGCTGCTCTAAAAACCCTGTACCACCATCAAATACTTGATTAAACACAGCTGACATTCTCTCTAGCTTTTCTTGGTCTACTGAACTTGATGCAAATAATATGATAAATACGGCTAATAGCAGCGTTAAAATATCTGCATACGGAACTAACCAAGACTCATCGATATGCTCATCATGCTTTTTTTTCTTAGCTTTCTTTGCCAAGGCCGCCCGCCCCGCTTTCATCAGAAATTTGACGACGTTCTTCCATTGTTAAGTAAGAAGATAATTTTTGTTCGATAACACGTGGCGCCTCTCCTTCTAAGACAGAAAGGATGCCTTCAATCATCATTCTTTTTTGTTTAACTTCGATAGCAGATTTACGTTTTAATTTATTCGCAAATGGATGCCATAAAACATAACCTGTAAAAATACCTAGTAATGTAGCCATAAAAGCAGCTGAAATAGCATGTCCTAGCTTTTCTATGTCATTCATATCTGCTAACGCGGCGATTAAACCTACTACCGCACCGAGTACCCCTAAAGTCGGGGCATATGTACCAGCTTGTGTAAAGATTGCAGAACCACTAGCATGACGTTCTTCCATTGCTTCGACTTCTTCTGTTAGGACGTCACGAATATAGTCGGCATTTTGACCATCAATTGCTAATGTAAGTCCATTTTTCAAAAATGGGTCTTCTATCTCTGAAGCTTTACTCTCAAGCGCTAATAGACCTTCACGGCGAGCTAAATCAGCCCATTGTGAAAACATCTTAATAATCTCAATATCATCTGCTAATTTTGTTTCTTTAAAAAGAATTTTAAATAGCTTTGGTACACGCTTTAACTCCTTCATTGGGAAGGCAATTGTTACTGCGGAAATTGTACCGAAGATGATAATTAGAATGGCAGCTGGGTTATAAAACGCACTTAAACTTACACCCTTTAGCACCATTCCCGTTAATAGCGCTACTAGCGCAAGTATTAACCCTACAATCGACGATATATCCATTCTAGAACCTCCAAATCTCCTATTAAACTTTATTTCGTCCTTTTTTCCATAATTTTAATATAGTATAAATGTATTTCACATTTTTTTCGATGTAATAAATACTTTTTATTCACTTTTCGACCATATTTGATTATATTGAATTAAGAATAATACATTAAATTGTCTTTATTTGAAATTACTTAAGAATTTGTTATTATCCTTCAACATAAAATTATCAAAACATACTGAACGGGTCGTAAAAGAAGGAGTAAATACCTAAAAATATCAATATCACTATATAAGCTATTTGACCGATAATCAAAACCTTCTTCAGATAATTACTAAAATTTTATAGAAAAATAGTGTAAAACAGCTGTTTATCGATGTGTCATACGATACTTTTTTTCACTCTCACAATTAAAGTACTCCTAAAGAATCATTTATTTTTTTCCTCTATTTAATCAAATATACCTCGGTATATTTGCGTACGGATTCGGCTTTGTACTTGGGCAAAAAACTTCTTTCACTATCTATAGACACGGAAATACCTATTTCGCATTCTTGTTTATTATTTTTGATGAAAATGCCTCTAATCAATTCGTTATTGAGAATGCTGCCTATTATTTTCGTATAGAAGGTAGGAAGAGAATGTGAGAGCTATTGAAGAATTAGCTTAATCAAAGCTTGTCACATGACTTTACGATTAGTTTTGAGATAAATGAGTATAAATAACATTACTGCGGGTAGGTAAAAAAGAATCTGTTCTTTGTAATAAAAACTAGGTATTTCAAGTATTTTATACCTACTAATCTTAGTCCAGACTAGGTATCTTATGGATGTCATAAATTCTCCTTAGATTTTCCTAGTAACCTATTGTATAATTACTTTAGATATTATTGTAGATTATTTCAGTAGAGAGGAGCTTTCATTATGTTCATTACGACTGTACTAGGTTTTTCGGTTGTTTTACTAATTGCTACGGCATTCTTCATCCACTACTTACAAGTTGGTTTAGATACTAAGTCTTCAGTAACTGTAGATCCAAAACCAAGTGAAAAATTCTAATCTATCTATAAAAAACAGCTACATAACGTAGCTGTTTTTTATTTTTTTAATTATTTCTTTTCGCTAAAAGATTACTAAACTTCTTTTTTTTCGTAAAAAAATTGCGTGAATATTGTCATTATTATTTGCATATTGATCATTTTGCTCTAAAATATTTCTGTAGGGAAGGGAGCAATCTTTCATGACAATGTTACAAGATATTCTTAAATTTAATGAAGATTTCGTTCAAGAAAAAAAATATGAGCCTTTTATTACAACAAAGTATCCTGATAAACGCATCGTTGTGTTATCTTGTATGGATACTCGCCTTGTAGAGCTGTTACCTAAAGCTATGAATTTACGTAATGGTGATGTAAAAATCGTTAAAAGTGCTGGGGCATTAGTTAGTCACCCTTTCGGTGCAATTATGCGTAGTTTACTTGTAGCTGTTTATGAACTACAAGCAGATGAAGTGTATGTTATTGGACATTACGACTGCGGCATGAGCGCAGTTGACCCAGAAGCTATGCTAAGTAAAATGGTTGCTAGAGGAATTAACCCTGAAACTATCAAAACGGTAGAAAATTCAGGTCTTGATTTAAAAAAGTTTTTACGTGGCTTTGGCGACGTATCAACAAGTGTTAAGAAAAGCGTAGATACAATTCGCAATCACCCGTTAATGGTGAAAGATGTGCCTGTTCACGGATTAGTAATTGATCCAAATACAGGTCGCCTTGACTTAATCATAGACGGTAGCAAACAATAGTAAAAAAAGAAGCGTCTATCCTTCATTAATTGAAAGTTAGACGCTTCTTTTTATTCGTTCTCTAAACGTGCATACATGTAATGATCCACCCATTGGCCATTAATGTACAGCAGCTTTCTCAAGAGGCCTTCTTGCTGAAACCCGGACTTTTCTAAAACACGGATAGAAGGATTATTTTGTGTTGAAACATAAGCCTCTACACGATGTAAGCCTACTTGCTCGAACGCAAATTGCACGACCATATTAACCGCTTCTGTTACGATCCCTTTCCCCACATAAATTTCATCCATCGCATAGCCAACAAATGCACTGGAATACGGTAAACGTTTTACTGCATAAAGAGCAATATGTCCTATTAGATTATTTGTATCCGGCTCAAAAATACCGAAAGTAAACTCCCTCTTTGAGTCCATTAAGTATAAGCTTTCTTGAATTTTTTTATATTGAGCATTAATTGTATAATATTCAGGTCGTTGTAACGGTTCGTATGTGGACCAAAAATATTTATTGCGGCTTACGAGATCAGTTAAACTTTGTGCATCTTTTTCGTAAAATGTGCGAATGTAGCATTTATCCCCCTGAATTGATACCACATTTTCACCCTTTTTCCTCAATAGTCTCCAAATTTTAAGCACCATTTCTCCACACTTACCTTCCGATAATTGTCAATACGTTTTTAATGCCTGCGTTCATTTTATCAATGGTTAAAAAACAATTTGTAAATCTTCACCCTAACGTGTGGTTGATTTCCGTTCCGACTGCTCGTAACGAAGATCAACTTATATATGGTATAAATTGCAACAAATATCGTCCTCAACTTTTAGTAATAAGACCAATTTGTGGGTAAACACCCACGGAATTGAAGTTTTACTTTATTGTATGTAAAAAAAGATGCTGCTACAACTAAAACATCTCGTCTTGTTGTTACAGCATCAATAACATTATTTCACTTTTTGTTTTTTAGGCTTCTCTTCTAGCAATTCAAGGCTAGACGATTCAGCATCTTCTAAATGCGCTTTGTCTAAGACATTCGTTAAATGAAGGCCACGTTTTTTTGCTTCACGTTCGATATGTGCTAGTGTTTCTTGCAGTACCTGTACACGAGCATACTTTTTATCGTCTCCCGGTATTAGAACCCATGGAGCATTTTTCTTATCAGTCTTCTCAAACATTTCATTTGCAGCTTCTACATACAGTGGCGTTTTTTCACGATTTCGCCAGTCTTCATCTGTTAGCTTCCAAGACTTATACGGATCCTGCTCACGTTCTTTAAAACGTTTAAGTTGCTCCTCATCTGATACTTGAAGCCAAAACTTAATGACAATATAATCTCCTGCCGTTAAAATCTTTTCAAAATTATTCATTTCTTCGTATGCACGAGACCACTCTTCATTTGTTGCAAATCCTTCAATACGCTCAACTAATACACGACCATACCAAGAGCGATCAAAAATTGCGATTTGTCCATGCTGTGGCAGCTTTCTCCAAAAGCGTTGTAAATAATTGTAGCGAAGTTCATGGGGCTGAGGCGCTGAAATCGGGTGTACGACATAACCACGTGGATCAACACGTTCAATTAGACGCTTAATAGCGCCCCCCTTACCAGCAGCATCCATACCTTCAAATACTAAAATTAACCCTATTTTATTGTTTAATAAAAACTGTTGAGCATTTAACATTTCATACTGGAGTACTTTTAATTTCTTTTTATACATTTTCTTATCTAGATTAACTGATAGATCTAGATCATTTAAATTTTGAGTCATTAAAACTTCACTCCTTACATTTGTATACTTCCATTGTACTAAAGAAATATATAGATGCCCATCCAAATGGTAAATTGTAGATAATTTTAGCGAAACAACACGATACATTGTTGGAAATTTCCGTTATAATGAAAATATAATGTTACAGTCCTATACTTATTTGTCTTTTCCCTATACAATTTAACACGAAGGGAGAGGAAAACATGCCTCGATTTTTTTTGATGACAATCACTTACGTTGTCTCACTTATCCTAACCTTTTCATCCTATTTCATGAAAATAAACGGTCAATCTTCCTTAGAGATCTCAAATCGTTTTCCAGTAATATTTGCACCTTTTAACGTTAGTTATGTGATTTGGATTGTGGTTTACATGTTACTTGGTTATTGGTTAGTCATGAATCTAAAAAAGACATCTATTAAACAGACTGTTCTCTTTAGTAGCATATGTATCATGCAGGCGCTAGCAATAGTTGTTTGGCACCACGAATTATTTATCGTGTCAATCGTCAGTACGTTTATTTTAGTACTGTATTTATCTAAGTTGTACAAAACGTACCCTCTCAGCAATAACTCACTTACAGGTCGTTTACCCTTCTCGATTTACTTCGCATGGGTTACATTCAGCCTGATGACAAATGTAAGCTTCACGCTAACATCTTATCAATGGAATGGTTTTGGACTTAGTGATCCACTGTGGGCAGTTATTTTACTGACACTTGGGGTAGCAATAGCACTACATATTCGATTCCATTATTTTGATATTATCTATCCAAGTGTATTTATCTGGTCCTATATAGGGGTCGTATTACATAATGGTTTTGATGAGCTACTTGTGTCAACGGCAGCCTTGTTTTTATGTGGAGTGCTACTTGTCGGTATATTATTTATTAAAAAAAATCCTGCCTACCAAAAATAAATTGGTAGCAGGATTTTAGTTTTTTTTATTGTTCATCAAGTGAAGTTAAAATAATTGGTTTGTCTTTTGTAACGATAATTGAATGCTCGATTTGAGCAACTAATGATTTGTCTGGCGTAACGAATGTCCAGCCATCACCAGACTCCACAATATGCTCTGCTTTCGCTGAGATAAACGGCTCAACTGCAAGAACCATGCCTTCTTTCATAATTGTAGAATCCCATGCATCATAATAGTTCAAAATATGGTTTGGCTCATCATGTAAAGAACGACCTAAACCATGTCCCGTTAGGTTCATAATCACTGTTAAATCATTAGCATATGCTTCACGCTCAACAGCTTTTCCGATTTGGTTTAATTTTGATCCAGCTTTTACTTTTGTCATCGCACGATCAAAAGCACTTTTGGCTACGCGACACAACTTTTCTTTATCCTCATAGCCTTCACCAACTACAAATGAAATGCCTGTATCAGCAAAATAGCCGTTTAATGAACCAGATACATCTATATTGACGATATCTCCCTCTTTAATCACACGTTCACTTGGAATACCATGTGCGACTTCCTCATTAACACTAATACATGTGTATCCTGGGAAATCATACTCCCCTTTAGGTCCAGAAACTGCTCCAGCCTCAGCAAACATACGACCTGCAATTTCATCTAGTTCTAGTGTTGTTACACCTGGTTTTGTAGCAGCCTTCATTGCTTCACGAATTTCAGCACAAATACGGCCGATTTTTTTAAAGGCTTCAATCTCTTCTTGCGTTTTTACAATCATTTTTAACGTCCCTTTCATCTAATATCTACTATTTAATATAACATAACTTTCTATGCTTAAAACGCTAAACGCTTTAAATATTATATGCCATCATAAATTATAAAGTGCCGGAAACAGGCTTATCTCCATAACGTGAGATTGATTTCCGTTCCGGCTGGGCCCTTTATTGTTGCTGTCGCTACGCTTTCGCACAGATAAAACATTTGCCGCTGACGCTTCGCTTAACTCTGCTTTTTTATTTTCCGCTAACCGAATCTTTAACTAAAGCCACTTCTAACTACGCTCACCCTTTTTTCCTAAAGGCTGAATCTAACTATTTCACAGTTGAAGCATTAACAAAAAGCACCTTTATCGATGCTTTTTAAAAAGATTCAGTGGTTTACTGTTATTCAACTGACAATAGGCGCTTAAACATGACTGACTTTGAGTTCTCTAAGAATTAAAAGAACACCAATTCCATAAACAATAGACATCGCTAAAGGTACTAGGGTGAAAGCTTGACCAACAAAGAAGCCACCTAAAATTAGAGCAGAAAGACAGATTCCTAAAGTAACAAATAAATAAGCTTTGCTTTTATAAATCCATATGTAAGGCAGAAAATGAGAGCCTGCTAGTAAGCCAATTGTGAAGGGCAGGTATTCAGGTATTTTCATATACACAATTATAAATACAGGTATATAAAAAGCTTGAGGAGCTGCTACTATCCCACTTAAAGTACCTAAAGGGTTGTCAGTAGAGAGTAAATTAACCCCCAGAATTTTACTAATGACCATCCCAATAGGAAAAATGACACCTAAGCCAAATATCCAAATCAACCGTACAGCTTCTATTGGGAAAACTAAGGGCATTAGGGTGAAAATTAAAAAGACAACGGCGCCAGAAAGCAAAATGGGGTATCTTTTTTTGCTTCAAATATAATTTCTTTTTGTAAATTTTCAAGTGTTTTATCCATTAACGCACTCCCTTTCGTAAAATCGGCAAAAGATTTATATAATATACCATCCTCCAACTATTTTTACCATTGATTATTCAATAAAGTAATTTTTGGAATAATTGAAAGCTGTGTAGAAATTGCTTAGGAAGGGAAATTTAATTACTGCACAGTTTCTTGATTTAATCTGCCTTTATGTTTTAATAGCAACAATCTTTAACAGTCTAAAAATAAAACCCTTCACTCATGTGAAGGGCATAATAATTATGATTTTCGTTGCATTAATTGAGGTGCTGCCGTAAATAACAGAACACCGACAATCGCTGTTAAAATCGTTGCTGGTAGCATATATGTTCCATTATAGATGATTGAATAAACCCATGCATTTTGATCGCCAGCATACTCTGCGAAAAATACAGCGCCCCCAATGGTATGCGCTGCATAACGTAAAAAGCCCGCTAATACCGTTCCTAAAATAATATAAAGAGCCATTTTCTTTTTGTTTAAATCTTTTGCAGCCTCAAGCACTGGTCCACGTACAACGGCCGCTAAGCCAACTACTGTAAAGGCAACACCATAATCAAGTGTTCCTTGAAGCCAATGTATAATATAGGCGCCAAACATTGTTTGCATAATACCAATAAGTAAACCCGTTACCATGCCTGGAATAAGACCCCAGCGAAATGCTATTAACATTATTGGCACCATTACGAGACTAACAGAGCCTCCTTGTGCCCATACTTTAAAGGAAACCTGATCGAGCACAAGGCCAATCGCTGCGAATATCGCAATTTCCACAAGCATTAATAGTTTTTTATTGTCCATAATTATTCTCTCCTTTGTTCCGATGTAGGATACAAGAGCAGGAATAGAAATCAGTTGGCAAATATGTCCCTATCTAGCATCAATAAAGATAAAAAAACGATGCCAGGACAGAGCCTCACATCGTAAAAGTGTCGGTTTCTATCCACATCCCTACGCAAGCGTTAACTTACAGGTTCAAAGAGTTAAGGCATTACGTGCCCAGTCTCAGCTGACATCATCAGCTCCCCTTGTGGTCGTTACATCTTAATTTAGTTTAACAACCTCATTGTACGCAAACACTGTAACGATTACAACCTCTTCCACATTAATTTTTTTGAAACTTTACTGTTTTTCATGCGTAAATATTTAAAAAGGAGGTACAACTATGGAGAACAAAAAAATTTTATCTGCCTTTAGTTATCTAAGTATCTTTTTTGCACCCTTTATTGTGCCATTAGTCGTTTACTTTGTTTCAAAAGATAACGACGTAAAGAGTCATTCTCTTCGAGCACTAATATCACATTTAATCCCAGTCGCATTTGGAATAATATTTTTTGCAGTCTTTATTTTCTCAACTTTATCATTCAACACTTTTGAACCAGATTCAGGTAGTAGTTCTTTTCTTATCATTTGGTTAGTTTCATTTGTGATTTACATTCTTGCTTCAATCGGAATTGTCATTTGGAATATTATTCAAGCAGTTCGCGTTATCCGATAAGTTTCATTTCAACCTTGAACAGAGAGTACTAAAAGGAGCTGTTATTTTTTGAAAGTATCTAAAGTTGTCAAAACCGCCGTAAAATTAGCACCGATCGTTATTCCAATTGTTAAAAAAGTAATCGCTGCAAAAAAAGGAACAAATCCTACCGTAACTAAAAAGTAATAAAAAGGCGTATTTCCACACATCGGAAATACGCCTCTTTTTTATTTCACTTCAAAATATGTTTGACTATGTCCGTTCATTGTTTTTTCAACATGCAACACTGCAGGCATTGTAGCTTTTAACTCTGCAACGTGTGAAATGACGCCAATCATGCGTCCAGAATCTTGTAAATCAATAAGAGTATCAATCGCCTTATTTAATGCCTCTTCATCAAGAGAACCAAAGCCCTCATCAATAAACATTGTTTCAATACGGATATTACCTTGAAAGCTTTGAATGACATCTGCCATCCCAAGGGCAAGACTTAAAGAAGCATTAAACTTTTCTCCCCCTGATAATGTTTTTACATCACGTAATTGGTCTGTATAGGCATCATACACATCTAGCCCAAGTCCACTTTGCTTAGCATGCTTTTCTAAACGATCTGAACGTCGTAGCTCAAATTGACCGTTGGATAAATGATAAAGCCGGACATTTGCTGCCTCTGTAATTTTATCTAAATAATTGATTTGAATATAACGCTCAAAGGACAGCTTTTTCGCATTTTGCCCATTTAACATTGCATAAAGTTCCTTTACTCGTCCCGCCTCTTTTTCAAGTAAGCGTATTTCCAGCTCTGCTTCCTCTACTTTTTCGATAAAGTCTGCGCAAGCTTTCGCAAATCCTTCCATCTGCTGCAATACTTTAAAGGCTTCCTCATAGGTTACACGAAGCACCTCTAATTTTTCTTCCATTGCCGTTAAATCTTGTTTCTCTTGTCCTTTAAGGTGCTTCGCTCCCTCAGTAATTTGTACCTGTAATGTGTGGATTTGCATAGCATAATCACTGCAAGCCTTCCGTAAAGCTTCTATTTGCGACACGCTACGCTTTCCAGTAGCAAATTCTTCATAGCTTTCAAAGCCGGCTTCCTTCATACTTACTGAAAATTGCTCGCGCTTTTCATCCATTTTCAGCTTTAACTCCTCAAAAGCCTGTTTCGATATTTCGACGGTCATTCTAGCATTATTTGCTGCTTCCTTGGCAGTTTGCAAACTTTGTTGGCTGATAGTCCACGCAGTGTGTAAGGCAACCTTTTGAGAACCTATATGAGCAATTGCCTGCTTCAATGCATGTAGCGTCGTAAGATTTTCTGGAATATATTTTTGCTGTTCTTCTACAACTGCTTGTTGTTTAGTCAATTCCTTCGTCTTTTCAGCTAAATATTGCTCTAGCTTTAATTGCTTTTCTTGTAGCTGCTCCATTCGTGCACGATGATCCTTTTGTTGCATACGTACATCAGACAATTGATTGCTCACTACTTTTAAGATTGTAATTTGTTGCTCTATATTTTGTAAGGAAGCTACAATTTGTGCTTGGTTCGATTGATCAATCTCATTCGTTTCTAAATGTTCTAATGCCTCTTGCAGAAGATGCTTTGTAGAATTCAATAAAGCTTCTTTCTCTAAAAACTTGCGCTCATCATTAGTAGTCTTTACTCGCAAAGCTTCCACCTGTGCTAATTCGATCATCTCTAATTGCTCACGTTGTGTTTCGAGATGTGTTGTACTACCGCACACTGGGCAAGCCTCTCCATCCTTAAGCTGCTGTGCTAAAATACTTGCCTGACTCGCAATCCATTGTTGCTCCAACTTTTGAAGAGCTTTCTTACTTTCTTGATAGTGGACATTAGTCGTGGCTACATCCTGCTCTGCCACTTCAACTGCTCGAGTGTATTTTTCAACTTGCGCTAAGTATGATACTTGTTCTTTTAGCTTAGGTAACTGTTCTAAAAAACCTTCATATGGCTCAAGTTGTTTTTCATATTGTTCAACTGTTGTTGCTAAATGCTGAACTTGCATTTGTCCTGTTTCTACAATTTTACTATTATCGTCTACAGCTCGCTTGGCTGTTGTAACATATTGTTCAGCTATTTGCAGTTGCTGAAGATTATTCTCATACGCCTCGAAAGTTGGTAATAATGCTTGTAGCTGCAACTCCTGTTGTAGAACATGTTGGCGTTCAGGTTCCTTCGCCTCTTCAACATTAAATTTTTCCTGTGCTAGTTTTAACTGAGCTTCTGCGTTTTGTTGCTCTGTCACTGCTTGCTGACAGGATTGTTCTTTACGATTTTGCTCGGCACGTAAATCGACACATTGTTGCTCGAGTATAACAAGACGTTCTGCTTTCTCTGCTAATGCAATTTCACGTTCTTTTGCGCTATATACATCTTGCTCTTGTAGCAATGCTTGCAGACGGTTCTGACGATTCGTTTGCTCATCAAATTGCTCATTCAATGTTTTCGCCATACTATAAAACTCTTGCTCTTTTTGATGATACGCATAAGCTTCTTTATAACGCTGCTGTTCCAATTGTATACATTCAGTATAGTAGGTCTGCTCTTCTTCCAGAGCCTTCTTTAGCTGATGCATATTCTCGGTATTATTAGTAATACAAGTAAATAAAGATGACGAACGCTGTGGCAAAGCCCCCGCAATTTGGCCAAGGAGATGCTCCTTTAATTGCTTCGCGCGCAGTAAATCACTTTCTGCGTCTTTGCGTTTCGCATCAAGTCTTTTTGTCATAGCACCAAAACGGTCTGTTTTAAAAATCTTGCGCAAAATAACTTCTTTATTCGTAGAATCTGAAGTTAATAACTTGCGAAATTCACCTTGTGGCAGCATAACAATTTGACTAAACTGATCCTTTGTGAGGCCTATTATTTCTTGTAGCTTTTTATCTACCTCAAGTGTTTGCTGCTTTTCTACAATACTGTAATCAAGTGTGTCTCCTTTGATTTCAGCCAGTTCTATTTTCTTACCAGTAACACTTTTGTTCTTTTCTTTAATATGACCTGGCTGACGTAATATTTGATACACTCTATCATGCATTTCAAAAACAAGTTCCACAGCAGTATACACATCATCATCAGCAAACCCGCTTCGCAAAATTGCCGTATCTTGACGATCTTCACCGCTACCCGATCCGTAAAGTGCATAGCATATAGCATCAAAAATCGTCGTTTTCCCTGCACCTGTTTTTCCAGAAATCGCAAATAGACGATGTTCACCTAGCTGTTGAAAATCAATAACCTCTGTATTTTTATATGGACCGAATGCAGTAATCGTTAACTTTAAAGGCTTCATTTTACTGTCTCTCGCTCCTCATCTAATAATTCTTGCAGCATCTCTGTAAATAGACGCTCTGTATCTTGATCTGGCTGTATACCTATTATATCCGTAAAAAATGATCGGAATAAATCGATGTCTTCTATCTTCTCTGTCTCAACCGCTTGAATTTCTTGTGCTACTTCTTGGCGTATTGTTTTACGCTCAACATGCATCGCATGAGGAAACACTGTACGAATACGTTCCATCGGCGAAGTTACTGGCGTAGTATCTGTTAAACGTACAAATATATAATCATCACTTGGTGGTAATTGCAATAAATCATCCAGTATCCCCTCTACCACTCGTAAATCTCGTCTCGGTATAAGCTTTCGCTTTGTGACAGTTGTTTCTCCCTGTGCATCTAGCTCAACTATTAAAAAGCCCTTCTCATGTAGGTGCTCTGATAATGAATACTTCAATGGAGAACCCGCATATCGAATCGTTTCATTCAACACAAAATGCGCTTTATGCAAATGTCCAAGTGCAGTGTAATGAAAAGGCTTAAACAATGCCGCATTTATGCAATCCGAGCCTCCTATTGATAAAGGTCGCTCTGATTCACTCGTATTTGCTTCTTCTTCTCCATACTTCGTCACAAAGGCATGTCCAACAAAAACATTACGTTTTGAAGAATCTATACTTTGCCCAATATATTCAATAATTTTTTCCATCGCCTCTTGATGAGAACGAATGGAATCATCCTCTAAAATCGTCCGTACTGACGCTGGCTCTGCATAAGGTACGAGATGAAAATGTACTTCACCATATTCATCATGTAAAACGATTGGTGCATGATCTTTCGTAAACTGGCCTTTAATATGTAATCCACTATCACTCATTAAACTACTGCCAAAGTTTAATCGACCTGCACTATCGTGGTTCCCGGCAACTGCTAACACAGGAATTTTCTTATCAAGCACAATTTCCGCCAAAATATCATTTAGTAAATTCACTGCCTCAATCGGGGGCATCGAACGGTCATATAAATCACCGGCTATAACGATAACATCCGGTTTCTCTTCATCTATAGCTAGCTTAAATTGCTGTAAAATATAATGTTGATCCTCGGTCATGTAGACGCCTTGTACAAGCTTCCCTAAATGCCAATCTGCTGTATGAAATATTTTCATTTTGTGCGCCTCCTGTCTATTTCATTTTATCATGGCTGTTGGATTGTTTGTTTTTCCTTTTATTAGTTTGAAAATTATAATAGGGCTCCCCATCATAATTTGGGAGCCGACGTGTCAGGGTGTATCCGTCGTGTCGGCGATTCTTTCCGTCGCTCTGGCGATTCCTTCCGTCGCTTCGACGGTTCTTTCCATCGCCTATATTTTGATAGATCTCAACATAAAAAAGAGCATCCTTGTCGAATGCCCTGTTACATTAAAAAATTTCTTTAGCTCTTACCTTCTCCATAAAAGCAGCATATCCTTTAAAACTTGGGAGGGCACGCGCCGTAGGAGTTGTTTTTTCTTTTTCTCTGTCCTCTTGTTTCTGCTCTGCCTTCACTAGTTGTTCTAAAATCTGGTCAAATGAAATAGGGTTGGGCTTCGGCAATTCGTTTGAAGAAATGGCTAGAGCTTTACTTCCACTATATTCATGTAAAAATGCATTTGCCATTTGGCGATAGCCTTCAAAATTAGGATGTACATCAGAGAGATTGGGTAAAAAGTTTCTAGCGTTTAACCTAAAAGCATTATATACGTCTACATAAGCTGCTCCAGCATACTCTGCCTGTTGCTGTAAAATCGTATTTAGCTTAACGAGCTGTGCATTTGTTCCTTCCTTTTGCGAAGGGTGAACATTTGGATAAGCAAAATAATAGCCCATTACATAAATCTTTGCATTAGGTGCTCGCTTTTTTAACGCTTCTAAAATCTTCTCCATATTTTTTCTGGCAATGTTTAATGCATAATCGGTTTGTAGCTGTGAAAAGGCTAATGTACCGGCAGTTGGATTTGCTTGCACTAGCCGCAGTAAATCGTTGGCGCCTGCCGAAACAGTAATAAGTGTTGCATTAGCTAATAAGTCACTTGCTTCCTCAGATTTTACTCGTTTCAAAACGTCGGCTGTTGTATAGCCTGGGAAAGTAAGCTCCTTCGTATAGAAGCTCAATTGCCCAGTCATTCTTAATTTCATGGCGATTAAATCACTGTAGCCTGCATCAATCTGTTGATAAGGTGTTTGACCAGCCGCCAAGGAATCTCCAATTGACAGGTAGTTTTCAGTCTGAGCTAAAGCAGATGAAACACTAAATACCATCGTAAGTATAACTGTACCCATTAAGCATAGGTATCGTTTCATCTGCCCAACTCCTTTCTTTCCATCAAGTACTTAAAATGCCCAGCTACCTTTGCGGAAAATTGGCTCTACAGTTCCGTCTGGTAAAATACCGTCGATGTCCATCTCACCGCTGCCAATCATAAAGTCCTCATGTGTTACTGAAATATTTGCACCTAATGCTTCAAGCTGACCTTTTTCTAAATCTCTTCCACCTTCTAAGCAAGTTGGATAAGCTTCGCCAATCGCTAAGTGGTTGGATGCATTTTCATCAAATAATGTATTAAAATATAAAATTCCCGATGCTGAAATTGGTGATTCATGCGGTACAAGTGCTACCTCACCTAAATAGCAAGAGCCTTCATCCACATTAATAAGCTCCTGTAATAAATCATTGCCTACCTGTGCTTCAGCCTGAACAATTTTTCCTTCTTCGAATGTCAGTTTAAAGCCATCGATAATATTCCCTTGATAAGCTAATGGTTTTGTATTGCTGACATAGCCATTAACACCTTGTTTCATCGGTAATGTATAAACCTCTTCTGTCGGCATATTAGCAATAAAGATCGTATCCTCTGGCGTTCTACTACCTCCAGTAAGCCATTTATGTTGTGGAGCTAATGCAATTGTTAAATCAGTACCTGGCGATGTATAGTGAAGCTTCGCATATTTTTTATTGTTCAGTAGGGCCGCACGAGATTCTAAATTTACTACGTGTTCATGCCAGTTTTCAACAGCATTGCCTTCACCGATACGAACAGTTTTAAAAATAGCTTCCCATAATGCTGGTACTTGTTCCTCAGCCGCTAAATTCGGGAATACCTTTGATGCCCACTTTGGTGAAGGGACAGCAACTATTGACCAAGCTATTAAGTCTTTCATTACGGCGTTGCGATAATTTTTCAGAGCAGCTCCGGATACTTTTTGATGGGTAGCTAGACGATCTGCTGAAATTCCTGCTAATTTATCAGGGTCTGCAGCATCAATCCATAATAGTGCTCCTTTACGTTCGATTACCTCATCACGCATTTTAACTACCCATTCTGGGAAACGATTAAATTCTTCATCTGAGGCATGCTCAAAATAAGCACGATCCATTTCATCATCCGAAAAATTAACATGAACACGTCCTGCACCAGCCTTATAAGCCTCTTTCACGACTAAACGGACGAAATCTAAAGCTTCTACTGATGTATTAACTAATAAGTATTGCCCTTGTTGAATATTAACACCGACTTTTACCGCAAGTTCTGCATATGCTTGTAATTTTTCTTCAAAAGTCATATTATTTACCTCGCTTTTGTCCAATTGTTTTTGAATTGCCCTCCACTATCTTGCCTTCATGCCAGACTTTCTGTACAGGTTTCCCAGGAATTTCTCTAGTCCATTTTTTATATGTTTTTTCATCATGATATGATAATAACGTTAATACTTCGCCATCTGCTCCAGCACGACCTGTACGGCCAGAACGATGCAAATACTGCTCAATTGTTCTTGGAACATCGACATGAATAACATGTGTTAAACCTGCAATATCTAAACCACGTGCAGCAATATCTGTAGCAATTAAAATACGCGCATCTCCTTTACGGAATGCATCTAATGTCTTTTTACGTTCTTCTTTTTTCATGTCAGAGTGTAATGTCACAATCGGTGCAGCACGGTATTGTAATTTCGTTTCCTTCATCAGCAATTGATCTATATTGTTAACGAAAGCTAGTGCACGTAATCCTTCAGTATGTGATAGTCGACGTAGGAAATCAGTTTTATCTCGCTCCTCTACTTTCACGAAAGAGTGTACAACTTTACCAACCTTTAACATATCTTCAGGTTTAATTTTGAAGCGTACTGGCTCGAACATCATGCGACTAGCTACTAATTCAATTTCCTCGGTAATTGTTGCTGAAACAACAACTATTTGTCGCCCATATGCTGAACCTTCGATAAAGGATTTTACGACAACGCGATATTCACGACTAAGTAATTGATCACATTCATCTAAAATAACTGTTTCAATTTCTTTTAGCTTTAATTTTCCAGCACGTGCTAATTCATTTAATCGGCCTGGTGTTCCTACAACGATCGTCGGTTTTTTCTTTAACTTTTCGATTTGACGTGCAGAGTTTGCACCACCAATTAGTTGCTGAACCGAAATATCAGAACCTGCTGTCCATTCACGGATAACCTCTACAATTTGCATTGCTAGCTCCTGTGATGGGGCTACGATAAGTCCTTGTGTTTGTTTTTTTGAACCGTTTACTTTATTTAGTAAAGGAAGTACATATGCTAGCGTCTTCCCCGATCCTGTCGGCGATTCAGCTACAATATCCTTGCCCTCAAGCATTGCTGGAATCATTTCTTCTTGAATTTTCATCGGTTCTTCAAATTTCCATTTTGCTTGTAAATCTTCATTTAATAAATTTATTACTGACATGTAATTTCCCACCTTCTATCTACTTGACACTAGTTTAACACACTAATCATTTTCCTACTTCATATGTACATAAACCATTTTATAATCTCACCTAACGAATTTTGAAATGGGCGTCTTCTTGCACAATAATGTGAAAAAAATCTGCCCGATTCATGCACGGGAATTGTAAGCCTTCAAGCCCTCATAGACACTGGAGCTTCTTTGAAGGTTTACAGCTTACCCGCGAAGAGTGAGCAGATTTTTATTTGTTTTATTTAATTGTTAATCTACTATTTCATAGCCGCATGCTTCTATAGCACGCTCTGCTAAAACAATTAATGAGTCGATATAAGTGTCACTTAATTTTAAATCTCGATTGACGATAGATAATTCTGTACATCCTAATACGATACGATCACAATTAAGCGCAAGCATTGCCTCTTCTATCGGTTGCCAATCCTCTTGAGTGACATCTTTCCCAGCCTTTACATAATCATAAATAATAGACATGACTTTTTCTTTCATCCCATCGTCTGGGACAACTGGTGTTATACCAAATTCCTCTAACGCATCCTGATACATCCGTGAAGTCAATGTACCTGTTGTCGCTAAAATACCTACTCGCTCAGCCCCTAAATCAGAGGCACGCTTTGCTGTTTCCCTTATCATATGTAATACAGGGACTGGAGAGCCTTCAACAATCTCATCGTAAAAGGTATGTGCTGTATTACAAGGAATAGCAATCATATTTGCCCCAACAGAAGCAAGCTTTTTAGCATCTGCGACTATTACTGGTACAGGATTTTCTTTTGTATTATCTAAAATAAAGGCAGTACGATCAGGGATATTCGTATCATTATCAATGATTGTATGTAAATGCTCCTGATCCTTCGATGCCTTCGTACGTCTTACAATCATTTCACCGATAAACATCGTTGCTAGTGGACCTACGCCACCTATTATACCTAAAGTTTGTTTTTTCATTAGTTTGACAGACCTTTGTTGTTAAAATATTTCTTATATTGGCGATAAAAGCTTAAATTATCTAACGTTATATTCAACCAACGCTTCGCATTCATATCCTTATAATTA
The DNA here is from genome assembly GCF_042674095.1 of Lysinibacillus sp. NPDC056959. Taxonomy (NCBI): domain Bacteria; kingdom Bacillati; phylum Bacillota; class Bacilli; order Caryophanales; family Bacillaceae; genus Lysinibacillus; species Lysinibacillus sp. NPDC056959. The sequence goes on along the minus strand of NZ_JBHURE010000013.1, from coordinate 66,391 downwards.
AAGATGGAATCCGTAGCCATTCCTTGGCGAATAAGGCTCTTCGCTTCAATTACTAGCTGTTCATTTTGTACATATTTAAAGAGTACACCATTTGGCACAATCGTCCAAAGATGCTTATTCTGAACATAAGTTAGCTGTTGCTTACTTCCTCGAATAAAATCATCCGCAACATATTGCATTAAATTATAGCCACTTGCTGTCACATAATAATTGGAAAGTTCATTATGTAACTCAATACTTAATAACTTATATTGACCGTCGCGTTCATCATACTTCATATCAAACGTGGCAAACCCTTGGAATCGAATCTCCTCTAGAAACAATTTGACACGATTCATTAAGTCTTGATCATATGCTGTCATTATGGCTACATAGCGACCAATCCCCTCTGGAGAATGCTCTTCTAAAATCGGGTTACCTACAGAAAGCAGCTTTACTTTATTATCTTGCCCAACATAAGCATTGACGACGCACATATGAGCATCTTCGCCTGGAATATATTGCTGTACCATTATGTCATCTCGGTATGCAGATTCCTTATAAATGGCGTGGAAAATAGCATCCTTTTCGTCGTTATCTTGTGCAATATATACTTTTTTCTTACCTGGAAAAATACATGCAGCATACTTTGTCATATTCAGCGGTTTAATGACTACTGGATATTCAAAAGGGATGTCAAGTTCCTCATAGTCATTGACGGTGCAAACATGCATTGCCGGATAGTGAAAGCCGAACTTTGCACAAAGTTCATACATGTTCTCGCGTGTTAATAACTCTTGAGCAAGGTTTGCATTTACATAAGGAACTTCAAAATACTCTGCTAGTTCCACTTTATGTTGCACAATTTTTTTTACGTAAAATTCATCGCATGCTAATAAAAGTAACTTTTTACCAGAGAATTCCTCTGCAATTGCCTTTAACGCCACGACAAAACGATCTTCAATATGGAGTCTTGGAACTTCACGAAATGTTAATAAATCACTGTGCTGTATTTTCTCCGTATTCGTATGATTTAATGCAAGTGGTTTAACGCCATAGGACTCGTAAAATGCTCTTGCCATGCCATAAGCATTCATTTCATCTCCTAATAAAACCGGTAAAAAAGCGTGCTCAATGACCATTCTGCTCAACTCACTTTAGCTTTTTTTAGGCTTATCACCATAACGTGGGGTTGATTTCCGTTCCGGCTACCAGCCTCCACTCCAATCAACTTATATAAATGGACTTTTTATCGAATGTCATCCTTACTTGGTGATGAGTCTTTTTTATAAGTGTAACATACTTTCCTTGTACTCCTTATACCTCTTCTTTGAATCATTTATGAACGGCTACAGCTCGTTTGCCTAACTCTTTATAGCTTTTAAAAAACTGATCCACATTATAAGTGACAAAGCCTTGTAATGGGTCCATGACCACTACTTTATCGCCTAAATGCCCAGTTAAAACAACAGCATGCAAGTTCATATACGCTTTATGCGGCACTGTTTCACCTTCATATACCCAGCCCTTATCTGACTTTTCCTTTGGCTTTGATAAATCCAATGTAACCCATGTCACAACAGGGACTCCCTCTCGAACAAGCTGTAAAATTTCGTCCTGCGTAGAACCACTCTTATTTGACACTCGTAAGTCTGCATGTTTATCTGCTATTACTGCCTCTGCTGCTTTGACAATTGGAGCTGCAAAGACATACATACCATGTGTTTTATCACGAGGGTTACCTGCAAAAGCCTGATCTGGGTTTGGACCAAATCGTTGTCCGTTGACATTGCTTATTGTTTGCTTTGGTAAATAGCGATCAGCCATTTCCAGCTTAGTAACATCCAACCCATAATAATTTAATACAGCTGTTAATGATGTTATTTCACATCCATGTGGTAGTTCCGGATTTTGCATAACAACTGGTACACCCAGCTCCTGCTCGTCTCTTGAAAAATGCGTTTGCAATCGATAATACGGCTTTGTCGCATCATATGTAAAATGTTCGATTGTCGTATAACCATCGTTTTTCGTACTATTTTCAAGTGTAGTTGCAGCGATCGTATATTCCTGTCCCTCTTTAAGTTTCGAAAATTTCGCTTCGCCCTCTTCAGAGCCAACCGCATCCTCTATTACCTTACCTGTCTGTACATCTGTAGCAGTGATATAAAGGTTAGGTATCGGTGCACCACTATTAAATTCTACCGTTAACACAGTTAATCCATTGTTTTGCGTTCCCTGCTGAGAAAACGAATTGCAACTCGAAAGTAGCATGATGATCATAATACCTATTAGTAAAAGGCGTTTATACCTCGTCCACAAGACAAATTCCGCTCCTATCTTGTTTGAAGACAATAACTTCAACTCTATTATTTCAAATTGTCGTAGACTCTATTATACGCTAATTTCATAGACGTTCCTATTTTAACCTCTTTCAGCAAAATGTTTTTAGTAGCGAAAGCAAAGCGTCAGCTATAAAATGTTTTTTGTAGCGAAAGCGAAGCCTCAGCTATAAGTGTTTGTTATAGCGAAAGACTGCCACTGGCCTAAAACCTCTATCGAAAGTTACGGAATTAGGCCGAGGCATCATTGATCTTCATTCACACTTTACCGATGAGGTTATTGCCCAATGAAGGTATTATTGGCTTTGCTACTTTTGAGTTTCACTTTACACGCTTAGTTTATGGTGCTGCTTACGCTTGGTCGTAATGTATGCTTCAAAACCTTACCAGAGGCATTGCGCGGCAGTTCAGTTAAAAATTCAATTTCATGTGGCACTTTATATTTTGCAAGCTGCGTCCGACAATACGTCAATATCGCCTCTTCATCAGTAGGCTCCCCTTCCTTCAATACGACAAACGCTTTCGGAGCTTCGCCATATACTTCATGTGGTAAACCTACAACAGCTGCCTCTAAAATTTCCGGCAGTTGATATAACACCTCTTCTATCTCGATAGGATAAATATTTTCGCCACCTCGAATGATCATATCCTTTTTACGATCTACAATATAGAGATAACCTTCCTCATCAAAACGCCCTAAGTCTCCTGAATAGAGCCAGCCATCTTTAATTGTTCTAGCTGTTTCTTCAGGATTACGTAAATAGCCTTTCATTACCTGTGGTCCTTTAACACATATTTCTCCTACTTCACCCGTTGGTACAGTTTCACCAAAGCTATCAACAACACGGACGCCTGTTTGTGCTAAAGGTTTTCCTACTGATCCAATTTTCGTCAATGCATCGGCATCTAAAAGGGAAGAGGTCGCAGGCGAATTTTCAGTTTGTCCATACAGGTTTTGTACTTTCACATTAGGGAAAGTCTCTTTCACTTGCTTAACAAGCTCATAAGGCATCGGTGCCGCCCCGTAACATAATAAACGTAAATTTTTAAATGTATGTTCCTTAAAATTAGGTGTGTTTAAAATTATTGTATACATCGATGGAACACCAAAGAAAATTGTCGCAGCTGTAGCGGCAAGCTGTTCTAATGTATTTGACGAAGAAAAAGCTTCTTCTATAACAATCGTACCGCCTTTATAAAACATCGGTATCGCAAATACATGAAGACCTGCACAATGAAATAAAGGCGTACAAATAAACATGCGATCCTCATTGGTCATGTCCATTGATGACGACCATATATCCGCAGTTGAAACAATATTTTGATGAGTTAGCATAACGCCTTTTGGTTTTCCCGTCGTGCCAGAAGTATACATAACAACAGCAGTATCATGAGGCTCCAATTTGATAACTTTTCTTTGACCTAGATTGTTTTTAATAATGTCTTTCATTTCATTGAGCCCTACAATATGTTGAAACGGATTTGCAATCGTTGTGAGTACATCCTCTAACCTTTCATCATAAATAAGTCCTTTAGCTTCTGAATGATTAAAAATATATTCGACTTCTGGAGCTGCTAATTTTGTATTAATGGGCATGACAACGTAACCCGCTAACTGAACACCGATATAAGCAATTAAAAATAAATCTGAATTGAGCGTATATAATGCAATTACATCATCTTTTTCAAAGCCTTGCTCTTGTAAGTACGCTGCGAATTTTTCTGCACTTTTATAAAATTCACTATAGGATAGCTCTGTCCCCTCGTATAGCGTTGCAATCCTTTTTGGTTGTTTCATAGCATAGTTTTGTAATATGTCTGTCATTAACATCGTCATCATAAGCCCCCCAAATCTTTAATTCATTACCCTCATACCGTACAAAATAGCCATAAACTAAAAAACACTGCAAAAATTCAGAAAATTACAATTATATTTTATCAATCTATGAAAAGGTTGGCAATTTTTCTTCCCATAAAAAAGTTGAGATACTGAGCGAAAGCCTTGAAGTCCCCAATTTGGAACTAAATTTAACTCCACGTTTTAGTGATAAACGAAAATATGACGTATGTGTAACTAAATATACATAAACATTTTACTTTTCTATCAATTTCTGTTAGGTGTATGATATTTGTATATTGATTAACTTCTTTCAGCAATGTTTTATGTAGCGAAAGCAAAGCGTCAGCTACAAATGTTTTATGTAGCGAAAGCAAAGCGTCAGCTACAAATGTTTTATGTACCGATAGCAAAGCGACAGGTACAAATGTTTTATGTACCGATAGCAAAGCGACAGGTACAGGTGTTTGAACACCCGCTGAAAAAAGTTTTAAGAAAGGCCTGATTAAAATGCTGTACGCACTTTTAGGAGATTTACATTCTAACATAGAAGATACGAAGGCAGTTCTATCCCATATTCAGCACACTGCGAAAGATGCAAAAGTATTGGGATTAGGTGATTTATACGAATGTACTGTAAGTAAGAAAAAAGCACAAACAATGTCGGGTTTACCGCTTCAAAAAGCTGCAATTGTGGAAAATGATTTTGAAAGTTTGCTAACATTCCCCTCAATTCGTGGCAATCAAGAAGAGCGAATTACGCGTGTTACTGGCATCGAACGTTTTAAAGAGCTACCTGAAACAATGGAGATTGATGGTGGTACGCTTATGCATGGCCATCAATTTCAATGGAGTGTGACTTGGCAACCAACATTTCCGCCATTCAAAAAATCGCTCCTTTTCTTCGGACATAGTCATGAATCAGGTCTTTATCATCGCAATAAAAAGTTACGTATTCGTATTCGCTTTGGCGAACCAATCTCATTACAAGAAAAGCAGTATGGCATCAATGTTGGATCAGTTGTCGATCACCGTGAATGGTGTCTCTACGATAGTTCTAAACGAACAGTAACATTTATGTGCGCTCCATCTGTTGAGAAGGATTGATTATTTTTATCCAAAGTAAGCCTCACTCTGCAGTTTCGCTAATATACATAGCACTCACAAAAAACGCTAAAGTCGGCTTCGACCCTAGCGTTTTTTAGCTCCGCGTTCAAAACTAGCAATTTTCGCAATCCTTTAAAGCATCCAGTAATTTTTCCATTTCACAAATACGATCGCACATAGTTTTAATCATATTGTGAAGAATCGGTATTAATTCCTGGCAAATACAGAACCTTAAAACATTTTGTGCTAGTCGAACGCCTCCCTGATGATGAACAATCATTTCTCGAAGGAAGTTTATATTAATATTATTAGATACAGGTGGTAAACTCATTGCTTGGAACATAGCCCCGGTAATTTCTTTGTATGCACACATATATTCATACAATTCACATTCCGAATTTTGTACGATACAGCATCTATTTTGTATCGCTTCCAGGCATTCAACAATTTCCGTACTTGTCACTATTATTTCTAATGCGAGATTTTGCACAAATATATTAGTGGTATATCGTAAAATATTTTCCGACATTTTAATAGCAGCTACTTGATGCGGTAATATTTGCTTAATAAAATTTTCTGAAATACTGCAGGTAATTGTCACATAGGTCATGCCCTGCATCATTTTATTGAGGATCCTTTCGTATTCCTCTAAATATGCCTTTGTTACATTACTAAGTACAATTGGTTTAGTCATTAGACACACTCCTTTCAGAGTAATATATGTCCGATAGGTTGTTGTGCGGTAGACAATTGTACCAAATGAGCTTTATTGTTTCGTAACAGCAGTTGAAGTTATTTTTAAGTTTTAAATGATTCATCTTTTTTATATGTATCCAAGCATTTTTGACAAATACATTGCTCTTTAGGTACCGCTTCAAAAATTTCTTTAGGAAAACTTTCTGTCATACACCAGCAATCCTTTTGTCCCTTTACTATTCCACAATGATTTTCTTGCGCACATAACGGACAACGGTTTTCATTCATTCGTCCACCTCCTTACATGTGCTTATATTTTATAATAAAGTGAGACGTTAATCAGGGATTTTCTTCATATCAATCGAGAGCTTTACGGCACAAAAAAGAGAGGAGTACTTCATTTCATACTCCCCCACAATAATTTATTGGTTTTTCCCATGAATCTCTCGCTTTACTTCTTCAACATCTGTATCACTATAATTTCCCGTACCAACTCCACCGCTTTGAGCTAGCAGTTTTTTCACTTCATTATAAGATAAACCACTTTCCGCATTTTGTCTTTTTACTTCATTAATATCCGTTCCAGCAGAAGTAAACTGAGCTTCGTTATGATCAGTCAAGAAAATCCCTACCTTCTATAATTCATCTGGCTGCAATTCAATCAATTCATCGCCTTCTCGTTCTACTCTTTTATTGAGCTCTCTAACCGGTATAGCATCAACCGTTTGCATATCTTCGTGTAAATCAAAAATACTTATATTATCAGATTCCACCATGTCTGGTTTATCCTTACTTGCTAAGTTCATAAACATCTTTTTTTCATGTGGTATGTTTTTTTCTATGTCCATCATTGCTCACTCCTTTACTTATAGAATGTGCAGTGTTGAACAAATCATGTACCTTTCGTTTTCGAGCTTTTATCGATGCGATGATATTCTGATATTTGAATGACCCGAACATGTCTTGCATGCAGCTCATGATACATCCCTCTACTATCGGTAAAAGATATATATTGATCTCGTTCACTTCGAACTAATGCCTCTGCTTTTTCTTGTGATTCTATATGGATAAATCTCCGTACATAATGCATTTCATCAAAAAAATAAGTAATTTTAAATTCTTTCATAATAACTCCTCGATTACTGGATATGGTTGTTTACTGCTTATCCTATCCAACTAACTACAATTGCTATTCTCATGAAAAAATATAAAGGTATTTTCTATATCTACGGCATAACCTGTAGTAAAGTAACCACTTTATAGGAGGTGATGATTTTGATCCATACAGTTAAAGTAGGAGAAACCTTGTCCCAAATAGCTAGAAATTATCGTACACCGTTATCGTCCATAATTGCTGCTAATCCAGGGATAGATCCGAATGTACTTTATATAGGACAACAAATTGTTATTCCTGGATTTCCTAACCCAAATACGATCCCTTATAGAATAGATATTTCTACTGAAAATCGATGGCTACGGTTATATAAGGATAATGTTCTTCAAAAGCAATACCCAATTGCGGTTGGAAGGATGTTACATGATACACCTACTGGCGATTTTATAATCATTAATAAGGCTCCGAATCCCGGTGGACCTTTTGGAACAATGTGGATGAGTTTATCTAAAGAGCACTACGGTATTCATGGAACTAATGATCCTAGCTCTATTGGTCATGCTGTTTCACGTGGCTGTATTCGTATGCATAATAAGGATGTCGAAGAGCTTGCAAGTATTGTCCCAATTGGCACTGGAGTTTTTATTCATCCATAAAAAGCCTCCAGACTAAAAACATTCCTAAAATTTTATCGGAATGTTTTTTAGTTTTATCGGAACATTATGTAAATTTATCGGAATGTTTTCCAAGTTTATCGGTACAATATGCTGATTTATCGGAATAAAAAAGCAACCTGAAATCAAACCTAACCTCAGATTGCCATCACTTTTTTTAGTGCAAATTACCTTCACCTCTAGATTGCGCAAGCTTCGATAAATAGTATTGCTCCTCTCTTAGCATATGATCCGCCATTAGAGCTGTAAACGTTCCTAATACTTCTGCACTTAACTCCATTTCCTCTAACTCGCGTAAAAACGTTTTGAATAATTTCATTTCTAGATCTACATCCTGATTAAAGCGACTTAATGCAGGGAAAGAGTCTATATTTGAACGTAAATATCCTGTAAGCTCAACTGCTTTTAAATAAAACTGTTCAAAATGTTGGGCAAAGGTAGTACTTTTTTGTCTCAATCTTCTTTCTACGCTATCCAAATCGTCATGAATAATACCTGCATGTCCTGAAGCATCTAAAAGCCAGAGTAAGTGATGATGTAGCTCATGAAATATTGGTGGGACTTCTCCCTTCTTCAGATAGCTAAGTACATTTTGATATTCCTCTAGTTCATTCACCATGTGATTAATAAAGGTAGGTGATAAATGGATATTAATATTTCCCGATAATTGCTTTCGAAGGATATAAAATTTAAATTGCTTTAATTGCGTTACAGCTTCATCAACAGTAAGTGAAAATGAAACCGCATTATTGGCATCGATCGAATTTACATAGGCAAGAAGCTGAGAAAATTTTTGAATAAATGAATTTGCTCTTTTTATATCCTCTGTTTCCGATGGATACAATGAATCATGAATAAATTGAGAATGGTCTTTTAATATCCTTAGCCAAAACCTATGTTCAAACATCGCATGCTGTAAGTAATTCGACAACCAGCCACATCCCCTTTATTCTCTACGTTGCTCTATTCTATTCTTCTTGAAAACCTAATATTATTGCCAAACGTTCTTTTCGTATAGGATGAAACACTTAAAGCTATACTACATAATGCGAAAAAAATTCAATGATATCCAAGACACTTGAAAATTAGGAGGGGATATACTTGTCCACAAAAGACAATACACTATCGATTTTCGCCTTAGGTGGCATTAATGAGATTGGTAAAAATATGTATGTAGTACAGTATGGGAATGATATTTTAATTATCGACTGTGGTGCTAAATTTCCAGACGAAAGCTTATTGGGCATTGATTTAATCATTCCTGATATTACGTACTTACAGGAAAATAAAGAGAAAATTAAAGCGTTAATTGTGACACATGGTCACGAAGATCATATTGGCGGTATCCCATATCTGCTTAAAAAAATAAATGTCCCTATTTATGCAACACGCTTTACGCTTGGATTAATCCAGCTAAAGTTGAAAGAGCATAAGCTTTTAAGGGAGACAGAATTAATTGAAATTAATTCCGATTCATCTTTAAATTTTGGACAGGTTGATGTTAGTTTCTTTAGAACAAACCATAGTATACCTGATTGCCTAGGAATCGTTATGAATACACCTGAAGGAAATGTTGTACACACTGGCGATTTTAAATTTGATTTAACGCCTGTCAATGATCAGTTTGCAGATATTCATAAGATGTCCGAGATTGGATCAGAAGGTGTACTATTACTTATTTCTGAAAGTACAAATGCAGAACGACCTGGTCTAACGCCTTCCGAGAAGCTTGTCGGTAATCATATTGAAGATGCTTTTTTACATGCCGACCGTAAAATCGTTATTTCTACTTTCGCTTCTAATGTTAATCGCATACAGCAAATTGTAAATGCAACGATTGCTACAAATAGAAAACTTGCATTGCTCGGCCGTAGTATGGTGAATGTTGTAGATGTCGCACTTGAACGAGGCTATTTAGACGTTCCAGAGGATTTGTTACTTGATGCACGCGAGGTGAAATATCTCCCCCCTGAAGAAGTTGTTGTGCTATGTACGGGAAGTCAGGGAGAGCCATTAGCTGCACTCTCTCGCTTAGCAAGTGGCAATCATCGCGAAGTGAAAATTTTACCTGATGACACAGTTATTTTAGCTTCATCCCCTATTCCAGGGAATGAGAAAGGTGTTTCACGGATCGTTGATAATTTATTCCAGCTAGGTGCGAAAGTTATTTATGGTTCTTCTAGTCATACAGGTATGCACGTTTCAGGTCATGGTCATCAGGAAGATTTAAAACTAATGCTGACATTAATGAAACCTAAATTTTTCATACCGATTCATGGTGAATTCCGTATGTTACATCAGCATCGTTTACTAGCTGAATCCGTTGGTGTCAAAAGAGGGCATACGTTTATTATGAAAAACGGGGATGTTGTTGATATTGAAAACTCCACGGCTAGACAAACACGTAAAATCCCTTCAGGGGATACGTATGTCGACGGTATCGGTATCGGTGAAGTCGAAGGTATAGTTTTACGCGATCGTAAACAGCTTTCTGAAGACGGCATGCTTGTTATCGTCATCACACTTAATAAAGTAGATGGAGCCTTTATTTCAGAACCAGATACAATTTCACGAGGCTTTGTTTATGCCAAAGACTTTGAGGAGCTTTTAACGAAAGTAAATATTCTCGTTGAAGAAACGGTAAATGAGCTTCAAGAAGAAAATAAGCAGCAAATACATGTTTTAAAAAGAGAAATCAAAAGAGCTGTCGGCCAGTATCTATTTTCACAAACAAAAAGGAAACCAATGATTTTACCTATAATCATTGAAATTTAAAAAAGTCGGTGTAAAGGCACAGGCCCAAACACCGACTTTTTTTATCCCGTAAATTAAGGCTGTGATGGATTTATTTATGCTCACTATTAAAAATTTTATATAACATATGATTGTAAAGATACTGAGCCTGTTGAAACCCATGATGTAAACTTTTTGAGTGATGTTCAATTTGCACAGAAACATTGTCAAAATGCCGCGGTAGCCCCTCTACTACTGTCAGCAACGGCTCTTTACTTTTTAATAAAAGCTGAATCGTTTTTAAAGTTTGCACCATTTTATGTTGGATATCTATCATCGGAATATCAATCGGTATATGGTACAGATGCTGCCATTCTCTATTCATTTTATACACTCTAAGAAAATGCAATAAATAATCACTTAAAATAATTGTTTCATTTGGAATAATTGCAACGACATCGCTTGCAATATATAGTTCAGTTTCACTCTGATATATATATTTATTAGAGTCCTTCAAATTAGCCTTAGTAAGAATGATGGTTTTAGCTGGTACTGGTGCACATTTACAATGTTTTTCAAAGGTAATATTAACTTTTGGTAATTGCTCAATATCACCGTCGAGCATTAACTTTTTTAAATTATCTGCTGTAATGAGAGGTACACCGATGTTTGTAAAATACTTTTTGCTCGGAATTATTTTTCCCTCTTCTATTTTAGCAACCTCATCTAATCGATAACGCTTTACCATGCCTAAATCCTCCAATCCTTCACTTAATTAGGTATACTCTAAAACAAGCTACTGAAGAATCATCCACACTGTTTTACACAAGTCTTTTCTCATAATAAAAATCCCTACTAACCATTGTACCATTTTACTATAACATTTTGTCTATTATACCACTATAATGGTATAGGCATTTTTAATGTTTTTCACTAACTTTTTACATAGAGGTGAATCATATGTCAGACTTTTTAAAGCTAGTAGGTGAACAACTCCGTATTATTAGAGTTTCCAAGGGGCTTAGTCAGGAAGAAGTAGCAGAAAAAACGGGGAAACTAGGTTTTAGTAAAGGACGAATCTCAAACATTGAACACGGACAATCTAATATCACATTAAGCACTTTAGAAACGCTAATGAAAGCATTAGATATTGCACCTGAGGAGCTTTTTAATTTTCAAAAATTATCAGGTGTCACTGATATTGAAGAAAAGAACATTGTGCTTGACATACATCGATCAGTTTTAAGGGAGCGCAATTTAGACGAAGTGAAATATGTAGTACGTATTACGAATGATTTTTTAAATACTATTGATTCACAATCAAAGAAAAATAGCTCCAATAATCAATAACGTTGGAGCTATTTTAGCGAACTATAATTTAATTGCTGTGGAATCACTCGTTTTCTATTTGCTTGAATAGAGTAAAATCCACTATACAAAAAAATCCATTTAGTCTGAAACCAAATGGATCTATTTATTACATTCCAAATTTTTGGCGATAGCCGCATTTTCTACATAGCTCTTCAACTGCTTCTCTACGTGAAAATCCTTCGACAATATTATTTGCACGTTCTCCTTGAACAATGTCTGTGAAGGATTTCTCGTTCACATTCCCCAAATTAATGACACCCTCACCGTCAAGACAGCAAGGCACTACTGTACCATCCACTAAAATAGCAGCTTGACTTCTAAGTGCATGGCAAAAGCCTTTTCCTTCATCCTCAGGCTCCAATAAGCTTGGCCACTTAAATTCATGATCCTGATTTAAATAAATATTATTAGCAATCTTTACGCCTTTACCAGGCTGTACTTTTTCTTCGATGCGATAATCCAGATTATATTCATTTTCTAGAATTTCGAGTGTTTCTCGATTTCTTCGTGCCGCAATATCTGTCACATTATCCTTTTGTAAATTCCATAAACGATATGAAATAATCGTATTATAGTCTTTTGAATCACGCACAAAGTCTAATATATCCCCTAAGTATTTCTCACGATTTTCCGATCCCTCATGACCGTCGAAACTATGCAATGAAAAATTGATTTGGCGTAATGCTGGTTTCCCCAATATCTTTTCACGATTCTTTTTAATCAGTGTACCGTTCGTTGTAATATTAACTTTAAAACCTTTCTCATGCGCTGCGTCAAGCAACTGATCAATACGCGGGTGTAAAAGCGGCTCTCCTTTTACGTGCAAATAAATATATTTCGTATGAGGTCGTATTTCATCTAATATTTTATTAAATTGTTCTACTTTAATAAGTCCCTTTGCACGAGCAGTTGGAGGACAAAAGCTACATGCTAAATTACAGACACTCGTTATTTCTATATAAACCTTTTTAAATGTTCTCAACGTTGATTCACCGTTCCAGTTCTTCATATATTCAAATCCTATTCATTTTAACAAATTTTACGATAAGGAACAGTTTTTCAGTCTCCATCCCCTCACATTAAAGTAAACTTGAGAAAAATTAATAACTAATAGTAATGCTGAAATAATGGAGGTGAAGACTATGTCTGACTATAAAGGTGATAATGAACGTTCAAAAGATCCTTCAAAAAATCATATTACTATTAACATGGGCAATACAGATATCCATGTTGAGCAAAGGGCTGAAGGTGAAGGACCAATCAATTACGCCTTGGCGTAATTGCGTCCGGATTTTGAATTGTGCCCCACACAATTCATTCCTTTCAAAATCCGTGACATCCGCCGGAAGCTTTGGGCCAACACGATGTTGGTCACTCAGGCGTTTTCACAGGATGTGAAGTTCTTAGCCTGAATTCCCCTTTTCAGTAGGTGATTGACCAACCACTAAAAAGGAATCACATCCGCATTCATCTTACCACCTTCAGAGGTAGGATCTACTCCTGAATGAAGATAAATAAAGATGTAGGAACTAATGCCAACAAAGGCGGACAAAATGCTATAAACGGTAGCACTAGAAATGTAAACTCCCAATTTGCCGATGGAAACGGCCGAAGCGGAATTGCTGGTGACAATAATGATGAAGCTGGCGGACAACAAGGAATAAAAGTAAGAGACAGCTTAGTATTCGATAGCGATATCCACTCATCTTCGAATCATAGTGAAAGTAGTGAAGATGAAAATGAATCCCCTCCATTGTTAGATGAAGATAAAAACGAATAAAGTTTATTAGGGCAAAGCACCATAATTGTTATAAGTTGATCTTCGTTACGGCTGGGCGACTCCTTGGGGATCAGCGCCAAAACTTCTGACGCCCCCTGGGAAGCGCTCTGTCAAAAATTAAAACTTCTATCTGCTGGAATATTTTATACCAACAGATAGAAGTTTTTTATTACACATTACGCTTATAATTTTTTGTTCCATCATATGAGTAAAGCATTGGCTTTCCATCCACATATGTTTCTAAATGAACAGGACGACCCCAGAGCTGATAAATATATGGCAAAACGTTCTCTAAATAGTGCGGATCAAGCTCTATTCCCTCAAAACCATGCGATAAATAGAGTTCTCCATTGCGAAGGTAATCGCCATTTTTAACGACGATATACGGGAATCCCCCGTTTACACGCATCGATACGAGCTGATCACGTACCATTTCATGATCCTTATCAGTAATACGGTATTCATTCCCCTTTTTCTGGAACAAATAAAGATCCTCTCGCTTTGCTAAATCCTTCGTTAAATAGTTGCGTATAAAGGATATGTCCGACTCTATCTCTCTTACCTCAAACATTTTCTCTCGACCTGAGTTAGGTTGAACGCCTAGCTTTCTCATCTCTTCTGTCGGATTATTATAGCGGTTTTCAATATCCTCGAAAATTTTCACGCCAAGGTAATAAGGATTAATCGTTGTCTTTGAAGGCTGTACAACACCTGCATTTAATTTCGCATACTCAATTGTTTCAGCTGTTGTTAGCTTGAGCTCACGCATTATACGTTGATGCCAAAAGGAAGCCCAACCCTCATTCATAATTTTTGTCTCTAATTGTGGCCAAAAATAAAGCATTTCCTCACGCATCATCGTTAATATATCTCGCTGCCAGTCCTCGAGCTCTCGACTATGCTCCTCTAAAAATAGCAATAAATCTTTTTCTGGTTTTGGGGGAAAGTGCTTTATTTTTCGCCTGATTGATTTATACTCTTTTTCCTTGTCATCTAAATTCCATAAATCATCATACGGCGATTTTGATTGAGAAATCTCCTCTTCAAATTCATCCTCCGTATTCCAAGCCAATTTTGGTCGTAAAAGGGATGGGTCGATATGCTCCTGAATCGCTAAAATCGCATCTAAAAACTGCTCGACTTCATCCTTTCCATATTCTCTTTCATAACCAGCTATCCTTTCAGCTGTTGCCGTCATGCTCTCCACCATATCTCTTCTAGTATTGGAGAAGCGTACATTATTTTTAAAGAAATCGCAGTGCGCCAATACATGCGCAATAATTAATTTATTTTGTGTTAACGTATTTGTATCAAGTAAAAATGCATAACATGGGTTTGAGTTAATCACTAGCTCATAGATTTGACTTAGCCCTAAATCATATTGAAGCTTCATTTTATGGAATTGTTTACCGAAGCTCCAATGTGAAAATCGAGTAGGCATACCATATGCGCCAAACGTATAAATAATATCTGCCGGACAAATTTCATAACGCATCGGAAAGAAATCTAAGCCAAAGCTTGAGGCAATTTCTGTAATTTCATCAATCGCTCGTTCAAGCTCTTTCATCTCCACTTTTTAGTCCCCTCCTTTGAACATGGTTTATGATTCACTTTTTTTGAAAAAGCTCTTTAAGGCATCGTATACATCGCCTTTTTTTCTCAAAATATGATACCTAAACTTAGGATCATCTACTTTTTTATAGGTGTACATAAGTGTAGAGAAGCGGTTATGCTGATTGACTTCCCCATATCCAAACATGCTCGATACTTCCATCAACTCTCCCACTAGCTTCAAGCACTTTTCATTATCCATTGATATATTTTCACCATCTGAAAAATGTACTGGATAAATATTGTAGCGAGAAGGATTATACTTTTCCCGAATTAACTCCAATGCCTTTATATAAGCAGATGAACAAATCGTTCCTCCACTTTCTCCCTTTGTGAAAAATTCTTCCTCTGTCACAACTTTTGCCTCTGTATGATGTGCAATAAACTCAATTTCCACGGTTTCATACTTGGAGCGCAAAAATTTTGTCATCCAAAAGAAGAAGCTCCTAGCACAATATTTTTCAAAGGAACCCATCGAGCCACTTGTATCCATCATGGCAAGAACTACTGCCTTCGATTCAGGTTTTTCCACTTCATCCCACGTTTTAAAACGCAAATCATCATTATGAATCGGCGTAATTTCTGGTTTTCCTTTCATCGCATTACGCTTTAGCGCATTAAGGATTGTGCGCTTTTTATCGACATTTCCCATTAAACCTTTTTTTCGAATATCGTTAAACTCGATTTTTTCCGTTTTAATATCCGCTTTTTCTTTTTGCTGTAGGTTCGGTAGCTCAAGCTCGTTAAATAACACATTTTGAACCTCTTCAATACTTACTTCAGCTTCATAATAATCATGGCCTGGCTTGTCACCAGCTTCTTTTCCTTTCCCATTAGCCTGATTGCCTTTGCTAGCATCACGCGCAACCACATCACCTACATTACTGTCTCCTTGCCCTTGCCCAACATGCTTGGAGTTATCATAGTTATATCGAATTTTATATTCATCAAGTGAGCGTATAGGGATTTTTATAACTTCGCGACCATTGGACATGACAATACTTTCTTCACTAACTAAATCAGGTAAATTATTTTTAATAGCATCTTTTACTTTTTCCATATGCCGTTGCTGGTCCTGGTGCCCTTTACGATGGAGGGACCAATTTTCCTGAGAAATGGCAAAACGTTTATTTTCGTTTTCAGTCATTTTTATCCTCACCCATCTATCAAATTCGGTTTTTCTATACTATGCTAGTGATTCACTTTCTTGAACTTTTTTAGAAAAATCAATTACACTTCGTGGTTACTTCACCTATGGCAAAAACTTAGTGAATGAAGATCAATTTCGCCTTGACGTAATTGTTGTTGTCGCTTTCGCACAGATAAAACCTTGTTGTCGCTGTCGCTTCGCTTTCGCACAGATAAAACCCTGTTGTTGCTGTCGCTTCGCTTTCGCACAGATAAACTTGTTGCTGTCGCACAGAAATTTGCCACAGGACATGGCGAGTTCCTCTATTTCAGTAGTGTTTGGACACCCACTAAATGAAGATAAAAGGAGTGCCCTTAAATGGACACTCCTATTCACTCCTATCAATAGTCTTATAATTTCCTCTGAATAGGTCAAAATTATTAACGATTTAACAGACTTCCTACATACTGCAATAATTCATTAGCAGATGTTGGATTATAGCCATGTTCATCAACAAGTCTCGCTACAACTTCATTAATCTTCTTCAGCTGTGATTCATCTGGCATTTTTGAAGATGTTGTAATTTTCACGACATCCTTGAGATCCGCAAATAGTTTCTTCTGTATTGCCTCTCGTAATCTTTCATGAGAATTATAGTCAAAACGCTTACCTTTTCGGGCATAAGCAGAAATACGAATGAGTATCTCCTCACGGAATGCTTTTTTCGCATTTTCCGAAATGCCAATTTGCTCCTCTATAGAGCGCATTAATTTTTCATCTGGATTCATTTCCTCACCAGTCAATGGATCTAAAATTTTATTTTTATTACAAAACGCTTCTACATTATCAAGATAATTATTCATTAATGTTTTTGCAGACTCTTCATATGAATAAACGAAAGCTTTTTGCACTTCGTTCTTCGCAATTTCATCATACTCTCTTCGAGCAACGGCAATATAGTTCATATATTTTTCTCGATCTTCCTGAGAAATCGAAGCATGCTGATCAAGCCCATCTTTTAGTGCTCGCAGAACATCTAACGCATTAATGGATGGTACCTCTTTTCGGATAATAGCAGAAGAAATACGATTAATAATATACCGTGGATCAATACCGTTCATGCCTTCGTTAGGAAACTCTTTTTTAAGTTCCTCTAAGTCAACGGAATTAAATCCCTCCACATTTTCTCCGTCGTACAGTCGCATTTTTTTAATAAGATCCACACCTTGTTTTTTCGGTACTTCCAGTCTTGTTAGAACCGAAAAGATTGCTGCGGCCTTTAATGCATGTGGTGCAATATGAACATGGGACATATCGCTTTCTTTAATCATTTTTTCGTAAATCAATTCTTCCTGACTAACTTTTAAGTTATACGGAATAGGCATCACAATAATACGTGAATGTAGTGCTTCATTCTTTTTATTTGAAATAAATGAGCGATACTCCGTTTCGTTTGTATGCGCAACAATTAACTCATCTGCACTAATTAACGCAAATCGACCTGCTTTAAAATTACCTTCCTGCGTTAAAGACAATAAATTCCACAAGAATTTTTCATCAAGCTTTAACATTTCCTGGAATTCCATCATACCTCTGTTTGCCTTATTCAGCTCACCATCAAAACGATAAGCACGAGGGTCAGATTCTGAACCAAATTCGCCAATTGTTGAAAAATCGATACTACCTGTTAAATCAGCAATATCTTGCGATTTAGGATCTGATGGTGTAAATGTTCCTATGCCTACACGTTTGTCTTCTGAAAAAGTAATACGTTCAATCATCACATTTTCAATGCGTCCATCATATTCCTTTTCAAGACGCATCGTATTTAAAGGCGATAAACTTCCTTCAATTCGTATACCATACTCCTCGTAAAATTCATTACGCAAATGATGCGGAATTAAATGTAGAGGATCTTCATGCATTGGACATCCTTTAATTGCGAAAACCGCGCCTTCATCTGTTCGCGAAAATTGCTCAAGTCCGCGTTTCAACAAGGTCACTATTGTTGATTTACCACCACTTACTGGTCCCATTAATAATAAAATACGTTTTCTAACATCCAATCTTCGTGCTGCTGGATGGAAATATTCCTCCACCAGTCTTTCAATTGCTGTTTCAAGCCCAAAAATTTCTTGCCCAAAAAATTCGTACATTTTTTGCCCATCGCGTTCCTCTACACCACTATTCTTTATCATATTGTAGACGCGTGAATGGGCTGTTTGAGCGACTTCAGGTCTTTCCTTGATGATGTTTAAGTAATCTGCAAATGTACCTTCCCACTTTAGCTGATTTTCTTCTTCGCGATAGCTTTTCACTTTATCTAAAATGTTAATAGCCTTCCCTCCATTCAGGGCTTGATTTATAACATAGTATGAAGGAAATGACATTATGATACCCAATACTTTTTTGCATTCTTTAAAGATTTCTATGTAAAGTGCCTAATTACACCATTTACTAAGGGGTTTTAAAAGGGCTTTACTTTGAAAAATCAACTTATTGCCCAGAATGAAGATAAAAAAATCCACCTACATAATATCCAGTAGATGGATTAAAATTATTTAGTTTTAACGCTTTCTCCTAATTCGTTCTAATAATAATCCATCCGACTGATTATTTTCGCCTATGACAAAATCCTTCATATAATAAGTTAAATAATTACCAAACTGATTTGTTGTGTTTTTCAATAGTTCATCAACATAATAAGCACCTTTTTCAATTTCATCCATTAGTACGACAGCTAAAGATGCATAGACACCACATGCAACTTGAAAATACGTAGCATTCGTTTGATACTGAGAAAAGATTTCTTCGTTTTTCATAACATTGTACATAAATTTCTCACGATCTTTATAGACAAGCAGAACACCGCATAAATCCTCTCCTTCTAATAGAGCATTATGTGGATCAAGCACCTCCATTTTAAAATCCCATAAATTATCTAAATTATCGATATTAGATACTATTAACTCTGTCGTATGGTCATTGACTTTATATAGGAACCCACTTTCCACATTCAACATTTTCCCTAAGCTATACACCTCTTCATGAGGCATTAAACAGCCAAAAAATTGTTTATCCCCTAGATTCACCTTAAATTCTAAATCATATACTTTTTCATAAAGAAAAAGTGGAGTTCTTTGACTCATGAACATAGGATAGCTCATTATGGCTTCATCTAAGAAACATTCTGGTGACCAAGTTGTATAAATAACATTTTTCTTGGCTTTGCTTTTATCCTTAAAGAAAGAAGTATCATGCTCAACAATATAGCAGGCCAATAATGAATCATCGTTTACTTCCTTTTGTAATTCAAATGTCATCCATTGTACAACACCAGGATTCATGCCAGAGCAAACTATTGCAACAGCATTTGAAATTTCATCTTTGTATTTTTCTAAATGCCTAATCCTTTCAATTAAACCAAAGCCCTCATACAATTCCTCATTTTCATCTATAAATGGATTTTCTAAAGCTGTATTTATATAATCAATACCCAGATTATTACAACATTGCATCATTTCCACTGTATCCGCCCAAGAAACATCAATGACAACAGTAGTATTTGTTTTTTTTAGATGTTCCATTAATATCGGTTGATCAATTAAATCAAATTGATGAACGACAAGCTGATTTCTTAAATTTGGATATAGATGCGCAAGAGACTTCTGATCAATTTCCCTCTTGTCTACTAAATGAATTAAGCTTTTTTCGATGATTGGATTAATAGAATCAGACTTGTCTTGAACTGTTTTATTTAATATCGCAAGTACTGCTTTTGCAACACCTCCACAACTACCTAGAATCGTAATAGAGTTGTTATATACTACCATTCTATAACCTCGCTTTCGTATAAATAGCATATGTATTAGAAAGCATTTGCCTTGGGTAGTAATCTATTAAATAAGCGTTAATAGATTGACATTTTATGATTATTTACAGTGTACAAACTGACTTATGAAAAAAATTTTTTCGGTTATTCTAACTGTAGAAAGGAGGTCCACTATTGAATCGCCATTTTATATTCCTTTTATCATGGATGTTATTATGGAGTTTTACTCTCCCCACTGTTGCGTCCGCAAAAGAAGAGCCCACACAAGAAGAAATTGTGCAGCAACGTATGGCCCATTACGTACAATTTGACGAATTACTTATCCCGTGGCATTTCTTAGCAGCAATTGACCAATATGAACGCAATTTGCAATCAGTTCGTAAAGATATTCCGAAACGGGATGGTATTATTTCCATTCAATTTTCTGATGAATATTGGTCAGGTGCTTTAAATCCTGTCAGAGATGATACTCGTCCAGAAACCATTAGTTACTTTGGTGGAATGGGGCTAGATGGCAACGGTGATGGAGTCGCCAGTCCAAAGGATGATATCGATACAATATTCTCCATGGCTACTTTTTTAAGCAAATTTGGAACAACTGATGAAGACTTTAAATTAGCTTTATGGGAGTATTACGGAAGCGAACAGGCCGTAAATCAAATCTTTACCATTTCCAAAATGTATAGTTATTTCAAAACAACAGAGCTTGACGATCACACTTTCCCACTCCCTACTAATTACGATTACAGCTATCGAAGTACATGGGGTGACAATAGGGGCTGGGGTGGACGCCGTATTCATGAAGGCACAGATGTTTTCGCTAGCTATGGTACTCCAGTGCTATCTACCTCTTATGGAGTAGTGGAAATAAAGGGCTGGAACCAATTCGGTGGTTGGCGTATAGGAATTCGAGATAATCATAACTCCTATCATTATTATGCCCATCTCGGTAGTTATAATAAGAAAATTAAAGTAGGAGACCTTGTCGAACCTGGAACTGTTCTCGGTACTGTTGGTAGCTCTGGTTACGGTAAAGAAGGAACGTCTGGAAAATTCCCGCCTCATCTTCACTATGGCATCTATAAATTCAACGGACGTACAGAATGGGCATTTGATCCATATCCATCATTACTACAATGGGAACGACAAGCAAAAAAAGCAAAGCAAAAACAGTAATTTAAAAAAGAAGGATAGATAAAATTGACTTTATCCATCCTTCTTTTAGTTACATATATCCGATAATTTCTAAAGCTTCTGTGGCTTTCAGTCGCTAATTCACCACAATCTTTCTACCTCTGATCCGTTCGTTTCTCCCCTTCAATTTGTAGAACTAGGTTGTTGCTATTATCCGGATGGATTTTTCCTAGCTCCGTATCATTGCCTTGAGCGTCTACAATTCCATAAGTGAATAAGCCAGCTATATACTCGTTCAAGAAATAAACATAGCTTTTAAAGGTTGGTTTCGCTCCCCACTCTCGTTCAGCCACATCATCCTTCTGCCATTTAATGACTGCCAGACCTTCATTATTCACTTCATAATAAGCATCGCTATAGCCGGCGAGATTCAGCGTGAAACGCAATGCTTCTCCTTCTGGAAACGTGTAATAGGAGTAATTATACCCTTCTCCAGCATGTAGAGGCGGCGCTTCATCTGTTAGTTTTTCTAGTCCGAGCACAATATGACGTGCCTTCGTGAGATCCCCGCGCATCAGTGTCTCGTATTCTTCCTGACCCGCAGGTGTACGGACAATGACCCGTTTATCTTTATTATTGTAATAAACATAACCGCCAAGTGTCTCGCTAATGAAACGAATTGGCACATAAGTGCTACCGTTTTTATTTACTACTGCAGCATCTAATTTTATTGTTTTCCCATTAACTGTTGCTGTCTTTTTTCCCGCCACAAGCTGTACTTTCTTACTCTTATCTTTATTTTGGATCGTGACGACACCTGTCTTAGAATTATAAGCAAGCACAGGCCATGATGGGTCGCTCAGAGACCTTAGTTTAAC
Organism: Lysinibacillus sp. NPDC056959; assembly: GCF_042674095.1. Classification (NCBI taxonomy): domain Bacteria; kingdom Bacillati; phylum Bacillota; class Bacilli; order Caryophanales; family Bacillaceae; genus Lysinibacillus; species Lysinibacillus sp. NPDC056959. The sequence goes on along the minus strand of NZ_JBHURE010000013.1, from coordinate 44,174 downwards.
CATTGTTCTTCCTTCAAGCGTAATAAAGTCATACTCAGCTTTACCGTTGACAAAAAGAGAAGTAGAGGAAGCCGCATGTGCTGAAGTATTGCCAATACAGCTCACAAATATCACGAAACCTATTATTTTGAACCATTTGTTCATACCATATCCCTCCTATAATCGCATTGTTTTTCGAAACAATTATACCATTCAAACTAAAATATGGATAATAATAGCAGCGATTTAAAAGAAGCTCCTCAGTTAGGTATAACTACATAAAAGCATTATAAAAACATCAAAATTTCTATTTAGACGTATATATTTAACTATCTATCATTCATAACTAGGATTTGTTATTGTACTAAAAAACCATTTTTAAATTTTTCCATTAAAAGGGCTTATGTATATATCTAATTAGTTATAAAATATATTTGTACTATAACAATTATTATTTCGATTTTTTTACAGTTCTACATTGAAAATGAACAATAAAGGGATGGGAAAAGATGAAGGGAATTTATCAGTTTAAAACACTTAAAGGCAGAATTTTAAGTGCATTTCTTCTATTGATCGTATTAGTTGTTTGTTTTACAGCCTATACGTATATTTCTAATAATAAGATGGAAAAACAAGCAGAAGGTTTAGTAAAAGAAGATTTACAAGTCTTAACGGCAAGTAAAGATTTAGCAATGTCTATGAGTGTTCGTCTCTCTGCAGCTTTAAGTTATGTTGTATCTGGTGATGAAAAATACATAGAAATGTTTAATGAATATCGTAAAATCGCAGAGGAAAATAACGGTATTGTAGAGAAATACGAAAATACACCTGAGCGTGAGGCTCTAGTAGAAATGGCACGTACATGGAGCAATCGCGTAAATACCGAAGTATTCGACGTTTATAAAAAAGGTGATAGAGAATTAGCATTAAAAAATTTAACAGCTATCAATAATCTTGTAATCGATGTTCGTGTTGGTTATGAAGAATTGGCCGATAAACGCTCAGTCGCCATTACTAAGGTAGGGGATGACGTAGTATCAACAAGTTTAAGCAATAAAACAGTTGGGCTAATTGTTAGCATTGTATTGACAATCGCAGGTATCCTAGTCGCCATTGTTACTGCTAGCAATATTTCTAAACCTATTACAACTGTCTCAAAACGCATGAGCGAATTAGCAGATGGCAATCTACAACATGAACCACTTCCAATAACTCATCGAGATGAGATTGGTCAATTAATGCTTTCCGCAAATAATATGAATGAAAAGTTAAAGCAAACGATAAGCTCCATCCATACTGTTTCCGAAACTGTAGCAGCTAGTAGCGAAGAGCTAGCCCAATCGGCTAATGAAGTACAATCAGGTACAGAGCAAATTACCGTAACAATGCAGGAGCTAGCCTCTGGCACTGAAACACAAGCATCTACTGCCGGTGATTTAGCCGAAACAATGACTTCTTTCCAACGTAGTATTCATGAAACAACACAAGAAGGCATTGAATTAAAAACGCATTCAAATCATGTACAAGAACTAACAACTACAGGTAAAGGCTTAATGGTACAATCAACACAACAAATGACAACCATTAATGAAATTGTTTTAGATTCAGTGAAAAAAGTTGAAGGCTTAAATGTGCAGTCTGCGGAAATTTCCAAGCTTGTTTCTGTCATTGATGATATTTCAAATCAAACAAATTTACTGGCCTTAAACGCTGCCATCGAAGCAGCTCGCGCAGGTGAGCACGGAAAAGGTTTTGCAGTTGTAGCCGATGAAGTTCGGAAGCTTGCAGAAGAAGTACAGTATTCTGTCACGGATATTTCAACAATCGTCAACCGAATACAAGGTGAAACTGGCAATGTAACAACCGCTCTACAATCCGGCTACGAGGAAGTAAAAAGAGGAACTGTACAACTAAATCAAACAAATGAAACATTTGAACAAATTTCGGAAGCTGTTGAGGAAATGATTCTTAACATAAATACTATTTCAAGCAATTTACATAAAGTTGCTCAAAATTCCGAATCCATCAATGTCTCCATCGATGAAATGGCTTCTATTTCACAAGAGTCTGCAGCTGGTGTAGAACAAACAACAGCTACTGTAGAGGAAACAGCTGCTACTATGGAGGAAATTTCAAGGGGTGCAAATCATCTCGCTAATATGGCTGAAGAACTAAATAGCCAATTACAGCAATTTAAAATTTAAGGTTCAAGGTGATACCTGATCACTTCAGGGCGATTCCACTTAAAAAAGCTATCTCGACATTACGGTCGAGATAGCTTTTTTCACATTAATACTAATGCCTAATTGGTACCCTCTCCAGCTCATAGCGATTAATTATCACGCTAATCTTCTGAAACCATTCCTCACATAGCTCCAGCACTTCTTGATACTCATCCTCTTCTCTTGATAGAGGCTCACTGTTATCCATAATAACAAATTCTAAAATGGGGTCAGATAAATTATCAGCTACAATTTTCAACTTCAGCGAAGACATAGTGTCAGACTCAGAGTCCTCGTCGCCTAATTCCTCTTCTTCTATATCCATATCTTCACCAAGTAATAAACCACTTATGAAGTTATTGCTCGTCCTAGCAATGTACATGTCGTCCTCTACTATAGCTACTTCATATATTTTTCCGAATGGAATTTCTTTTTTTATCAAATCTTCTTCTAAATCTTCTCTACTTGCTAGGATAAGTGTATTTGTAGGTTCATTTAATAATAAAGCACTTAAACAATCATTTGAGATGATGCACTGTGTATGAGGGATAGCCATAAGCTCCTCCTCACTCGCCTCTTTCATTTCATTTAATGTATTGATATAGATAAATCGTTCTTTCACATACCGAAAAATTCCCGCTATTACTAACCCAAAGCCAATTAAAAAATATACCTTACTAAATATAGCTTCGACTGAATTTGCTAGTAATATATAGATCATCCCAAGAAATAAAATAAAAAAGGTTTTCATCCATCTACCACCCTCAAAAAGATAATCGATAGGATTATTTCATCCATATTAATAGAAATTTTATTCTAACGATTATCTTTTCATTCTTAATTTCTATAGGAATTATTTGCGCTACTATCATGAAACGGATTTTTCATCCATGCTTTCGTGTCAGCTTGTCGACATAAAAATAAAGATAAAATAATGTAAATCAATAAGCAAAGGTTGATTTCTACTCCGAGTTGACGCTTTCCACGCAAGTTAATCCAGCAGGGGGCGACGCATTGCTTTCGCTACAAAAGATATTTCCTTAAAAAGTTAAAACAGCTACAACATAATATTGTAGCTGTTACTATAATTTAAAATAATCAATTACCCCTAAATGATTATTCATATTAAAAATACTTATCCGTTTAGTGTCATGACTAAAACTGCCGGTATAAATGACACTGCAAACATACTCGCATACCACATAGATGTACGGCGTAATGAAAAACGAACTTGTTTCTTTTCTGCATAAAAAATGTCTATCATAATTGCAGCAACAACAAGTGGGATAGTAACACATGCGATAGCAACTAATAAAATTTTTAAACTGAACATAAAAGCACCCCTCTGTTCGTGAACATTTATTTTCCATCTTTGTGACAACTTTATGTCAATTTCAGTGTACACAATTCCGCCACAAATTGTCAACTACATTCGACTAAGAAAAACGTGATTTTTACAGAAATTTTTCGCCTTATTATAGATATTTACGTAAAAACCTCATAAATAAAGCAGCTACAAAATTGCAGCTGCTTTGTTCATGAGTAATTCATTGGCTATTCACTTAAATTTCCACTTGACTAAGATCAATAGAGAGCTGCGAACTCACGTTCTTTTTAATCAATAATATATTTTAGTTCGAGCCATTTTAGTCTCTATATTTATATGTTAACCCTCTTAAAAAATTCCTTACAAAGCGATCGCCACATTCTTTATAGTTACGATGGCTTGGAGTTCTTAAAATAGCACCTAATTCGCCTTTCGAGACGTTAACGCCACCATCATATAAAATATCGAGCATCTCCTCACTCGTTAAGGCTAAAGCTATCTTCACTTTCTTTAATAGCATATTATTAGGGCTTTCTTTTCCTGAAACAGGCGGTGGTCCTTCTGGCTGACCAGATTTAGGCTTTTGCGGACCTCGTTTAAATGTAATAAATCCATTTAAAAAAGCCTCTACCATTTTATTATTACATTTGATGTATTCTTCTGGTGCTTCTTCCTCATCATTAACTTTAATAAGCATGTTCAATACTTCTTCCTTCGTAAAGTCCATACCACCTAGCTTAAAAATTTCAACCATATCTTTATTTTTGATATCTAATGCATATCTTAAACGAATTAAAATATCATTGTTCGTCATTTAAAAAACCTCCATTTTAACTGTAAAGCGCTTCTAACAATCGTATCTTCTAGATTGAAGCATTACTTTATTATAGCAGAGACATTCACAATTTTAGCTAGCTTTCCAAAAGTTACTTTACTATAGTATTTAGAATACGCATTTTACTTTTTTAAATGTATGATTAGCCAACTCTCGACCATTCTAATCACAAGGAGGTGAGAAAAATGGCTAATCGTAGTTCAAATAAACTTCTAGTTCCTGGTGTACATGAAGCTGTTACTCAATTGAAGTATGAAATCGCACAAGAATTTAATGTACAATTAGGGCCAGAAGCCTCTTCTCGTGCAAACGGTTCAGTCGGAGGAGAAATTACAAAACGCCTTGTAGAAATGGCTGAAAAACGTTCAAAAGGTTTATTATAATAATAAATTTCAAAAAGAACGAATCCCTTTTATTTAATTGGAATTCGTTCTTTCATGTTTTTGCTATTACATCATTCTACCCATCCATCTCAATCAACATTGTTTGATTCAAAGTTATCAAGCAATGCACGCACTTCATCCGTTGATTTCGTGTTCATCAATTGATTTCTTAATTCACCAGCTCCACGGAATCCTTTGACATAAATTTTGAAAAAGCGATGAAGCCCAGAGATTGAACGTGGTAGTACTTCCGCATATTGATCTTGAAGATCCAGCTGCAGTCTTAAAAGATCAAGGTACTCTTTACTGCTATGCTCTTTCGGCTCTTTTTCAAAAGCAAAAGGATTTTTAAAAATACCTCGCCCGATCATAACGCCATCAATGCCATATTGTTCAGCAAGCTGCAGCCCAGTTTGACGGTCAGGAATGTCTCCATTAATTGTTAGCAACGTATTTGGTGCGATACGGTCACGTAATTTTTTGATTTCCGGAATTAGCTCCCAATGTGCATCTACTTGGCTCATTTCCTTTCTTGTACGTAAATGAATAGAAAGGTTCGCAATATCCTGTTTTAAAATATGCGTCAGCCACTCCTCCCACTCATTTACCTCTTTAAAGCCAAGTCGTGTCTTCACGCTGACAGGTAGTCCTCCTGCTTTTGCTGCTTGAATAAGCTCTGCCGCAACGTCTGGACGCAAAATAAGGCCACTACCTTTCCCTCTCGATGCTACATTCGGGACAGGACAACCCATATTTATATCGATGCCTTTAAAACCTAGCTCCGCCATACCAATACTCATTTGACGGAAATATTCGGGATTGTCTCCCCAAATATGTGCCACCATTGGCTGTTCATCTTCTGTAAAAATCAAACGGCCTCTCACACTTTTCATGCCCTCTGGATGACAATAGCTATCCGAGTTTGTAAACTCTGTGAAAAATACGTCCGGTTTACCGGCTTCACTTACTACATGACGAAAAACAACATCCGTCACATCTTCCATTGGTGCAAGTACAAAAAATGGTCGTGGTAAATCACGCCAAAAATTATCTATCATTTCAAACTCAATTCCTCTCAATATGGATACAACTTTAAACTCTCGGTCATAAAATATAAAGCCGAATGTTCCACTTCTTTTACACTTATATCATGCTCAATAACTGATTATCAAACACAAATACATATGACATTTATAATTTGTAAAAATCAGCTATGTTTATTTTAACGAAAATCGGTCCTTATAAACAAAAAGCAGATGGCATAGTTTTTTGAACTGAACCCCGAATAGTGGACACTTTATTCCAAAAACATAAAAAAGCAATTCAAGATAACGGTTAATTTATCATAAAGCAATCGAATTATAACCCTTTGATATCAAACCCACGTTCTTGAACTGCCTATTATAATGTTCTGATACCAATTATGAGGTGTATAATTTTAATCACATATATCAAAAGTAACCTCTTCTATTCAAGCATAAGATTCAACCAAAACCCTTCCATGCTTACACAAAAAGGATGGAATATTCACTCCATCCTTTCAGAGTTCTATCATTTACTAATCAATCACCCGAGCAACATCCCTACCACAAGTCTTGCACTTCCCCTTCAATACAGGGGCATATTCTCCCTCTTGTATCGTGTACTTCACAATTGTCGTTACACCACAATTGCCACAAAATACGTTTTTCACGAGCATTTCTCTGATATCTTTCGGGATAGAGAGCCATTTTTTTGCTGCGTCCATTATGATCGCTCCTTTAGAGTTAGTTTCGTAACAACCTCCACATGCGTCGAATGCGGGAACATATCCACAGGTTGAATCTCCTGTGTTTGATAGCCCCCATCCTCCAAAATTCGAAGGTCACGTGCTAGTGTAGCTGGATTACAGGACACATAAACAACACGCTTAGGACGTTGCTCTAAAATCGTCTGAAGAAGCGCCTCATCGCAGCCTTTGCGTGGTGGATCAACTACTAAAACATCCGCTTCTTTGCCTTCCTTATACCAACGTGGAATGACTTCTTCTGCTGGCCCAGCCTCGAAATACGTATTTGTAAACCTATTTAGTGCTGCATTGCGTTTTGCATCTTCAATCGCTTGTGGGACAATTTCTACACCCATAACAGCCTTTGCTTGTTGTGCAAGGAATAATGAAATTGTGCCGATACCACAGTAAGCATCAATTACTCGTTCATCGCCTTGTAAGTTAGCGTAGTCTAATGCTTGTTTGTATAGAACTTCCGTTTGCTCAGGGTTTACTTGATAAAATGAACGGGCTGAAATTTCAAAGCGAACATCGCCAATTGTATCAATAATAACGTCCTTGCCCCACAAATTTACGGTTTCATCACCGAAAATAACGTTCGTTTTGTCGCTATTAACGTTTTGCATAATGGATGTGACATTCGGGACAAGCTTCTGGATTGTCGCAACAGCAGCATCTTTTTGCGGGAATTTTTTCTTTTTAGTTACGAGAACAACCATCACTTCACCAGTTGCTCGTGCCTTACGAACAACTACGTGGCGCAGCATTCCCTCATGCGATAATTCGTTGTATGGTCGAACACCGATTGCCGCCAGTTCCTTTTTCAAACCTGCAAGAATAGCGTCCGCTTCTCCAGTCTGAATTAAGCATTGCTCCATATCCACAATGCTATGAGACTTCGTTTTGTAGAAACCAGCAATTGCTTGTCCTGCTTCATTTGAGGAGAAAGGTATTTGCGCTTTATTACGGTAATGCCAAGGCTCTTCCATGCCCTTCACTGGTAGAACAGGCGCATCAATTTTTCCAATGCGCTGCATGACATTACGCACCATGTTTTCTTTCCATTTTAACTGTCCTTCATAAGACAGGTGCTGTAATTGGCAGCCGCCACATTGTTTAAAATATTCACAAGGCGCATCTACACGATCTGATGATGGTTCGAGAATTTCTACGACCTTTGCAAAGCCATAGTTTTTTAACGTTTTTACAACATGTACTTCCGCCGTTTCACTAGGAAGTGCACCTTGGATAAATAATGGATAGCCATCGACCTTTGCGACGCCATTGCCATCATGTGTTAAATCTTCTATATAAACTGTTACTCGGTCATTCTTTTTCACGGGTGCTGACATTCGTACATCCTCCATTTCAATCTCTTTATTGTAGCATGTTGAGGCGGATGAAAAAAGAACTTGGCTTCATATTAGGCTCAAATGTGGTCGGCTCTCCTTCTAGACTGATCAGGTAAGACAAGCTCTCTTCAAACTGATCACCTTTACATGAGTAGAAAAAAGAGCCGCTATTCGCGACTCTTCCCCTCTTTCCTTACTGTATGGTAATCTCTAGGTGCCCACCAGAAAGCAGCAACTACACCTAGAATGACGACTATAAATGGTGCATAAAAAATCAAAAAACTTGTCATAGTTGTATCCCTCCTATGCGTGATTGTCTTCTTTTCCTGTCACATAATTTTTGTTGAAAAGGAATAATTTCAACAACAAGAACAGTGATGGAATAAGCAGACATAGTCCCAAAACAAACGCAATGACGAGCGCAATCGCCATTTGTGTACTAGTAAAGCTATCGTAAATTGTTAAATACGGATACAGTAAATATGGATATTGGGCAATTCCATATGCAAAGAATGCCACTGCAAATTGGGCAATCAATAAACTAACCGCAAGACCGTAATTTTTTCGCATCCATATTAACACTACAGTAATAATAAACAGCACGGCAGATATGGCAAACATCCACCATAAATTAACCATGTTATTGTAACTTTCAGGGTTAATGAATTTCATTTCGTACATAATGCCGAGCGCACTCACCATTAACGGTATTGCCCAAGCAAGTGCGTAATTTCGCATTAAATTTGTAGCTTCTCGATCCTTTGCTTTATGTGCATACCAAGTTAAAAACACGGCTGAAATATAAAGTACCGCTGCAATGCTCAACACGACAATACTCCAAGCAAACGGGCTCGTATACAACGTCCAAAAATTCAAGACTGGTTGCCCGTCAACAAGATCAACATAGCCACCAGCAGCAATCGCGAATACAACAGAGAGTGAGGCTGGAATGAGTAATCCTGTTATACCATACGTCAACGTGTAACCAATATGCCCACGTGCGCCATATGATTCAAATGCATAGTAGGAACCTCGTATTGCAAGAAGCACTAGCGAAATACTAACTGGAACAAGTAAAATCGTTCCATAATAGAAAGCTGTTTGTGGGAAAAATCCAACAATCCCCACAAAGAAGAATACTAAAAAGACATTGGTTACTTCCCAAACAGGTGATAAATAACGTTTAATAATATTCGTTAATATATGATTTTTTCCGATGAGTAGGCTGTAGGCATTAAAAAAGCCTGCACCAAAATCGATTGAAGCTACAATGACATAACCAAATAGGAAAATCCATAAAACTGAAATACCTAAAATCTCTAATGTCATAAGATGTCACCGCCTTTTTCATCATGGCGATCTTCTATTTCACGCTCAATTGGATTCTTTTTGAACATACGGACTAAAACTACAATACTTCCTATTCCCAATACAATATACACACCTGCAAACAATACCAGCATTAAATCCACATGGTTACTCGTTGTGGCTCCTTCTGGTGTTCGCATTAATCCACGTAATATCCAAGGCTGTCGTCCCACTTCTGCAAGCCACCATCCTGCTTCAATTGCAATAATGGAAAGTGGTCCACCTGCAACAACAATCCTTCTAAACCAACGGCTATGAATAAACTGCCAATCACGTGCTTTCCCGGTCACATAAAGCAGTGAAACGAGTGCCATGAACATGCCAATAAACACCATGAGATCAAAAAGGTAATGAATATACAGTGGTGGTCGATCTTCTTTTGCAAATTGATCTAAACCAATTACCTCTGCATTTGGATTATTATGTGCTAAAACACTCAAAGCATAAGGTACTTTAATAGCATATTTTACTTCTTCACCATCTAATACACCCAATAGTATAAGAGAGGCTTTATCTTCCGTTTCAAAGTGCCACTCAGCTGCAGCTAATTTTTCTGGTTGATATTCAGCTAAATATTTCCCTGAAAAGTCTCCAATAATCGCTGCTGCAATAGAGAAAATCAGACCAATCTTCATAAGTAGGTATAAAGATTTTTTATGGTATACATGCTTTGAACCTCTAAGTAAACGGTATCCTGCAATGGATGCTAACACAAATGCGGCCGTCATGTAGGCTGTAACGAGTACATGTGCCACCTTTGTCGGCATCGCTGGATTAAACATCGCTAAAAAAGGTTGAATATTTACAAGCTGTCCGTCTACAATGTCAAATCCTTGTGGTGCATTCATAAACGCATTGACAATTGTAATAAACACAGCTGACATTGATGCACCGACAGCTACCGGAATTAATAGTAGCATATGCTTTTTCTGACTATCGAAGCGATCCCAAGTATATAAGTAGATGCCTAGGAAGATGGCTTCAAAGAAAAATGCAAACGTTTCCAAGAAAAGTGGTAATGCAATCGTTTGGCCAGCAAGTTGCATAAAATTCGGCCATAGTAAAGACAACTGTAAGCCAATTGCTGTCCCTGTTACAACTCCGACGGCAACTGTAATAACAAAGCCGCGCGCCCAACGTCTTGCCATTAAAATATAGTGCTCATCATTCTTTTTATACCCAGTCCATTGTGCGATCATAATCATTAATGGGACACCAACACCAATCGTTGCATAAATAATATGGAACGATAAAGTTAGCTCCGTTAATGCTCTACTCCAAAAGACTGCTGATTCATTCACCATTTCATTGCCCCCCTAACCTCCAAATATTCTTCCTAGTATGGAAAGTAGCATGATAATTGCAACACCAAAGCTTAGCCAAATAAGCTTTCTTTCCTGTGACTTATACAACGGCAACACTTCCTTTCCCTTATCCATACCCCCATTTTCCACTATTGCAACGAAAAAAACCTTAATAATGGACCGGATTTTCGGCCTATTATTAAGGTTTCAAATTTTGTTCAAGTATTATACTCACATTTGCCAAACATTTTTCTTAATTCATTCACAATACCATTTAAAGGATAATAATGTTCATATATATGGATTTTAACCCATTAATATGAATCATCACCAAAACGTGTGGTTGATTTCCGTTCCGACTTGGCGCTTTATAGCTGCCGCTTCGCTTTCGCGAAGAGCTTCCTGAGGGCGTCCACCCGTAACGAAGATCAACTTATTTACATAGTAAACGTTTTATCAAAAGTTACTCACAACTTTAAGTGATGAACCATTAATCTCCACAAAAATAAACAGGACTATACCTAAAATTAAGCAGAGTCCTTTTTATGTTTATTGGATACGGTCTTCCTCACGCATATCTGCTAGTGGAACAAAAATTTCAATATGACGCTTTAAGTTTTCAAATGTTGCAGGCGCGTCCCCACCATACTCACCATCTAGGTTTAAATGAATTTCATCTTCAGTAGATACTTTGACGACACTTGCCTTTTTATAAATTACACGATCATCATTTAAATGCTCGCCTCTTAATGCCATCGCAGCAAGCTGAATAAATTCAGGCAGGTTTACTTTTTTCAATACGATTAAAGTAAAGTAGCCATCATTAATACTTGCGTCTGGTGCAAGTTTTTCAAAGCCTCCCACCGAATTTGTTAAACCACATAAAAACATCATAGCATCCCCATCAAACACTTCGCCATCGTATTCAATACGCATGTGAGAAGCTTTAATCGATGGGATCATTTCCACTGCTTTTAAGTAATAAGCTAACTGTCCTAGCATTGTTTTCATTTTACTTGGCACTTCATAAGTTAATTCTGTAATACGTCCGCCAGCAGCAATATTGATGAAATAGCGTTCCCCATTTAATAAACCAACATCTACTGGTAACGATTCCCCTTTAATAATAATGTCAACGGCAGCTTCAATATTTCGAGGAATGTGCACAGCACGGGCAAAGTCATTCGTTGTGCCCATCGGAATTAGACCTACTTTCGGCCGGTTCTCAAATGGACTTACACCTGCAACAACTTCGTTTAATGTGCCATCTCCACCAACTGCAATAATTATATCAAAGCCACGTTCTACTGCATTTTTTGCAGCAATGGTCGCATCGCCTTCACAGGTTGTTGCGTGACAAGATGTCTCATAGCCTGCTACCTCTAATTTTGCCAATACTTCTGGTAGATGCTTTTTAAACACTTCACGCCCAGATGTAGGATTATAAATGATTCTTGCTCGTTTCATAACATACCTTCCTGCTTCATAAGATTCTATTTCTTCCAACGAATTATTCTTTTAAATGTTGCATTGAAGTCAACAATAGCAAGGCATGTCCTCATTTTTCTGACATGCAGCCTTGTGATTTACAATTATTGCAATGCAGCTTTTACTTGCTTTTTAAAATCCTCGTAAACATATGTCCAATATGATTTATTCGTCATATTCTCTTCACGAATTTCTGCATATAGCGCTTTTTGTGCATCTTCAAATGTAGGATCTTCTTTATCAGGCAAAGTAGCTCGTTTACTAACTACTAGTTCCTGTAATTCTGGTGCTCGTGGTCCCCATTTTCCAACGACCTGACCAGCATCATCTAATAAAATATAAACTGGAATTGCACGGCCACCGTTTGTTAAATAACGATCAATCAAATCTGTATCCGCATCACGTAATACTGCGCGCATGTCTAGTTCTGCTGCCTCTGCAACTCGGCGAATGATTGGATTGTTTAACATCGCGTCCCCGCACCAGTCCTCAGTAATTGTTAATATTTTTGGTTGCTTATTCTTCAATAGTTCGATAAAGCCATCGTTTAATGACACTTCGAAACCATCATAAATACGGAAGCTTTCCTCTTTTAACGTCGTCATATGATCCATATATTGTTGAATTGAAATCGCATCATTGAAATATTGTTGTTCAGTTTTCATTGATAGACCTCCTTAAGTTTTTATCATGTTCTATTCTATATTTTGCTATGAATACTCCATTTAGACAACTATAAAGTGCTAATTTGGTATTTTTTAGTCTTAATACGATAAAATTAGATTAGATTATCACCATAATGTGTGGTTGATTTCCGTTCCGGCTGGGCGCTTTGTTGCTGTAGCTTCGCTTTCGCACAGTTAAAACATTTGCCGTTGACGCTTCGCTTTCGCGCAGAGCAGAGCTTCCTGGGGGCGTCCGATGAGCCACTTTGGCTAACAGATGTCTTTTTGCGCGAAAGCGTAGTGCTAACGTAACGACAGCGGCATGATGTTGGTTACGAAGGCGTTATCACAGGATGTGATGCTATTAGCCTTCGTTCCCCTATTTGCTCGCTCCAGAGTCTCGGGCCAACAGATGTCTTTTGCGCGAAAGCATGAGTGCAACGTAGCGGCAGCAACGTGTTTTTGTCTGTGCGAAAGCGAAGCGACAGCAACACAGCACGATGTTGGTCACGAAGGCGTTATCACAGGATGTGATGCTATTAGCCTTCGTTCCTCTATTGCTAATCCCCAAGGAGTCGCCCAGCCTCCACTCCAATCAACTTATTTACATAGTAGACGTTTTAACAAAAGTCATCCACAACTTTTGGTGATGAACCATAAAATTAAGTTCAATGAGCCGTTTTTTAAAATAACTCTGCATCGGAAAGGTCATATGTAACCTTTCTAAGCTACTACCTGTTGATACTTTATGGTAATGAGCATTTTATCTTGGTATAGATGCCCCTAAAGATTCTTTAGTATGTATTAATTTTTAAATATAAAAGGCCAAGAAAGCAAATTTACTTTCTTGACCTTCCATTGCAATTGCAATTAACGTTTTGCAATTTCTTGTTGTAATAATTTATTGACCATAGGTGGGTTCGCTTGACCTTTAGTTGCTTTCATAATTTGACCAACTAAGAAGCCGATAGCGCGATCCTTACCGTTTTTGAAGTCTTCGATCGATTGTGCATTGTTGTCTAGAACTTCTGTAACGATAGCAAGTAATGCACCTTCATCAGAAATTTGAACTAAACCTTTTGCTTTAACGATTTCTCCTGCAGAACCGCCATTTTCTACTAATTCAGCAAATACCTTTTTACCGATTTTAGAAGAAATTGTACCGTCAGTGATTAGTTTCACCATTTCCGCAAGGTTTTCTGGCGTTAATGCAGTATCTTTAAGGTCTTTTTGTTCTGCATTTAAGTATGCAGAAACATCACCCATAAGCCAGTTTGCTGAAAGTTTTGCATCCGCATCTTTAGCTACCATCGCCTCGAAGAAGTCTGAGATTTCTTTTGAAATAACAAGAACTCCTGCGTCGTATGGCGTTAAGCCTAATTCTTCAACATAGCGTTTTTTACGAGCATCTGGAAGTTCTGGAATTTCTGCTTTTACTCGTTCTAACCATTCATCATCGATTGATAGACGAACTAGATCTGGCTCTGGGAAGTAACGATAATCGTCTGTTCCTTCTTTAACACGCATAAGAATTGTTTTACCTGTTTTTTCATCGAAGCGGCGAGTCTCTTGCTCAATTACCCCACCTGAAAGAAGGACATCAGCTTGGCGTAATTCCTCGTGCTCTAAACCACGGCGAACATAGTTGAAAGAGTTAAGGTTTTTAAGCTCTGTCTTTGTACCAAATTCTTCTTGACCATATGGACGAATTGAAATGTTGGCGTCACAACGAAGTGAACCTTCTTCCATTTTACAGTCCGATACATCTGAATATTGGATGATTGATTTTATTTTTTCAAGATACGCATACGCTTCATTTGGTGTGCGAATATCTGGCTCAGAAACGATTTCTACAAGTGGTGTACCTTGACGGTTAAAGTCAACTAAAGAGTGGTCGCCACTGTGAGACAGTTTACCAGCATCTTCTTCCATATGAAGACGTGTAATACCAATACGTTTTGTATAACCATCTACTTCGATATCAACCCAGCCGTTTTTACCGATTGGTTTATCGAATTGAGAAATTTGATAAGCTTTCGGATTATCTGGATAGAAGTAGTTTTTACGGTCAAATTTTGTTTCTTGTTCGATTTCCATGTTTAGTGCAAGTGCTGCACGCATTGCGAAATCTACAACATTTTTATTAAGTACAGGTAGGACACCAGGATAGCCTAGGTCGATAACTGTAGTATTTGTATTTGGTTCAGCACCGAAGTGAGCTGGTGCTGGTGAGAAGATTTTTGAGTTCGTCTTTAACTCAACGTGTACTTCTAAACCAATGACTGTTTCAAAGTTCATGTTATTTTCCCTCCCAAATTTGAGGAACTTGTTTATGGAACTCCGTTGCTTGTTCAAAAGCATGAGCTACACGGTAAATTGTTGCTTCATCGAAATATTTACCGATAATTTGTAAGCCTAGTGGTAGACCATTTTCAATACCACATGGGATTGAGATGGCTGGTACACCAGCTAAGTTCATAGGAATCGTTAAAATATCATTTGCATACATCGTCATTGGATCATCAACGTTTTCACCAATTTTAAATGCTGGTGTAGGAGAAGTTGGTCCAATGATTACGTCAAAGTCTTCGAATACTTTGTCGTAGTCTGCTTTGATAAGTGTACGTGCTTGTTGAGCTTTTTTGTAGTAAGCATCATACGTACCTGCACTTAGCGAGTAAGTACCCAGCATGATACGACGTTTTACTTCATCGCCAAAGCCTTGTGCACGTGTTTCTTTATAAAGGTCCATCAAATTATTAACGTTTTCTGCACGGAAACCATAACGGATACCGTCAAAACGAGAAAGGTTAGAAGACGCTTCAGAAGAAGACAGAATATAGTAAGCTGCAAGTGCATATTTCGAGTGAGGAAGCGATACTTCTTCTACTGTAGCACCTAAGCCTTTTAATACTTCTAATGCATCAAGCACTGATTGACGTGCTGCTTCGCCAACACCTTCACCAAGGAATTCTTTTGGCACAGCGATACGTAATCCTTTTACGTCACCAGTAAGTGCTGCTGCGTAGTTTGGTACTTCTACGTCTGCAGAAGTTGAATCGTTAGCATCTAATCCTGCGATTGCTTCAAGTAAAAGGGCATTGTCTTCAACATTACGTGTAATTGGTCCGATTTGATCTAAAGAAGATGCAAATGCAACTAGACCAAAACGAGATACACGGCCATATGTAGGCTTCATCCCTACAACACCGCAATAAGCAGCTGGTTGACGGATTGAACCACCTGTATCAGAACCAAGTGAGAATGGTACTTCACCTGCTGCTACTGCTGCTGCAGACGCACCTGAAGATCCACCTGGTACGTGGTTTAAGTTCCATGGATTTTTTGTTGTTTTATAGTATGAGTTTTCATTTGAAGAACCCATTGCAAACTCGTCCATGTTTAATTTACCGATAGTGACCATACCTGCGTCACGTAGCTTTTCAACTACTGTTGCATCGTAAATTGGCATAAAGCCTTCTAAAATTTTAGAAGCACAAGTTGTTTCTAAGCCTTCTGTCACAATGTTGTCTTTAACACCGATAGGAAGACCGAAAAGTGGTCCACGCTCTTCAAATGGCACTTTATCCATTTCAGCTGCTTGTGCAGTTGCTTTTTCTTCATTTGAAGCAAGGAAAGCTTGTACATCGCCGTCAAGCTTCGCCACACGTTCGAATGCTTCTTTTGTTAAATCAGCGATTGTTAAGTTACCCGCTTTAATATCAGCTTGTAGCTCCTTCGCTGAACGTTCAAATAACGTCATGAGGAATCCTCCTATGTTTTAGTTTTACATGATAGCTGGTACTTTTACTTGACCATCTTCTTGTTCTTTTACGTTTAACATCATTACTTCACGGTCTAAACCTTTTGTTGCCACATCTTCACGCATTACGTTTACTAGTGGTAAAACGTGAGTTGTTGGTTCAACATTCGTTGTATCTAACTCGTTTAGTTGCTCTGCGAAGTCAGTAATTTTACCAAGCTGTTCAGCAAATTTCTCTGCTTCCTCTTCCGTAATTGCAAGACGTGCTAAGTTTGCCACGTGCTTAACTTCTTCTTTTGTTAATTTTGCCATTTTTCACACCTCCGAATACTCATTCAATTCATTGCTTTTGTCGATAACAATAGGGTTGAATAAAGTTAACCATGCAAATAATCATAACATTTTTCATATTAAAAATCACAACTTTCACCAAAAATAAAGAAACTTTCACTACTATGACGAAGTGTCGTCTTTATGGACTGTTTTTAGAGTCCTCCATTAAGACTTTGCTCTTTGTGAGCAGAGCAACGATCGCGTTGTTGTGCTTTCTTATGTATCCGTCACTTTGAGGAGTCTATCCATTTTTGCTTTTCTATCCATCATTTCGGGGAGGCTTTCCGTCGTTTCGATTGTTCTTTCCGTCGCTTTTAACCCATATTCATCCCATAAAAAAAATATAGTCAGCACAAGGCTGACTATATTTTTAATAGATATGAACGTATGGTTCTTTTTCGTTGGCATTCTTTACGATTAATGCCTCTGGACCATTCATTGAAGTGACGCTTACTTCAACATGAATGTTATTAAATTGATTGATTAGAACACCTGTTAAATATTGAGTGAATCCAATAATTTCAAGTTTACTGAAGAATTGGATGGGTATTTCAATCGATAACTTTTGAATTTTTTTGTTTTGGTAGAAGCCTGTTCCTACTACACTAGTATAGTTTGAAAAATACTTATCTACATCTTGTTTAAAATTCTCAAAGTTTTTACTATCATCACGATATACATCCTGTGATTCACTCGTAGGGAACAGTACATATTCTTCGTCCATAGCTTTCCAGTCAGTTACCTCGTTTTGTCCAGCTTTAGCTACGCCATAGTTAAAATACGTTCCTGGAATAATATCATTACGCGCTTTTTGTTTAAATAAACCTACTACAATCGGTACATCTTTCAATTCATCTTGGGTTCTTAGACGAGACACAATTTCTGAGGCCATCTTCTTCCCTTGCTCAATCAGTTCTGCCTCCGAAATTGGTTTCTCATAGTATTCCCCATACTGTTCTTTTTGATAGTAATAAATAGAGTTTAAGGCAAGTCCAATCGAAATCCCGCTTAATTTAACTTTGTTATCACTAGTTTTTGTTAAATAATTTTGCTCAACAATATGTGATAAATAGATTGGGGCCTTTGTTGCACGTTCCTCTGCCGGCATTGAGTCCGTCGTTGGAGGATTTAAGCCATCCTTCTTTTGTGAACTACGGGCAAGCCAATTTTCTACTGTGTTTTTCGCTAAATATTGCCCTTCTTGGAAGAAATAATTTTCTGTGTCGAACTCATTTTGAGAAAGACGCATTAAACCTGTTTCAACTTCCTTCATATCATATTTTGTAAAAATATTTGAAACTACTAATCCTCTGCTAGCACTTTCTTTATAGGGTGTTAGCGTTCTATAATATGATTTATCAATCTGTAAGCTTGGAATAATTGTTGTTTCCGCTTTTTCCTGTTGCGTCTCCTGTGTTAGCTCTGTCTCCTTCTTATCAGAAGGCACACAGCCGACTAGCATTGCAGCAGCGATAATTGCTGGAATGAGTCGAAATGACTTCATTATTTTAGTACTCCTTTACTGATGTTCAGATTTTGCTTGACGAATTGTTCATACCTGCCTGTGGACAGAAGGAGACATTTATAAAATGCCTCTACTTTCCATCAAGTAAATAAGTTAATTCATCTTTTTCAATTTTAATAGTATCCATTATTGGACAAAGTTAAATTGTTCGATCAGGCGATCTTCATTCCAAACTTCAATACCTAACTGCTCGGCTTTTGTTAGTTTAGAACCCGCATCTGCTCCTGCAATAACAAGATCAGTTTTTTTGCTGACACTGCCTGTAACAATACCACCTAACTCTTCTATTTTCGCCTTTGCTTCGTTACGTGTCAATTGCTCAAGTTTACCAGTTAATACGACTGTTTTTCCTGCAAGAGGATTATCCCCTACAGCTACCTCTACCTTTTTACCTTTATACGTCATATTGACGCCTACTTCAGCAAGGCGCCCGATGACTGCACGTGCATCCTCATTTGAAAAATACTCGACAAGTGATGAAGCCATTTTATCGCCAATTTCATGAATTGCCACTAATTGCTCCTCTGTTGCTGCCATCACCGCTTCCATCGTTTCAAACTCCTCTGAAACAATTTTCGCTGCTTTTTCACCAACATGTCGTATCCCTAATCCAATTAGTAAACGCTCCATCGAATTTTCCTTGGAAGCCTGAATAGCACTGACTAAATTCGTTGCCGATTTTTCTCCCATACGCTCAAGCTCGACAAGCTGTTCTACAGTTAAGTGATACAAATCAGAAATATCATGAATTAAATCTGCACGTAATAATTGCTCAACGACCTTATCACCAAGTCCGTCGATATTCATCGCATTACGCGATACAAAATATTTAATGCTCTCCGCGATTTGTGCAAAACATGCAGGATTTACACAACGTAAGGCCACTTCCCCTTCAATTCGAATAAGTTCACTATCACAAACAGGACAATTTTCAGGCATTACATACGGTACTGAGTCCTCTGGTCGCTGCTCCAGTATTACACCGACAACTTGTGGAATAATGTCTCCGGCTTTTCGGATAATGACTGTATCCCCTAGACGAATATCTTTATCACGAATTAAATCCTCATTGTGTAATGATGCACGTTGAACCGTCGTACCTGCCACTTGAACAGGCGATAATATAGCAGTTGGTGTAACAACCCCTGTTCGCCCAACCGTTAAATCAATATCAAGTAATGTTGTGACTACTTCCTCAGCAGGGAATTTATAAGCAATTGCCCAACGTGGACTCTTTGCTGTATAACCTAGCTCATCCTGCTGGGCATAACGATCCACCTTAATGACAATACCGTCAATTCCATAGGCTAAATTCGGACGGTTTTCAGTCCATTTTCCGATAAATGCTAGTACCTCTTCAATCGTTGAGCAGCGTTGACGCTCTTTGTTTGATGGGAAACCTAGTCCCTCTAAATAATCAAGCATCTCTGCATGACCGTCAATACCATATGCCTCACCATCTCCCCCAATTGCATAAATAAAGGTAGATAGTTGACGACTCGCTGCTATTTTAGGATCTAACTGGCGTAAAGAGCCCGCAGCCGCATTTCTCGGATTTGCAAATAATTCTTCTCCATTTTCAGAACGAAGAGAATTCAATTTTTCAAATGATTTTTTAGGCATATACGCCTCACCACGTACTTCAATTGTAAGTGGCTCCTTCAATCGAAGTGGTATTGCTCGAATCGTTTTTAAATTTGCTGTAATATCTTCCCCTACAACACCGTCTCCTCGTGTTGCTCCTTGTACAAAAACGCCGTTTTCGTATTTTAAAGAAATAGCAAGACCATCGATTTTCAGCTCGCAAACATAGGAGAATTTATCACCGATTGCTTGACGCACTTTACGGTCAAATTCACGTAAGTCTTCTTCATTAAAAGCGTTTGATAGACTTAGCATAGGGTAATCGTGCGTCACTTTTTTAAAGCCTTCTACCACCGCTCCGCCAACACGCTGTGTCGGTGAATCTGGATAAATAAGTGACGGATTCGCTTCCTCTAACGCAATAAGTTCATGTAATAATTGATCATAAACACTATCTGCTACGACAGGTTTATCCAACACATAATAGGCATGACCATATTCATGTAACAATTTATTTAATTCAACAACGCGCTGTTCAATTTCGTTCATTTAAGTTCCCCCGGTTACCCTTTATCAATAGGCGCAAATTGTGCTAGTAATCGCTTAATACCAATAGGTTGTGGAAAGGCAATATCTAGCTCTGTACTATCACCCTCACCTTTTACACTAACAACCATACCTGTTCCCCATTTTTTATGGATTGCTTTGTCTCCAGCCTTCCAGCCAAATTGGTCTCCACCAGTTGTTTGTAAACGAGCTGTTGCAGGCTGTGTTTTCTGAATTGCTCCAAGTGTACGCTTTTGATAGCCGCCTGCTGAACGATTGCTAGAGGCAAACGGAACTTCTGGCTTCGCACCACCTTTGGAAATCGATTGTGTAATATCCTCCGAAATTTCACCTAAGAAACGCGAGACATTGTTATAGCTAGAACGACCAAAAATCGTACGACTTTGTGCACTCGTTAAATATAAACGTTCTTCTGCACGTGTTATACCTACGTACGCTAAACGACGTTCTTCCTCCATTTCATCCATATCATCAAGTGAACGAGAATGCGGGAAGATATTTTCCTCCATTCCAATGATAAAGACGATTGGGAATTCTAAGCCCTTTGCAGCATGCATTGTCATTAAAATAATATTGCCCTTCGATGCATCATCTTTATCAAGTGCATCAATATCTGCAATTAGCGCTAAATCTGTTAAAAAGGCAACTAAGCTCTTATCATCACTACGCTCCTCGAAAGCCTTTGTTACAGATAAAAATTCTTCAATGTTTTCTAAGCGGCTTTCTGCTTCAATCGTCTTTTCGTTTTGTAGCATTGCACGATAACCAGATTTGTCAATGACCTGCTCTACAATTTCTGTCACCGATAAATATTCTTGCATCTCTGTAAAACCTTTAATCATCGCATAAAATTGATCAGCTGAGTTAGCAGCCTTCCCTGTAAGCCCCATGAATACAAGATCATTCATGGCATCAAAAATTGAGCGCTCTTGATCAATCGCATAGCGCGCCATTTTTTCAAAGGAAGTTGCACCTATACTACGCTTTGGTTCATTAATAATACGAGCAAGTGATAAATCATCATCATTATTGGCAATAAGACGCAAGTAGGCAAGTAAATCCTTAATCTCTTTACGATCATAGAACTTAGTACCACCAACTATTTGATAAGCCATATTAGACTTAACAAGCACTTCCTCCATCACACGAGACTGCGCATTTGTACGATAGAGTATTGCAAAGTCATCAAATGAACGATTTTCTTCTTGAATATGCTGTTGGATTGTTTGTACAACGAATTGTGCTTCCTCTTGCTCGTTATACGCTTTGTACAATACGATTTTTTCACCCTCAGCATTTTCTGTACGCAGTTCTTTTGGATAACGTGTTGTATTATTTTGAATGACGTCATTTGCTGCTTGTAGGATGCGTTTTGTTGAGCGATAATTTTGCTCAAGCATAATGACCTTAGCACTTGGATAATCCTTTTCGAATGAAAGAATATTGCCAATGTCCGCACCACGCCAACGATAAATCGATTGGTCAGAATCACCTACAACACAAATATTTTTAAATTTCTTGGCAAGCATCTGAACAAGTAAATATTGAGATTTATTCGTATCTTGATATTCATCTACATGGATATATTGGAATTTATTTTGATAGTATTCAAGTACTTCTGGTACACGCTTGAATAATGTAATAGTCGTCATAATTAAATCATCAAAATCGAGTGATTGATTGCGGCGTAGTCTTTTTTCATACCCTTTATAAACTCGGGCGATCGTTTTTTCGTAAGGATTATTTTCATTGATTTGACCCGCATAATCGTCTGCAGCTATACATTCGTTTTTTGCCGAACTAATCGCATTTAAAATCGCACGCGGTTCAAAACGTTTCGTGTCAATATTTTCATCCTTCATAACATTTTTAACAACTGATAGCTGATCAGTCGAATCTAAAATTGAAAAGTTACGTGATATCCCTAGCTGATCAATATTGCGTCGTAAAATTCGCACACACATGGAGTGGAAGGTCGATACCCACATACTATCGCCAGTTCCATTACCGAGAATGCCATCTATACGCTCTCGCATTTCACGTGCAGCTTTATTTGTAAATGTGATTGCTAAAATCTTTGATGGATATACCTCTTTTTCGATGACTAGGTATGCAATACGATGTGTCAATACACGTGTTTTCCCTGATCCAGCACCCGCCATAATTAGAAGCGGTCCTTCAGTTGTTTTAACCGCATTTTCCTGCTCTGTGTTCATACCTGCTAATAAGTTTTTCGTTAACTGCTCCATTTCGCACCGCCTTACAAACGTTTATTTATCAATTATGCCTCGGCATAATTGCGTCCGGAATCGGCTTTGTGCTTGCACAAAGAACTCCTTTCCGATTCCGTGACATCCGCCGGAGGCTTTAACTTTTTGAGCAGGTGTTTGGACACCTGCTCAAAAAGTTAAATTATATCGTATTTTTTACAGCCTTAACAGTCGCAAGTGCAGCTTTTAAATCTTCGTAAATAATATTACCAACTACTACTGTATCTGCATATTTTGCCATTTCTGCTGCTTGCTTAGCAGATGTAATGCCGCCACCGTAAAACAGTCGGGTATTTTTCAGTTCATTTTTAACAGCACTTACAACCTCAATATCACCATAAGTACCGCTATACTCTACATAAAATACAGGTAATCTAAAGAAATTTTCAGCCATACGTGCGTAGGCAACAACATCATCAATGGAAATATCGGTTTTCGCCTTCGTTACTTCCGCTACTTTACAAGTCGGATTTAAAATACAATAACCTTCAGCTACTAGTTCATCCCATACCATAATATCTCCATATTCTTTAATTGCTTCATGGTGTAGATTTTTAATCCACTTTGGATCATCACTATTTAACACGGTTGGAATGAAATAATAGTCATAACCTGGTGTTACCGAATCAATATTAGAAATTTCAAGCGCTATCGGTACTCCAAAGCGTCTTACACGAACAAGCAAATCTAATACGCCATCTAAAGTTACATTGTCTGTTCCGCCAACTATAATAACATCTGTCCCTGATTCACAAATTCTTTCTAGTGCCTCATCTGAGATTTCCTTAGCTGGGTCGAGCTTGAACACATGTCTCCATTCTAAATAATCCATCTATTTTACCACCTATCATTTTCTATCTATTCGTTTACAAGTATAGCTTATGACTGTCTACAAAAAAATGAAAAAGACTGAGCAGAACCTCTACCCAGCCTCTTTACCTACTATTCTTTTGGTGCTTGAAATGGCTTTTCATCTGGATACAAACGACCTAACATTTCATCATATGTATCGTTCCCATAATCAAAGCAACGACGTACACGCGAAATAGTTGCTGTACTTGCACCTGTTTCCTTTTTAATGGATTCGTAGGTTTTCTTTAATCGTAGTAAATGCGCAACCTCAAAGCGTTGTGCTAACGATTGAATTTCACTAATCGTACATAAATCATCAAAAAACTTATAGCATTCTTCGATGTCTTTCAGCTCTAACACTGCTTTAAATAATTGATCTGTTTGATGCCCACGAATTTTTTCGATTTGCATGCAATCTTCCTCCCTTTAAGGCTGCGTTTTCACCATTGCTTTTAACCCTGGTGAGGTTGGTATGAAGTGGACCCAAGACTTCCCTGGTACTAGCTTCACAAGTTCCCCAGACTCTTCTACAGCCATTGGTATTCCATCAATATTAGCCCATTTGACTTCTCTCATATAGCCATTTTGAAATACATACGCATTTCCACCAGAAGTTAAATCAATTTCTTGGCGCCCCTCATTATCAATCGTTCGATGTTTCATTTCAAAAAATAGAACATTTGCAATTGATAATGTGTCGCCTGTTAACATATCCTTTGTGTCTACGCCAGCCGATTGTCGTCCATAACGATTACTTTGATGATCATACAAATACGAATTATGGAAATACTCACTATTTCCGTAGGTAACGTCAACTCGACTTGTTTCAATGCCTATTTTACCACGTTCATCGGGTTCATAAAAAGCCTGACTTACTTTTTCACGGTAACTCATTGAAGCGTTCACTTTTTCCGCTCCATTTACTATATTTTCAGACGTAATATATGAGTTGTGTGGAGCAACACGATCTTTTGAACGTTTAAAAAGTGTCCCATCATAATCCATGCCATTTATATTGTCGACTACATTATTAATAAGCATCGATTTTGCCTCAGGGCTATAGCCGTGTGCTACATAAAATGCATCAAAGCCTTTTGCAAGATCAATAAAATAAGAACGAGCACTACGAACTGGCCCTACAGTTTCTGGCAGTTCACTTTGATACACCGCTAATAAACGCGTAACATCGCCTTCAGCTAGCATTT
Source organism: Lysinibacillus sp. NPDC056959 (assembly GCF_042674095.1). Lineage (NCBI taxonomy): Bacteria > Bacillati > Bacillota > Bacilli > Caryophanales > Bacillaceae > Lysinibacillus > Lysinibacillus sp. NPDC056959. The sequence continues at coordinate 19,384 of NZ_JBHURE010000013.1, read as the reverse complement.
CATAAATAATATCCGCCGCTTCAATTCCTGATTGCGGACGTGCTTTCGGATGATTATTAATTGTAACCATAATTGGGCGTTGCGTAATTTCTTCCTTCACAGCTTCACCTGTTAATGGAGCAACCTTATCCCCCTTTTGAGCAGGCTCTTCAATAGCAGTTTCTTCATCAACCTTGTTCGTATCGTCTTCCTTTACTTCCGACGAATCTTTAGAACATCCTCCTATCAACAAAGTACTAAAAGCCATTGCGATAAATAGTTTCTTCGATTTGAACACAAGCATTACTCTCCTTTAATCAATTACATCTAACTGTAATTGTTGTGGCTATACCATAAGGAAGCTTCAACTAGCGCATCACTGCTGGTAATAATAACTTATTCTTCATAACATCAAAAATCCCTTTTGGTGTTATCCGAATATATGGTAAATGTGTAGATTGTAAGAATAATAACGAATAAATTGCGTCTCCTAAGTGATAACCACGTTCCGCTAATGCTTGTTTTAAGACCTTCTCTTTTTCCGATAGTTCCTTAACATCTCCATCATGTAAAAGACCACCAATCGTTAACGGAATAGTTGCAATTACTTCACCCTTTTCAGCAAGTACAATCCCACCACGCATTGCCTTCATTTCTTCAAAAGCTGTAATCATATCATCTTTATTTTTCCCGATTAGCAAAATATCGCCTGTATTCGAATAAGATGAAGCAAAGCCTTGTACACTAGTAGCAAAACCTTTAATCATCGTGTTAACATGCCAATTGCCATCTCTATTAATAAGCATTAAATAACATTCATCATGATCTGCAAGCTGCCCTTCTCTAGTAATTAAGGAGTTATATGGTTTGGTAATAACATCATTTACTAACTCAATTCCAAACGGCATCGAAAATTGAAAATCATGAGACGTTAAAGAAAAATCTAAGTCAAACGCAGGTAACGCTGAATAGTCAATTGCAGCAAGTCTTTGCACTTGCTCTCCATCGCGTTTTAACCAAACACCCTTCGATAGTACACTCTCAGGAACTGGGTGCCATTCATCTTGTAAAATATTTAGGGAAGCAAATCGACCAGTTGCGATAAAGCCATGTAAGCTGGTCATATTATAATAGCGTGCCACATTATAGGAAGCCATTTGATAAGCATCGATTGGTGCTACACCTGCATCTAAAGCTGCTTGAATACATTTATCCATCACGCCATCTTCATGGAAAGATGGTGTTGAGCCATCTGTTGTCATCATTAAATGATCAAAAATAGGCAGTTCTTTTTCGACAATTCCTTTTAATAGATGTGGTAAATCAGGACGTATTGAAGAATAACGCAACGTTACAGCATATCCTTGCATAATACGTCGCTCCACTTCTTCCACTGTCATAGCTTCATGATCACCATCTGCACCAAGTAGCTTCATACGTGCTAAAGTTCGTTCTGATGCGCCAGGGAAGTGCCCTTCTATTTTTTTTCCGTAGTCCTTAGCCATTTGCATGCGATAAAGCATTTGGTCATCTCCATGTAACAACCTTGGCCAGCCTGTTAATTCTCCACCAAGTAAAACGTCATCTCGTTCTAACCATTCTAAAATGGACGTATTAGAAAAAATCTCTTCCTCCTGCTCCATTTCAGTTTGCGAATCAAAACGAGTCCACCAATAAAATGAAAACGGTAGCTTTTTCAAATCATCCAAAACTGAAAACGCTTTCTTATTTTCTAAAGATAAAACGAAGCTTAAATTATCTGAAATAAAAGTTGTAGTGCCTAACTGTCCACAAAAGTCAGCAAAAGATTGTGGATGGTATAACTGGAACGGATGAACATGTGGCTCAATATATCCTGGCACAATTGTTTTATTCGTACAATCGACCACCTCTGTTCCCTCTGATAACGGAGGCATTCTATCACCAGCATAGACAATACGATCTCCTAAAATCCAAATGTTCCCTACTACCCATTGTTTGAGCATGCTATGTAAATAACGCGCATTTTTTAATACAATATCAGGTGCTTTTTTACCATCAATTACAGCTAATTGTTGGCGTAATTCTGTAATTTTCCATACTGGTTCCATTCTATTCGCCCCTTCCTAAATTACGTAAAATTTCATCGTGTAAATCCTATTTGAAATCACATACTACTACTGCATAAACGCTTTCTTCCATAAATTTAGTGCTTTATGCAATCATCTTGTTTCAATCGTAACACAGCACTTTCATAAAGCAAAGTGCCCCCCGCTTTATTTTTTCCACAATGACTAAAGGAGGAAATATGATGATGCAGGAAACGAATTTAAGCGAAAAAAATGCCTTCTGTCGCTTTGCAATGGGTACGAGCTTAACGGCATTTGGTATCGCTAAGGTCTCAAGAAATCCTAACTGTACGGCAGGTCGATTGATGATTGCTTTTGGTGCCATGAAAATGGCTGAGGGTATTTTTAAGTATTGCCCAACTAAATCTTTACTGAGCTCAAGCATGGAGAGTGCTATGAACAATAGCAACAATAATAGCAACTCTTTTATGCAAAGTATGCTCAGTGGCCAAAATTCTATGTCATCTGAACAAATCGAAAAACTCATGAAGGATTTCTCCTCTGTTATAACTGGAAATATGTCAGGATCAACCGCAACTGCGTCAAAGCAATCTGACTCCAGCACTTCCAATCAAACTTCCTCAGAAAGTAAAAGTTCCACAAATAATGCACAAAATCCTTCTTAGTCAAAGGAGCCGTCTCAACTATACAGTTGAGACGGCTTTCACCCTTGTAAATCATACGTTTAAAAACAACAAGAAGTTTCATAGTATGATTAAAATATTAAATTATAGTGACCATCATCATAACGAAGGGTTGATTTCCGCTACGGGCTACTCGCTTTGTTGCTGCCGCTTCGCTTTCGCACAAGAGCAAGGCTTCCTGCGGGAGAACGTCGAGCCGCTTCCTACGCTACAGGAACGAAGGCTAAGTGCGTCACGTCCTGTGACAATGCCTTCTTGACCAACATCGTTTTGGCCTCAGGGTCTCGTCTATCTCGCTTTCCCGCGGGAGTCGAGTAGTCCTACGCTACAATCAGTTAAAAATGGAAATATATTTGCCAAAATAGCAATAAAAAATCCTTTTATCCCTCAATAATAAAACTTTGGGACATTTATTAAAACATTCGCGATGTAAATAAGTTGATTGTAGTGGAGACTGGGCGACTCCTTGGGGATCAGCGTCACAGATGAGACCTGCAGCGTAGCGAAGCGGCTCATCGGACGCCCCCAGGAAAGCGCCCAGTCGGAACGGAAATCAACCACACGCTATGGTAATAAAGCAAAATGTAAAAAAGTTATCCTTTTATCGGGCAATTATAGATCTCTATATTTCCCTACTCTATTTATCAGTTACTCAACTACTACTTAAACGTACGCCAGCCGATATCTTTACGGAAGAAGAAATTGGACCATTTTTCTGTTGCAATGCCTGCGTATACTTTTTCTTGTGCTTCCTTTAAAGTGGAGGCTTTTGCTCCAACTAATAAAACTCGGCCACCATTACCAACAAACTTCTCATCTACGAGCTTTGTACCTGCATGGAATACTGCATGTGAAGCTGATAGAGTTTCTAAGTTAGGTAATGTATTTCCTTTTTCAACGTCCCCTGGATAGCCTTCAGCGGCAATAACTACACCAAGCATTGCTTCTTCAGACCATTGCAAATCAAATGGCTTTTCATCCATTAATGCCATCATAAATGCGCCAAAGTCAGATGCCATACGTGGTAAAACTACTTGTGTTTCTGGATCGCCGAAGCGTGCATTAAACTCAATCACTTTTGGACCGTTTTTCGTTAAGATCAATCCTGCATATAAAATTCCTGTAAATGATACACCATCTGCCTCCATACCTTTCACGGTCGGTTCGACAATTGTCTTATAAGCTTCATCCACTACGTATTGTGAAATTTGAGGCACCGGCGAATAGGCGCCCATACCACCTGTGTTCGGTCCTTTATCGCCATCATAAGCACGTTTATGATCTTGAGCAATGACCATTGGATATATCTGACCTTTATGGACAAATGACATAAAGGAGAATTCTTCTCCGTCCAGGAATTCTTCAATGACAACACGTGAAGATGATTCACCAAAACGTTGGTTCCCAATCATATCCTCCACAGCTTCAACTGCTTCATCTTCGGTCATTGCAACAACTACACCTTTACCAGCTGCCAATCCATCTGCTTTGATCACAATTGGTGCACCTTGCTCTTTAATATAAGCGATAGCCTTTGCAGCCTCAGTAAACGTTTCATGGGCCGCAGTTGGGATATTAAATTTATTCATAATATCTTTCGCGTATGATTTACTGCTTTCGATTTGTGCCGCTGCCTTTGCTGGACCAAATACTCGTAAACCTCGAGCAGTAAAGAAATCTACTATACCTTCAGCAAGTGGTTGCTCAGGTCCTACAAATGTTAAATCTATCGCATTTTCTTTTGCAAATTGTGCAAGACCTGCAAAATCCATCGTATCTATTGCAACGATTTCCGCATCATTTCTCATGCCATCATTACCAGGAGCTACAAATACTTTATTCACAGATGGTGAAATACTAAATTGTTTGGCGATAGCATGTTCTCGACCGCCGCTTCCAATAACTAATACTTTCATTTCAGGGAATCCTCCTATTTGTAAGTAAGACCGAGATGAACTAACATCTCGGTCTAATTTTTAACGTGTTCTGATTAGTGTTTGAAATGACGTACGCCAGTGAATACCATTGCAATGCCGTATTCATTTGCTTTATCGATTGAATCTTGATCTTTGATAGAGCCGCCTGGTTGAATAATGGCTGTAATACCAGCCGCTACAGCTGCTTCTACAGTATCGCTCATTGGGAAGAATGCATCTGATGCTAGCGCTGCACCTTTTGCTTTTTCGCCAGCTTGCTCAAATGCGATTTTAGCTGCTCCAACACGGTTCATTTGGCCAGCGCCAACACCCAGTGTCATTTGAGAATCTGTAACGACGATAGCATTAGATTTAACATGCTTCACAACTGCCCAGCCTAGTTGTAATGCTTCCCACTCTTGTGCTGTCGGTTCACGGTCTGTGACAACTTTAATATCTGCATTAGAAAAACCGTAGCGATCTGGTTCTTGTACAAGAAGGCCGCCTTCAACTGAAACAACATTGAATTTGTCTTGTTTTGCTTGCCCGAAAGGAATTGTTAATAAACGAATATTTTTCTTCTTCGTTAAAATATCAAGTGCTTCTTGAGAGAAAGCTGGTGCAATAATAATTTCTAAAAATATATGGCTTAATTTTTCAGCAGTTGCTGCATCAACTTCCATATTCAAAGCAATAATGCCACCAAAAATAGACGTTGAATCTGCTTCATATGCTTTATCAAACGCTTCTTCTAATGTTGCGCCTGTTCCAACACCACAAGGATTCATATGCTTTACAGCTACAGCAGCAGGCATTTCAAACTCTTTCACAATTTGCAATGCTGCATTCCCGTCTTGAATATTGTTGTATGATAACTCTTTACCATGCAATTGCGTTGCATAAGCTAATGAAAAATCAGAACCTAGACGTTTTTGATAGAACGCTGCTTTTTGATGAGGATTTTCACCATAGCGTAAGTTTTGTTTTAATTCATATGTCATTGTTAAGCTCTCTGGGAATTCTTCTTCTGTTAAGTGGTTTGATATATATGAATCATAAGCGGCTGTGTGACGGAAAACTTTTGCAGCTAATTTACGACGTGTTTCAATAGTCGTTGCACCATTAGCTTTCAGTTCCTCTAATACGTTCGCATAGTCATTGCTATCCACAATTACTGTTACATATTGATGGTTTTTTGCTGCAGAACGTAACATTGTTGGACCACCGATATCGATATTTTCAATCGCATCATCCCATGTTACATTAGGCTTTGAAATTGTTTCAACAAACGGATAAAGATTGACACAAACAATCTCGATTGGCTCAATTCCATGCTCATTCATTTGTGCTTGATGAGAAGCATCGTCAAATTTTCCTAATAGTCCACCGTGAATCATTGGATTTAAAGTTTTTACACGGCCATCTAAAATTTCAGGGAATTTAGTTACTTCATCTACTGCTGTTACGGCAACATTATTGTCTTGTAACATTTTTTTCGTACCACCAGTTGATAAAATTTCATAACCTAATGCTACTAGTTCTTTTGCAAATTCTAAAATACCATCTTTATTGGAAACACTGATTAATGCACGTTTTGTCACAACAATATCCTCCTAATTTTTGGGATCACCACCAAATCATGTAGTTGATTTCCGTTCCGGCTGGGCGTTTTCCTGGGGGCGTCCGATGAGCCGCTTGGGCCAACATGATGTTGGTCACGAAGGCGTTATCACAGGATGTGATGTTTTTAGCCTTCGTTCCTCTGCCTGCTCGCTCCAGGGTCTCATCTATGACGCTAATCCCCAAGGAGTCGCCCAGCCTCCACTCCAATCAACTTATTTTCATAGTAGACGTTTTATCAAAAGTCATCCACAACTTTTGGTGATGAACCAATTTTCATCGTGTTTGCCACGAATATGTCTTGCTATTATTGATAGAGTAGAGTTAGGCTGTATTGTTCCAGAAGACCTAACTCCTCACCACTGAATTACTTTAATAATTGCTGTAAAGCTTTTGTATATAGTCCATGCTCTTCTTTATGAATAGCCATTTCTGTTGCCTCACGGTCACCTTCAACAACTTGAACTGCCGATTGGGCAATAATTGGCCCTGTGTCCATACCTTCATCTACGAAATGGACGGTTACACCTGTTATTTTAACTCCGTGTTCCATCGCTTGACCAATGGCATCTTTACCTGGGAAGGACGGTAATAGTGAAGGATGAATATTCACAATGCGCTGTGGGTAGGCAGTTAGCAATACTTCACTAATTAAGCGCATATAACCTGCAAGCACAATCCATTCTACATGACGTTCGTGAAGAGCCTCGATAATAGCAGTTTCGTAATCTGCTTTTGATGAAAACTCTTTCGGACTTAAAGCTAGCACTGGAATACTATAGTTTTCAGCACGTGTCACTACAAATGCGCTAGGCTTGTCTGTCACAACAAGTTCAATCTTTGCATGTAGTTCGCCACGTTCAATGGCCTCTTGAATAGCTTGAAAGTTACTGCCGCTACCTGAAGCAAAAACGGCAATTTTAGTCGGAGCGGTCATTACACTAAACTCCCATCATGTGAGCCATTGAATACAACACCTTCGCCTTTCACAACGCGACCAATTTTGTATGCTTTTTCACCATTTTCCTCTACTGTAGCAAGGACTTTATCTACTTCAGCTGCTGGTACAGCTAACACGAAGCCAATGCCCATGTTAAAGACATTATATAAATCCTTGTCCTCTAACTGTCCTTTTTCTTTTAAAAACTCAAAAATACGTAAGACTGGCCAAGAACCTAAGTCAATTTCAGTTGCTAAACCTTCTGGCATCATACGTGGTAGGTTTTCATAAAAGCCACCGCCCGTTACATGGGCACAGCCATGAACGTCTGCTGCTTTTAAAGCTGCAAGTACAGGTTTCGCATATAATTTTGTTGGCACTAACAAGGCTTCCCCGATATGGCCGAGATCCTCGTAGCCTTCCACAATCGAATCAACAGCGTACTGATTATCTGCAAAGACAATTTTTCGCACTAATGAATAACCGTTTGAATGCACCCCACTTGAAGCAATACCAACAAGCACGTCACCCTCTACGATGTTCTCACCTGTTACGATGGCTGATTTTTCACAAGCTCCTACTGCAAAACCAGCTAAATCATACTCATCTTCTTCGTAAAGACCTGGCATCTCTGCAGTTTCTCCACCGATTAATGCTGCGCCAGATTGCACACAGCCATCTGCAACGCCTTTTACAATTTGCTCAATTTTCGCTGGCTCTGCCTTGCCAAGGGCTACATAATCTAAAAAGTACAATGGTTCTGCACCTTGCGCTACGATATCATTGACACACATCGCTACACAGTCCACACCAATTGTGTCGTGCTTGTCCACCATAAACGCTAGCTTTAGCTTTGTCCCAACACCATCTGTACCTGAAATAAGAACAGGTTCCTTAAGATTTAGTTCTGACAAGTCAAACATACCACCAAAACCACCGAACGTGCCCATCACACCTAGACGGTTTGTACGTTCAACGTGAGACTTCATTCGTTTTACGGCTTCGTAGCCTGCTTCAATATTTACACCTGCTTGTTCATATGCTTTTGACACGCAGAGTTCCTCCTTATCATCCAAATCTAGATCTGTCATCATGGCTAGATGTATTTAGATGTTTTTCTTAACGTAATAGTTCTTTTTCATGCGGTAAGATTGTATCTGGGAAAATTTCTGTTGGATATTTACCTGTAAAGCATGCTAGGCATAATCCTCGGTTTTCATCTTCATAAGGTCTTGCAATCGTCTCCACCATGCCCTCAACGGAAAGAAATGTTAGTGAATCGGCTCCGATAGTTTCACGGATTTCATCTACATTGTGGCTAGAGGCAATCAATTCTTCATGTGTTGAAGTATCGATGCCATAATAGCAAGGATCCGTCATCGGTGGCGAAGAAATCACAACATGAACTTCTGCTGCCCCTGCATCTTTTAACATTTTTACAATACGTCGTGAAGTTGTACCTCGAACAATCGAATCGTCCACCATCACTACTCGTTTACCTTTTACAACTTGAACAACTGGAGAAAGCTTCATTTTCACACCACGTTCACGTAATTCCTGTGTCGGTTGGATAAATGTACGGCCTACATAACGATTTTTAATAAGACCTAGTTCATACGGAATTCCACTTTCCTCTGCAAAGCCGATTGCTGCTGAAATACTTGAATCAGGAACACCTGTAACAACATCAGCTTCAATATGTGCACATTCACGAGCAAGCTGTTTTCCCATACGTTTACGCGCCATGTGGACGTTAATACCATCAATATCAGAATCAGGACGCGCTAAATATACGTACTCCATCGCGCACATTGCACGTTTATCCATCTCTACAAAACGATCAGATTTTACACCTTCATCGTTAATAATTAATAACTCACCAGGTTCAACAGAGCGAACAAATTCTGCACCTATTAAATCAAATGCACAAGTTTCAGAGGCTACAACCCAACCATCTCCTAGCTTCCCAAGAGATAATGGACGTAAACCATGTGGATCACGTGCGACAAGCATTTCATCTTTAGTCATAATTAAGAACGAGTAAGCACCCTTTAATAATGAAAGGGCATTTTTCACCTTTGCACGGAATGGTGAAAGCGAGCTTTTCTTAATAAGATGCCCAAGCACTTCAGTATCGGAGCTAGAATGAAAAATACTCCCTTGGCGCTCTAAATACTGTTTTAAGTGCGTTGCATTGACTAAATTACCGTTATGAGCAATTGAAAGGCTACCAGTTGACGAGTGGAATAATAACGGCTGTACATTTTCAATACCGCCACCTCCAGCAGTCGTATAACGGACATGGGCAATTGCTGCTTTTCCGTCCACTGCCTTTAATTTGTCTTCGTTGAAAACATCATTAACTAGTCCTTCGCCTTTCACCGCGCGAAGATGCTGACCGTCAGAAACGACGATTCCAGCGCCTTCTTGGCCACGATGTTGAAGAGCATGAAGCCCGTAATAACTAAGGTGTGCTGGATTCGGGTTACCCCAAATACCAAACACCCCACATTCTTCGTTTAAGCCTCTGAGTTCAGCAAGCATGGGATTGCTCCTTTCCAATTAGAACGGAATTCCTCCACTGTACCTTCTACAAGCACACCGTTGTCACCGTTGATTTTAACAAGCGCATCGTTTGTTACGACACCGATTTTCTTTGCGTCTTTTACAATTTCTACAAATGCAGATGCATTTTCTTCTTTCACTGTTACAACGAAACGAGATTGTGTTTCACTGAATAATGCTGTTGTAGCAGAGCCTGTTAATGTCACTTCAAGACCTAAGTCATTAGCGCCAAATGTTGTTTCAGCTAGCGCCACCGCAAGACCACCTTCTGCTACATCATGTGCAGATTGTACGATTCCTGCTTTAATTGCTTTAAGTAATGCTTGTTGACGGGCAGCTTCAATCTGTAGGTCAATCGCTGGTGCTTTCCCTGAAATAACCCCATTATTGAATAACTTTTGAAGCTCCGAACCACCGAATTCAGTTTTTGTATCGCCGATCACAAATACTACATCACCAGCAGCTTTTACTTCTTGAGTTGTTACATGTGCTAAATCTTCAATTAGTCCAACCATACCGATTGTTGGTGTTGGGTAAACCGCTTCACCAGAACGTTCGTTATAAAGAGACACGTTACCACCGATTACTGGTGAATTCAGTGCTGTACAAGCCGCTGAAATACCATCAGCTGATTTTTCAATTTGCCAGAAGATTTCTGGTTTCTCAGGATTGCCGAAGTTCAAGCAGTCAGTAATCGCTAATGGAGTACCACCAGTTGCTACGATATTACGAGCTGCCTCAGCTACTGCAATGGCACCGCCTACTTCTGGATCTAGGAAAATATAACGAGAGTTACAGTCTGTAGTCATCGCTAATCCTTTGTTCGTACCGCGCACACGGATAACGGCTGCATCAGAACCTGGAGCAACGACTGTTGATGTACGAACTTGATAATCATATTGATCATAAACCCACTCTTTTGAAGCAACTGTTGGTGCTTTTAAAAGTGCATTTAATGTTTCTTTGTAATCTGTTACCGCTGGTTCTGTGTTTTCCATCGCCTGGAACTCTACATAGTAAGCAGGCTCTGCAGATGGCTTATGATAAACTGGTGCATCTTCTGCAAGTGCATCAGCAGGTACTTCCGCTACAACTTCACCATTATGTAAAAGGCGAAGCATTTTATCATCAGTCACGCGACCAATTGCCACAGCATCTAAATCATATTTATCGAAAATCGCTTTAATTTCATCTTCGCGACCTTTTTTCACAACAAGTAGCATACGCTCCTGAGATTCAGATAGCATCATTTCATATGCTGTCATACCTGTTTCACGTTGAGGTACTAAGTCTAAGTTCATTTCTACACCAGAACCAGCCTTAGAAGCCATTTCTGCTGATGAAGAAGTAAGACCAGCAGCACCCATGTCTTGAATACCTACTAGAGCGTCAGATTTTACAACTTCTAAACATGCTTCAAGTAAAAGTTTCTCCATAAATGGATCTCCTACTTGTACTGCAGGACGTTGGTTCTCAGATTCTTCAGTTAACTCCTCAGAGGCAAATGTTGCACCATGGATACCGTCACGACCTGTTTTCGCACCAACATACATGACTGTATTCCCTACACCAGCTGCGATTCCACGTTGAATATCTTTGTGGTCAATTAAACCTACACACATTGCATTAACTAATGGATTGCCTTCATAGCAAGGATCGAATTGAATCTCGCCACCTACTGTAGGAATTCCGATACAGTTACCGTAACCTGCGATACCAGCAACGACTTCTTCGAATAAATATTTACCACGCGCTGACTTTAATTCGCCAAAGCGTAGTGAGTTCAGCATAGCAATTGGACGTGCACCCATTGAGAAAACGTCACGGATAATACCACCAACACCTGTGGCAGCACCTTGATAAGGCTCGATTGCTGAAGGATGGTTATGCGATTCCATTTTAAATACAACTGCTTGTTCATCACCAATGTCTACGATACCAGCACCTTCACCTGGACCTTGTAAAACTTGTGGACCCTTCGTAGGGAATTTACGTAACACTGGTTTTGAATTTTTGTATGAGCAGTGCTCAGACCACATTACTGAGAAAAGACCTGTCTCTGTCCAGTTTGGTAGACGTCCTAAAATACCTTCTACCATTGCAAATTCTTCGTCTGACATTCCCATACCAGCGTATAGCTTTTGATCTTTAATCTGCTGTGCTGTTGGCTCAAACTTAGTTGTTGACATGATTTTCCCTCCACTGCTTCACAATTGATTTAAATACTGCTAGACCGTCTGCTCCGCCCACCAGTGCATCAACAGCTCGCTCTGGGTGAGGCATCATACCTAGGACATTGCCGCGCTCGTTTATAATCCCAGCGATATCTTCTAAAGAACCGTTTGGATTTTCTCCTGAGTATGTTAACACGATTTGATTGTTATCTTTTAATGCTTGTAATGTTTCCTCGTCACAGTAGTAGTTACCTTCACCATGTGCAATTGGAATATTAATTACTTGACCTTGCTCATATTGGTTTGTGAATAATGTATTATTGTTTTCAACTTTAAGCTGAATTGTGCGGCACATGAATTTCAAATTTTTGTTTCGAAGTAATGCACCTGGTAATAAACCTGCTTCAGTTAGGATTTGGAATCCATTACATACTCCTAATACCGGCTTACCAGCATCTGCTGCCTTTTTGACCTCTGCCATAATATTAGATTGATTGGCCATCGCACCACAGCGAAGGTAATCTCCATAAGAGAAGCCTCCCGGTACTAAAATACCATCAAAGCCGCTTAAATCAGTTGCTGTATGCCATACATATTCTACTTCTTCACCTAGCTCGTCTTTAATCGCATGATACATATCGATATCACAGTTTGACCCAGGGAACACGAGTACTGCGAATTTCATGATTAGTTAGCCTCCTCGACTTCGTAACGGTAGTCTTCGATCACAACGTTAGTTAAAACCTTTTCACACATTTCTTTTACTAGAGTATCAATATCACGTTCTGTATCTTTAATTGCTAGTTCAAGATATTTACCAATACGTAAATCTTCTACTTCAGCGTAACCCATTTTCACTAAAGAACCTTGTACAGCTGAACCTTGTGGATCAAGAATGCTCTCACGTAATGTTACGTAAATTTTAACTTTTTTCATTGTTATTTGCCTCCGAGTCTAGAAAGTATAATAGTATAAACTTCAGTTAAATTACCAAGGTCTCTACGAAAGACATCTTTGTCTAACTTTTGCTTTGTAGTTGCATCCCATAGTCTGCATGTATCTGGTGATATTTCATCTGCCAGCAGTACATTTCCATCATTGTCACGTCCAAACTCTAATTTAAAGTCAATTAGTGTAACGTTGACATCTGCAAATATAGGTTGCATAACTTCGTTAACTGCAAGTGCTCCATCATAAATGGCTGTCACTTCCTCAGGTGTTGCAAGATCAAGTACGTCAATATGCTCCGTCGTAATGAGCGGATCGCCTAGTTCGTCGTCTTTATAATAAAACTCAACGATTGGGCGTTTTAATGGTGTGCCTTCTTCCAAACCGAGACGTTTCGCTATGCTACCTGCTGCTATATTACGAACTACGACCTCTATTGGAATAATATCTACCTTTTTTACAAGCTGCTGCGTATCAGATAATTGTTTTACGAAATGTGACGCAATTCCGTTAGCTTGCAATTTTTCGAAAATTAGAGAGGTAATGCGATTATTTAATACGCCTTTACCTTCAATTTCTTCTTTTTTCTCACCATTAAATGCTGTTGCACTATTCTTGTATTCAACGAGTAACACATCTGGCTCCTCTGTTGTATATAATTTTTTTGCTTTACCTTCATACAAAAGTTGACCTGTAGTCATTTCGTTACTCCCCCTGATATTATGAAATACACGCGTATTGTTCAGAATTGAATCGTCGTATACGATTCAATTCTGTAACATCCGCTAGTGGCTTACTCTATCAATTTCGCCTTGGCGTAATTGCGTCCGGATTTTGAATTGTGCTGGCACAATTCATTCCTTTCAAAATCCGTGACATCCGCCGGAGGCTTTAGGCCAACAAATGTTTTCTGTGCGAAAGCGCAGTGCTAACGTAGCGTCAGCAACAACATGATGTTGGTCACTCAGTCGTTGCCACAGGACGTGGCGTTTTTAGACTGAGTTCTTCTATTTCAGTAGGTGTTTGGTTACCTACTGAAATAGAAGATCGTTAGTTAAGTCCAAGACGCTCAAAAATCATATCCACATGCTGTAAATGGTAGTTGTAGTCGAAGCACTCATCTAGCTCTTCTTTCGTTAAATACGATGTAATTTTTTCACTTGCATCGACTAACGTACGGAACTGAACTTGCTCATCCCACGCCTGCATCGCTAAAGGTTGTACTGTATCATACGCTTCCTCACGCACTAACCCTTTATCGATAAGTGCTAATAAGATGCGTTGAGAGTAAATTAGACCAAAAGTGCGACCCATATTACGTTTCATGTTTTCAGGGAATACTGTTAAGTTTTTCACAATGTTACCGAAGCGATTTAACATATAGTTAAGGGTAATTGTTGCATCCGGTAAAATAACACGCTCTGCAGATGAATGTGAAATATCACGCTCATGCCATAATGCTACGTTTTCATAAGCCGTTAGCATATAGCCACGCATTAAACGTGACATACCAACCATGTTTTCAGATCCGATTGGATTACGTTTATGAGGCATCGCTGACGAGCCTTTTTGTCCTTTTGAAAATCCTTCCTCAACTTCACGTGTTTCAGATTTTTGCAAGCCGCGAATCTCTGTTGCAAATTTCTCTATTGATGTTGCGATTAATGCCAACGCCCCAAAATACTGTGCATGGCGATCACGTTGTAATGTTTGTGTTGAAATAGGTGATGCTGCAAGTCCTAATTTATCGCATACATATTGCTCAACTCGAGGATCGATATTGGCATATGTTCCAACTGCACCAGACATTTTTCCTGTTTCAATTACTTTTGCTGCTGCTTCAAAGCGTTCTAAGTTACGCTTCATTTCTTCATACCATAAAGCTAATTTTAAACCGAAAGTTGTTGGCTCAGCATGAACACCGTGTGTACGTCCCATCATGACCGTATGCTTATACTCTTTCGCTTTCGCTGCGATAATGTCAATGAAATTCATGATGTCTTTACGTAAAATATCATTCGCTTGCTTAATTAAAAAAGAAAGGGCTGTATCAACTACGTCCGTTGAAGTTAAACCATAGTGCACCCATTTTCGCTCTTCACCAAGTGTTTCAGATACGGCACGAGTGAATGCTACAACATCATGACGTGTTTCTTTTTCAATCTCTAAAATACGATCCACATCAAATGAAGCATTTTCACGGATTTTAGCTACATCTTCTTTTGGAATGTCGCCTAATTCTGCCCAAGCCTCACATGCTAAAATTTCAACCTCTAGCCAAGCTTGATATTTATTTTGTTCTGTCCAAATTGCGCCCATTTCGGGTCTTGTGTAACGTTCGATCATTGCGTTTCTCCTTCTATTCTGGCCAAATACCAGAACTCTCGATTTGTTGTAGTGTTTCTTCTAAGTTTTTCGTCATAATCGTTACGTGGCCCATCTTACGGTTAACCTTAGCTTCAGCTTTCCCATAAAGATGTATAGACCATTCAGGATATTTAGCAATTGAGTTACTAAGTGGCATGACATGCTGCCCTAAAACATTTATCATAATTGATGGTGCCCATAGTTGTGGTTTACGTAATGGCCAACCACAAATAGCGCGTATATGCTGATGGAACTGTGAAACATTACATGCTTCTATTGAATAGTGACCTGAATTATGAGGTCTTGGTGCTAATTCATTAATAACAATTCCACCATCTTCTAATACAAACATTTCTACTGCTAATGTGCCCACTAAATTTAAGTAATCAGCAATTTTCAAAGCTTCGTGCTCTGCAGCCTGTGCTGTTTCCTCTTTTATACGAGCTGGCACAATCGTTTCATGTAAAATATGATGAACATGAATATTTTCTCCAACTGGCTGACAATATGATTCACCATTACCGTTTCTTTGAACAATGACAGACACCTCTTTAACGAAAGGTACAAATCCCTCAACAATACATTGTGAATGAGTGAAAAGCCCATTTGCTAACGTTAGGTCTTCTGCAGATCTTAAAAGCTGCTGCCCCTTGCCATCGTAACCACCTCTTGCTGTTTTGACTATACAAGGATAACTAATCCTATCGATATTGGCTAGTAATTCTTCATATGTATTTACAACCAAATAAGGGGCTACCGGACAACCTGCGTTCATAATCGCTTCTTTCTCAGTCACACGGTTTTGTGTAATGCGTACTAGCTCTGCTCCTTGTGGTACGTAAGCCATTTGTGTTAAACGTTTTAAGCCATCATAATCGATGTTTTCAAACTCATACGTTATAACGTCACTTACCTCAGCAAGTTCTTCTAAAGCTGCCTCATCATCATATGGTGCTACAATACGAACATCCGCAACCTGTCCACATGGTGAATCCATTAATGGTTCAAGAACAGCAACTTTAAAGCCGGCCTCTTTTGCAGCAAGTGCCATCATACGTCCAAGTTGCCCTCCTCCGATAATGCCTATCGTCTGCCCTGGATAAATTATCTTTGTCACACTAAGTCACCTGTGCTTTCCAGTACTTGTTGCTTCGTGGCTTCACGTCTAGTATCTAGTTTATTAGCAAGCTGTGCATTTGTTGTCGATAAAATTTGTGCTGCAAGCAAGCCTGCATTCGTCGCTCCTGCTTTGCCAATCGCTACTGTTGCTACAGGTACACCTCCAGGCATTTGAACGATTGATAATAGTGAATCAAGACCGTTAAGAGCACGAGATTGCACAGGTACTCCGATTACCGGTAACGTTGTTTTAGCTGCTACCATTCCTGGTAAATGTGCAGCTCCACCTGCACCAGCGATAATTACTTGAATTCCTCGCTCACGTGCTGATTCTGCATACTCAAACATTAAGTCAGGAGTACGATGTGCAGACACTACCTTTTTCTCGTACGGTACTTGTAATTCATCTAAAATATCACATGCATGTTTCATTGTTTCCCAGTCACTTGAACTCCCCATAATGACACCGATTTTCGGATTCATGATTGTCGCTCCTTTTTAACGTTAGAAAAATGATCAAATATATAAAAGCTACTACAATTCTTTACTTTTTCTTTTTATAACAAAGAAAATCCTCAAATAAACTACTCCCTACCATACACGTGAAAGCAGCTTACTTGAGGACTTATTATAAAAGAATATGCAAATGTACATTTCTGTACACACACCCTTCCGTAACATGCCAAAAGTGCTTTCCCGCATAGTCCGGCATTTACGGTGCCGGGTAGAGACACTAGAGCCAATCCTCTAGCATATATGTGGGATTTATTTGTTTTTCCTTCTCACATTTTAACAAGTCATTTCACTATCGTCAATGCAAAAATGCGAACAATTTATTTTAGTCATTTATAAATGTTCGGATTTTAGTCAAAACCACTCAGAATCTTGGCAATTCATCGCTTTGAATTGTATTTTTTGACGTAAATACGTTGGTTCTCCATTGACTAAGTGAAAAATAGGTTCTTCTTTTCTTCCAACTGCCATATAGCCATCTTGACGCATTCTTTCCAAACAATCTTCAATTGACTCATTTTCTTCTACTTCATACCAAATTTGTTTTTTTCCCAAATCTTTCTTCCTTTCGATCTTATATCCAATTATTTTCTCTCGTATGATTTCCATTATACCTTTAGTTTGTTCCTTTAGTATGTATGATTCATTAATAATATGCTCTTCACCATAACGTGAGGTTGATTTTCGTTCCGACTAGGTGCTTTTTTGGGGTATCCGGTGAGCCACTTGGGCCAACAGATGTTTTTAGCGCGAAAGCGAAGTGGTAACGACAAATGTTCTCTGTGCGAAAGCGTAGTGCTACGTAGCGGCACGATGTTGGCCACTATGGCGTTATTACAGGAAGTGATGGTTTTCCACTACTGCTCACCCTAATAAAAAGTAATTGTTCCTTTAACGGTACTATTCGAAGACAAATTAAAAGAACTGCAGAGATAAAATCTGCAGCTCTTTATTAAGGATTTTGAAATCCGTAGACTCCAATTAGATATGCACCTAGGAACAGGAACATTAAAAAAGCATTGAGTACAATCAAAATCATACGGATATCGCCTTTAATGCCCAAAATTGCGCTAATTACTCCTAGTCCTACTAATATAAATGGCGTAAATATACTTAGATCATAAAGAAATTTAAAAAAACTACCATACCATTTTGATGAGTCATAGCCAAACATAAAGAATGCAATCATTAAGAGAAATATAGATATAGCAGAAAAAATGTTACGCCTCATTTTTTATTCTCCCTTATTAGATCACGATGTGTGTTATAGATCTAATTTCAATCTAAAATTCGCTAATAAAGCTCGTCCTACTTTATTCTTTAAGCAAAAAGTGATGGATATATCAAATGTTGAGGCAATATACAATGTGAAGCAGCCGCCCGAAACGTTCTGGCGGCTACCCATTTCTATTTTTAGACATTCCAGCAAGTTGTAAGAATCTCTCTTGATGGTGTTCTATCCGCCTCTTAGTTGATTCTATCAGTCGTTTTTGTTTCTACGGGCACAAATGTGTTCTCCCGCTGAAACATTCCACAATCAGTCTGCTTTGCCCATTTTTTCGGCGGGTATGTCGATTCGTTAATATATTATATAACCTAACATTATGTAAATTTTAACATTTAAATGAGTATATCATTTTATTATTATTTTATAAAACAAAAAAGCCGAGGAATTAATCCTCGACTTTTCTAGGTGCCTAGCGACGTCCTACTCTCACAGGGGGAAGCCCCCAACTACCATCGGCGCTAAAGAGCTTAACTTCCGTGTTCGGTAAGGGAACGGGTGTGACCTCTTTGCCATCATCACTAGACTATTGTCGACCTCCAATACACGGCGTATTACTGCGTCAGCTTCTCTCGTTCAATCGGTCACGTACAGTGGTACGCTCCCTCATTCACTCGTTTGCTTCCTTGTACTACTTGTGTCTTGAAGCTCTCTTCGGCTTTCAATATACATCGCATTTCTTCGTCAGCTTCAGTCGTTCAGTCAGTCACGTACTTGAGTACGCTCCTTCCCTCTCTCCATCGCTTCCTCGAACTACTCGTATCTTGAAACCCTTGATGAAAGAATTGTTCTTTCAAAACTGGATAAACGGTGCATTGAATGTTTCAAACATTTTGGTTAAGTCCTCGATCGATTAGTATTCGTCAGCTCCATGTGTCACCACACTTCCACCTCGAACCTATCTACCTCATCGTCTTTGAGGGATCTTACTTACTTGCGTAATGGGAAATCTCATCTTGAGGGGGGCTTCATGCTTAGATGCTTTCAGCACTTATCCCGTCCACACATAGCTACCCAGCGATGCCTTTGGCAAGACAACTGGTACACCAGCGGTGTGTCCATCCCGGTCCTCTCGTACTAAGGACAGCTCCTCTCAAATTTCCTACGCCCACGACGGATAGGGACCGAACTGTCTCACGACGTTCTGAACCCAGCTCGCGTACCGCTTTAATGGGCGAACAGCCCAACCCTTGGGACCGACTACAG
>NZ_JBHURE010000012.1:0-126795 GCF_042674095.1 Lysinibacillus sp. NPDC056959 | reverse complement strand
TCGCTGTTCGTCAGACTTCATGGAACCGCCGTATACGGATCCGTAAGTACGGTGGTGTGAGAGGTCGGGAGTTAACCACTCCCTCCTACTCGATTGGTTTTGTCCATCAATTTATATCAAATGGTGAAATGAAGGCACAAGCGCGCGTTTTAAACTTAGAGTGATTTACTCCACTTTTTTTTATTATTTTTAAAGCATGTGTGAGGAAATTTAGGAAAAATGTTTGGATGGTAGTAATTAGATATAAGACTTGCTAAATTAAATGTTTTTTGACCAACTGCAACGAAATTATTTACTTTTTCTAGAAGGTAGAAATTTATGAATCACTTAAAAAAAGATACGTTTGGTTTGATCGATAAGGAAATAAGGAAAATAGATATATTGGAATTATCGAGGATATATTCAAGAGAAAGTTGTGCTGTAATTAATGCAATTGGTATGTCACTTAAAAACAAAGGGACAATTCGTTTCGCTCTATGTTATTTTACTTGTTAACGCAATCTATTATGCTGCTTCTCAACGTTAGGCTTCGCCGCAGTATAAGATAATGCTATTTTTTTGTCTGAATTAGAAGGAAATCATTCCCTTTTATAGAATATTGAGATAGGTGGATGGTAGGTTAGTTTGTCTCTGTTTGAAAATACATCTTTGAAGACAGATTTATTATCATTAATGTCAGTTAATCAACACCTGTTTTTGTAGACTTTACACAAGATATGCCTTGCAAAGGAAAGCGTTACGATGATGTAGTAATCGAGAGTTTTTTTGGAATTATGGAATCTAAATTGCTTTTCTACAGATTTACGAACTTAATCTATAATGGTTAGGAGGAAAATAATTTGAAAAAAATGGTTTCGTTATTAGTAATGGTCACAATTATTCTTTTTTCTACTCCAGATGTATTTGCTTCAAACCCGATTGAACCTTATGGAGTGAAGCCACCAGGTGAAAGCTTTACACCGGGAGAGTGGTTTTTAGGAGATACTCCACCTAATGTTGATCCGAATAAACCACCTATTGTTTTCGTTCAAGGGAAAAACGGTAACTCTACAAGTTGGTATGGTAATACAGAGTATCACGGTCTTAATGATATGTATACAAAAGCTTATGAAGCAGGATATCAAACTGTATTTGTTCAATTATACGATGCGGCAGGTAAAGGTTCTTATAGTCAATATGATAATGGAAAGTTATTAGCCTCAATGTTAAAAGAAATCAGTCAACATTTTCACGGAAAAAAATTAAATATAATTGCCCATAGCAAGGGTGGGCCTGATACCCAAGCAGCATTAGTTCTTAATAATGCTCATTCGTACGTTGGTAGGGTGCTTACTTTAGGTTCACCTCATTATGGATCAGAGTTAGCTGATCTTGCTTATAGCTGGTGGGCAGGTTGGCTAGCTACATTACTCGGTGAAAATGATGATGGAACATATTCACTTCAAGTTGGGGAGATGGAACACTTTCGCTCACTAATAGATAATCACCCCAACGTAAGTAGGAACAACTATTATACAATAGCCGGTACTAATTCAGGACCATTTCTATCTGCACTCTGGATGGGTGGTCTATATCTGTCCGATCCAAATGATGGATTAGTCAAAGAGGCAAGTACTAAATTAGCTTACGGAACACATTTATTTACCGATACCTCTCTTGACCATGACAGTATTCGAATGGGATCTGCGGTATTTTCTAGATTGGAACAGTATCTACAGTCTGCTTCTACTGATCGTATCATTGCAAACAAAGAATACTTTTCTCAATCTGATATGTTTCAAGAGTTGGATGTTTCTCATTATTTTTACGGAGGAAAGTTACAATCGTCATATGATGTGACACATTCTTTTTATGTGGATACTGCACTAGATAATGTTAAATTGTGGACAGGGTTAACTAGTGATGAGATAGAGTTGGTATCTCCTTCAGGAATAAAATATACCAACCAGACAATCCAATCATTGGATGAAGCCTCCTTCTTTAATGGCGTAGCACCTCATACATTTACTGGCGTTATTTCTGAGATCGGGGAATGGAAGATAAATCTAAGGACGCAAGCAGAGAATAATGCGTATTTATTGGCAGTTCAACACGGGGGGCCGTCTTTGATAAAGGTGAGTATTCCAACAGTATCATTAGAAACGAATAATATTATCACGATGCAAGCTAATCAACAATTACAAAAACTTACATTCGATTTACGAATACTAGATCCAACAGGTAAAGATATTGCTTCATCTCTACAAATTCAAAAGGTTGATCAACAAAACTTTATGGTGAATTTTCCAGGTGATAAAAAATCTGGTGTATATAATATAACCTTAAATATTTCCGGTGAAACGTTACAAGGCAATCCTTATAATAGAACCATTGTTCGTTCTAAGTATATAAAATAGACATATGCAATAATTAGAAAAAGACTTTGGAAATATATCTTTAGCAACGGTTGGATTTCGTTCAAATTGATAATCATACAATTAAAAAAGATAGTATAGAGTAATGAGTCACTATTTAAATAAAAGATTTGAAAAATACCATGTTGGCAATCAGCATGGTATTTTTACTGTTAGTAACAAGACTTTTATAAAATGAAATAGAATACAAAAGGATTTAATATACCAATCAAAAATATCATTACTTACGCATATCCAACTCATTCAAAACGCGCTCATTCGTATTTTTTCAGTGGAATTGCACATGCTAACTTCAATGAATATGTGTTTGTTTAAAATTTTCAAAACAAAAAAACATCATAAAAGATAGATAATTGTAATTGTTGATTATTTTTTCTTAAAAAATGAGTCAAAACTCTTTTCATCCAATGCACAAAGCATATATAATTACTTATGCTTTTTCGACAATGGGGATCTTGATTTTGTCTATAGTTTATTCGGGTATTAGATCGTGGGAGAAATCGCCTGTTAAAAAACATTGGGGTAACCGTCAAAGGAGCATCAACATCATGAAAGAAGCAAAAAGCGCAGTCAAATGGATTCCTTTCTTCATTTCCCTTGCTGTTGGCGTAGCAATCTGGTTTTGTCCAGTACCTTCAGGAGTAGATGAAAAAGCATGGCATCTATTTGCTATTTTTGTTGCGACAATTATAGGATTTATAACGAAACCGTTACCAATGGGAGCGATATCCTTTATTGCTATGGCTATGATTGCCATAACTAATACATTAACTATTGAAGAGACTCTAAGTGGTTTTGGCAATTCAACGATTTGGCTAATTGTTATTGCCTTCTTTATTTCTCGAGGATTTATTAAAACGGGGCTAGGTGAACGAATTGCCTATGTATTTGTTCGTCTTTTTGGGAAAAAAACTTTGAGTCTGTCTTATTCTTTATTAGCGAGTGACCTAATATTAGCACCTGCTATTCCTAGTAATACAGCTCGTGCTGGTGGTGTTATATTCCCTATCATCCAGTCATTATCCCATACTTTCGGATCTAAACCGGAAGACGGGACAGAGCGTAAGATGGGGGCATTTTTATTAAAGGTAGGCTTTCAAGGAAATTTAATAACGTCTGCTATGTTTATGACAGCCATGGCAGCGAACCCTTTAATTGTAAAGCTGGCAAGCGATTCAGCAGGGGTAACAATTACTTGGTTTGGTTGGGCATTGGCTATGATTGTCCCTGGGTTAACAGCTTTAATCGTTGTTCCTTACGTTATTTATAAAATTTATCCGCCTGAAATCAAGGAAACACCAGAGGCAGCAGCTATTGCTAAAAAGAAGCTGGATGAATTTGGTCCGCTGAAAAGTTCAGAAAAACGAATGATCGTAGTATTTGTTGCTGTGTTGTCGTTATGGATTGGTGGAGACTACTTAGGCATTAGTGCTACTACAGCAGCTCTTATAGGTCTTTCATTGCTTTTATTGTTAGATGTATTAACATGGGCAGATATTAAGAAGGAAGAAGGCGCGTGGGATACACTAATCTGGTTTGCAACATTATTTATGATGGCATCTTTTATGAACAAACTAGGGTTAATTCCGTGGTTTAGTAATGAAGTGGGTGGACTTGTATCTGGGTATAGTTGGATATGGGCTGTAGTCATATTAGCATTAGTCTATTTCTATTCTCATTATTTCTTTGCGAGTTCCACTGCTCATATTAGTGCGATGTATGCAGCGTTTTTATCTGTTATGCTGCAAGCAGGAGCACCAGCAATGTTAGCGGCTATATTATTAGCAGCATTTAGTAATTTATTTGGCGCCACTACTCATTATGGTTCTGGTCCAGCACCGGTCTTTTTCGGTGCAGGCTATATTGATCAAAAAAAATGGTGGACAGTTGGTTTTGTAGTTTCTGTTGTAACAATTCTGATTTTTGTTATAGTAGGAGGATTATGGTGGAAGCTTCTTAATTATTGGTGAAATAATTAGCTTCTGTATCCGGGTAGAAATATTTCTATCCGGATATTTTTTTGAGATTTTTAACCTTTCTTCATTTTGCATGTAATGGAGGAGGTTTATTTGATGGTTAAGAAGAGTTTGTTGTCCTTTGTTTACCTGTCATTTGGTGTTATGATAAAAATGGATATCAATAATAAACTACATATTAAAAAGTAGTATGGACATTAAACAACACCTAAATGAAAGAGATGGAAAAGTGTAATGAGTCATTTAATTGTACAAAATTTAACGAAAACAGTGGGCGATAAAACGCTCTTTCAAAATATTGAATTTACCATTTATGAGGGGGAGAGAGCTGGGTTAATTGGTATTAATGGTACTGGTAAATCCACATTGCTTTCTATTTTAGCAAATGAAATCGAAGCGGATTCTATGGAAGTTGACCGCCCGAATAAATATCGTGTTTCTTATTTACCACAGGAGCCTACTTTTAATAGTGGCGAAACTGTGTTACAGGCAGTGTTTGCAGGAGATTCACCTATTTTAAAACTGAATCGAGAATATGAGGAAACGGTTGCTGCACTTGCATTAAATCCGACTTCAGAAAGTTTACAAAAAACGTTATTTAGCTTGCAACATCGTATGGATGAAGAGCAGGCATGGGATGTCAATGCTCTTGCTAAGACAGCACTTACGAAGCTTGGGATTGAAATGTTTGATAAAGAAGTGTTAACACTTTCAGGCGGTCAGCAAAAGCGCGTTGCTTTAGCAAAAGTTTTAATCGAGCCGGCAGATCTTTATTTATTAGACGAGCCTACCAACCATTTAGATGTGCAGTCAACAGAGTGGCTACAGGAAATGGTGTTACGATTAAAGGGAGCAGTTATATTTATTACTCATGATCGTTATTTCTTAGATGAGCTGTCTACGCATATTTACGAATTGGCTGATCAAACATTATACCGCCATACGGGGAATTATGGGGATTATTTAGAAGCTCGTGCTATTCGTGAGGAAATGAAAGCAGCCTCTGCACAAAAGGATCGCAACCGCTATCGCTCAGAATTAAAATGGATTCGTCGTGGTGCGAAAGCGCGTTCTACGAAGCAAAAAGCACGTATCCAGCGCTTTGAGCAGTTAGAGGATAACTTGGAGCGTAAATCTGAGGATGTCTCTCTTGAACTTGGTCTTGCAACAACACGACTCGGTCGGAAAGTTTTAGAGGCTGAAAATATTTCAAAGGCATTTGGCCAACAAAAAATCCTTGATCACTTTTCATTTTTACTACAGCAGGGCGATCGTATCGGTATTATCGGAGCGAATGGTGTAGGAAAATCAACATTATTGAACATGCTAGCAGGGGAGCTAACACCTGATGTTGGTGAAATTCTTGTTGGTTCGACAGTGAAGTTAGCGCATTTCAAACAAACACTACCAAAGATGAATGAAAATGAGCGCATGATTGAATATATTCGTGAAGCTTCAAATGATATTACAGATGCAGAAGGTGTACGCTATTCGGCTGCTCAAATGCTGGAGCGTTTCTTATTCCCACTTCATGCACATGGTACACCTATCGGTAAATTATCAGGTGGAGAACGTAAACGACTGCATTTATTACGATTATTAATGGAGCAACCGAACGTACTGTTATTAGATGAGCCTACAAATGATTTAGATATTGAAACATTAGGTGTGCTAGAGGACTTCATTGAGCATTTCCCTGGAGTTGTTATAACGATATCCCACGATCGATTTTTCTTAGATCGAATTGCGAAAAAGCTGTGGGTTTTAGATGGTCTAGGGCATGTTAATGAGACGCTTGATATTTACAGTGAATATTTACTAAAGCGTGAACAGGAAGCTGTTGTAAAGGTAGAGGCGCCGAAAGTTGAAAAACCTAAGACCGAAAAACCTAAATCAGACAAGAAAAAATTATCTTTTAAAGAGCAAAAAGAGTGGGAAACTATTGCTGATGAAATAGAAAAGACAGAGACAGCAATTATGGAGACAGAAGAAGGTGTTGCCAATGCTGGAGCTGATTTTACAAAGCTACAGGAATTAACGGCGAAACTAGATGAGCTGAATGCACAATATGAGCATCTGATTGAAAGATGGTCGTATTTAGATGAAATCGTAAACGGATAAGGAGCGATATACATGAAGATTATTACAATTGAACCAACACCAAGCCCTAATTCTATGAAGATTGTCGTTGATACAGAGTTACCTTTTGGCAAAAGCTATAATTTTACAAAAGATAATAAGGATGAAGCAACAGGTGATGCGGCAGCGATTTTAGCAATTGAAGGTGTTAAAGGTGTTTATCATGTAGCAGATTTCTTCGCTGTTGAGCGTAACGCAAAGTATGCATGGGAAGGTATTTTAGCTAGTATCCGTCAAGTGTTAGGTGAAGATGTACAGGAAGTAAACAATGAACAAGTTGCCAATGAATTTTATGGTGAAGTGTACGTCCATGTGCAGTTTTATAAACAAGTACCGCTTCAAGTAAAGGTGTTTGATAATCAACGTGAGCATCGGGTAAGCTGTGGTGACCGCTTTGTGGAAGCTTTCAATAAAATTATTGAGACTGCAGTTGATGAAAATTATATTTTCCAACGTAAGTGGATTGACTATGGTGTACGTTATGGAGAGCTAGAGGAAATTGGGGAAGCCGTAAAACAAGAAATAGATGTAACTTATTCAGAGGAACGTTTAGCGGAGATTATTGCAACGATTAATGATTCTGAGAAAACTATTGAGAAGCAAGCTAAGCTGAAAATTTCTGTTGAACAGTTTAAACAACCAGAATGGGAAAAACGTTTCCAATTGCTTGACCAAATGGCAGATCCAGAGCTAGATGATTTACCACTTTTAGATTTAGCGTTACAAGATGAGCAAATGTCTATCCGTCGACTTGCAACCGTTTATTTAGGGATGATTGAAGATGTAGCGGTTGTACCTTTTTTGGAAAAGGCATTACAGGATAAAAGTGCAGCGGTACGTCGAACAGCAGGAGATTGTATGAGTGACCTCGGCTTAGTGGAATTTGAAGACGCGATGCAGCAAGCATTACAAGATAAAAATAAACTAGTTCGTTGGCGTGCAGCTATGTACTTATATGAAGTTGGTACGGAGAAATCATTAACGGCATTAAAAGCTGCTGAAGAGGATAAAGAGTTTGAAGTGAAGCTACAAGTAAAAATGGCGATTGCCCGCATCGAACAAGGTGAGGAAGCAAAAGGTTCTGTTTGGAAGCAAATGACAGAGTCTCGCCAGCAATAAAACGAAAAAACCAGCGTCTATTTGAGCAATTCAAATAGACGCTGGTTTTTTTATATTTCAATTCCATTTTTTCGCTAGGTTGTTTTTTTAGCTTGTTGCTTCCTAGAATGTATGAAGCAGTCGAAGAATTAGGAAAAGCAGATCAACTAGCCTTATTGAAGGCAATTACTTCCTAAGATTAAGGATTTTCGTTTTGATTTTCTTTCAGTCATGTTTTTTTCATAAGTTTCATACATTGAAATCTCACAAGTTATTTTTTAGTGGAACAGGAGAACAGGAACATAAGAGAGCGGGGGCATATTCTATATCGGTACCCTTGAAGTTTAAGCTATAAGAGCACAGTGCATAATAAATAATAACAAATGACAAATAACAAATAAAAAAAGATTATAGTTTTAAAGGAGGGAAGATAAGTGCAGTTGAAATACGATTTCGTAGACTTGCCTTTAAATGAAATTAGAGTAGGCGCTACAGGAAGAACACTTTTCGATTATTGTCTTAACCGCAGCCATATATTTGCCTTAGCAATGAATGAAGTCTTTGGATATGACATCATTGCAATTTGGTGCCCAATCATACAACACAACAGAGCTTTGCAAATGAAACTATTAAAGGTATATTTAGAAACATCTTATTTAGGCAAACCATATTTGTTCGATCCATCAGGCAATACCCAAACATCTGAATTACTTAAATATGAAGGGGTCATTACAGAGCTTATCACCCCCCAACAGTTTAGAAATCAAATGAAAGATTTGACTAAAATGTATTCAGAGGGAGATTTCGATGAGACTAATTTCGACAACTCATTGGCTCAAGAACTTGAAGAAATAAAACAATTCATACTAGAAAACCCGAGTCGATACGTCCCCATCTTTAGTTATATTGAGAATGCACTTACAGAAAGTGGTTGGAAGCAAGTAGAGAGAAGCTTATATCATCCGGATAAAAAAGAACCATTCCACCGAGCTGTTACCGGGTGTAGATTTTCTGCTACTCGTTCAGTTGGTCAATTCCAACATACAATCGTAATCGATGTATTAAAAGACGGGGGAGTTATATACCACATTGAGACCGATGATAATCACCGTATCTTCCAGACTGGTGTTTGCTCTATGGAACAATTCATCCTTGTTCTAAAGGAATGCGTCGATATTAAATATCCTATCAGATCACAAGTGATGATAGCTGCCTTAAAGATAACGGGCGAAGTAATCTATACTACTATTAATAACAACTACAAACCGCTTTATTTAGTTGATTTTCTCGGCGGTAAACACTGGCTAGAAAATGATGATTTAATGGCCATATCCACTAACTAATCTCTAGTAGATGAGAGCAACTTAAATACACTGACACTTTAACGTTTAGTACAAAGGTTCATTAATAAGGCGCATCCTGTTAAAGCATGATTCTTCGCATATTCCTGTTATTCGTAAGAAGTAGTGGGGATGGAAGGTGATCTTTTAGTTGGTAATACTTGTGGTAATGATTCGTTTGCCCAAGGTGAATTGGGCGGATCTTATGCAAATGTAAAACCAATTAGGCTCGAGCTAAATTTTTCGGGTTCACCAATGATTTTATCTATAGCTTCAATGAAAGTTAAGAAATTAGATAGGTTCAAATAGTATCTTATAGTAATACTTTGGGTCACTTCCAGCAGAGTGACCCTTTTTTTAATTTATCATCTCAGAATGCCCCTCCTTATTGAACATTTTTTTTAAAACGCGATATAAGAAATACGCTTCTCTTATTGACTAACTTACAACCTTTGTTGAATAGCAACAATCTTTTCGACAACAACCATTCGCTAAGTCCTCTAATCTTCCCCTTAAATCTTCAAATGTCGTAGCTCTAACATTTTTGTGTCCAGTCATACGTCTGCTCGTATCCATCTGTGGTTATGTAACCTCTAACATAGCTTACTTTATCAATGTCTTTAGAATTTGAAGCTATATAAAAATTCTTCAGCAGTATCACCGAAATATGAGATGACATTTTGATAAAGCCTATATTATGCAAACAAGTTGATTGGAGTGTAGGTTGAGCGACTCCTTGGGGATTAGCAATAGAGGAACAAAGGCTAAAAGTATCACCTCCTGTGATAACGCCTTCGTGACCAACATCCTGCTGTCGCTGCGCTTTCGCACATACAAAACCAAAACCCTCTGCTGCCGCTACGTTAGCACTACGCTTTCGCGCAAAAAACATCTGCTGCTGTCGCTACGTTAGCACTACGCTTTCGCGCAAAAAACATCTGTTGCCCCGACGCCTCCAGGAAGCTTTGCTCTGTGCGAAAGCGAAGCGGCAGCAACGAATGTTTTAACTGTGCGAAAGCGAAGCGGCAGCAACAAAGCGCCCGGCTGGAACGGAAATCAACCCCACGTTATTGTAATGTTCCCTTAAGTCTCTTTTTATCGAAAAATAACATAATATATATTATTTTTGTGTTTTCTAGCTTTTCACTACTAAACATAAAGTTAAAAGCATTCAATATATTATTTACAAATTGTCTAATGTTTGTTGAGAGGGATAATGATAAAATGAATTAAATTCAGAATATTCTATAAAATGTAGGGGGACTTATAAATGACAGTAACTAGTTTAAAGACAACTGAATCCTATATACGTGACCGAGAAGCAGTTATTGAGCTTACACAAAAGCTAGTACGTATAGAAAGCGTTTACCGAGAAGATGACCCAAATGGCAATGAACAAGAAGTCGCGAACTATGTCGCTCAATATTTACGTAATATAGGGATTGAAACACATGTTGAGGAGGTTGTGCCAGGTCGACCGAATGTCATTGGTATTATTGATTCGGGTAAGCCAGGAAAAACACTTCTCTTTGAAGGACACACAGATGTCGTAACTGAAGGGAATCGTGAGGCGTGGACGTACGATCCGTTCGGTGCAGAAATTATTGATGGTCGAATGTATGGCCGAGGCACAAATGATACAAAAGGAAATCTTGCGTGTATGATTACAGCTTGTCAGTCGTTGTTACTGGATCAGGAGGAATTTACAGGCAAGATTATTTTATGTATTCCATGTGATGAAGAAGGGTTAATGCTTGGTATTAAACATTTTATAAAAAATGGCTGGGCAGATAATGTAGATGGAGCAATTATTTGTGAGCCAGAGGAAAACAACGTTTGTATCGCACAGCGTGGGGCAATACGCTTGAAAGTGGATGTTTTCGGTAAAATGGCGCACGGTGCGATTTCTTGGAGTGGCATTAATCCGAACTGGCGCATGGCACGTTTTATCGTAGAGCTTGAAAAATTGGAAAAAGAAGAGCAGGCACGTTTAGGACGTGATCCGATGCTTAATTGGCCATCTATTACACCAACGATTTTACGCGCGCCTGTAAAAGGAGATGCGCAAATTAATGTCATTCCTGATCACTGTATGACGACACTTGATATTCGTACAGTTCCTGCACAGGATCACGATGAGCTTCTCGGTAAAATTGAGGGAATTATAAAACGCCTGCAAGCAGATGATCCGGATTTTAAAGTTGAGTTAACAGTGCTTGATAATCGCCCTGCAACAGCAACAGCGAAGGAGGAGCCTGTTGTACAAGCCATTTATGAAGCAGTCGCTGAGGTAACGGAAAAAGAGCCGAAATATAACGGTGTCCCAGGAGCTACAGATGGAACATTCCTACATGTGCATGGGGTACCAATCGTTACCGTTGGAGCGGGTGATCGTGATATGCCCCACCAAATTGACGAATATGTCGATATCGAAGAATTAGCAGAAACTACAGCCATTTACCGTTTAGCAGCATTAAAGTTTTTAGCAGGTGATGCACAATGACTCACACAAAAATCGCAGTTATTCCAGGAGATGGTATTGGGAAGGAAGTTATGGAGGAAGCATTAAAGGTACTAAATTCTCTTCAGGAACATGATTCTACATTACAAATAGATACAACTATTTTTCCTTGGAGCTCAGATTATTATCTCAATCACGGTCGAATGATGCCAAGTAACGCATTAGACAAATTAAAAGAGTTTGATGCGATATTATTCGGGGCTATTGGAGATGCTCGTGTTCCTGATGACGTGACAGTATGGGAATTAATTATGCCGATACGAAAAAGCTTTCAGCAATATGTTAATTTTCGTCCGATTAAATCACTACCTGGCATAGCCTCGCCACTTGCTAATGGAAGGGATATTGATTTTGTGATCTTCCGTGAAAATGCAGAGGGGGAATATTCCGATAGTGGTGGGCGAATTTATCATCGTCAACCACAGGAAATGACGATTCAAAATACGATTATGACACGTATCGGTATTGAAAAAATTGTCCAAGCCGCCTGTGATTATGCCTATAAAAATGGCAAAACAAAGATTACGAGCGCGACAAAATCGAATGCTATTATTCATTCAATGAAGTTTTGGGATGAGCATGCTAGAAGAATTGTTGCACGAAGCTCACCAGCACTAGAGTTAGAATCTATCTATATCGACGCTTTAGTAGCTTATTTCGTGGAACAACCGCAAGATTTTCAGGTTGTTGTGGCTTCCAATTTATTCGGAGATATTTTATCAGATTTAGGATCAGCCATCGTTGGTGGTCTTGGGCTGTCACCGTCAGCTAATTTAAATCCAGAAAAGGAATTCCCCTCTATGTTTGAGCCTGTACATGGGTCAGCACCAAATATTGCAGGAAAGGGCATAGCAAACCCAATTGCACAAATTTGGTCACTTGCTTTGTTACTTGGACATATCGGAAGACTTGATCTAGAGGTGCTAATAGTAAGTGCGATTGAGACGGTACTTCGAGAAGGGGCTGTGAAAACCGCAGATATTGGTGGACAGGCGACAACCGCACAAATGGGTGATGCGATTTGTCAGGAGATTATCAAAATGAATTTAGCGGCAAGGGGTGTATAGCATGGCAGTAGAGCAAAAGGTCATCATTGTAACAGGTGCTGGTGGTGGTATGGGAAAAGCCATTATTCAGGAACAACTTGCAAAGGGCAATATTGCTGTAGGGCTTGATTTATCAGTAGCTTCTTTAAACGATTTAGCGCACGATGCCTTGCGATGCTTTGAGGTCAATGTCTTGCAAGAGGAGCGTGTGAACGAAGTATTCAAGCAGATTTTTGATGAGTATGGACGGATTGATGGACTTGTCAACGCGCTTGGTATAGCGCAGGCAGCAAAACCGATTGAGCAAGTAACGATAGACGAGTGGAACCGGTTAATGGATGTCAATGTTAAAAGCTTATTTATTACAACAAAGGCAGTCGTTCCTTATATGAAGGAGCGGCTAAAGGGCTCAATTGTCACAATCGCTTCCATTTCTGCAGTACGACCACGCCCAGGTTTACAGTCTTATATTGCATCTAAAGGGGCGGCGGAGAGCTTTACACGTGGTTTGGCTATTGAGCTAGCTTCGTTCCAAATACGTGTGAATACGATTCACCCAGGGCCAGCCGATACGCAGATGCTTTCTCAATTTACGGCACAAGGAGCGGACGTCGAGCAAACTAAGCAGAGTGTCTTTGTTCAATCGGTCCCACTTGGGCGATTAGTGAATCCATCAGACATTGCCGGAGCAGTAAGTTATTTACTCTCTGATGCAGCGAATATGGTTACAGGAACGACATTGCATGTAGACGGTGGTCGTGGACTATAGGAGGGATACGCGTGAAGAAAATTCCGATGTTGATAAATGGTGAGTGGATACATGGTGATATGGAAGCATTATTGGATGTCATGAACCCCTCTACTGGTGAAGTCATTGCCCAAATTACGAATGCGAATAAAATCCATGTTGACGAGGCTGTACGCGCTGCGCGAGTAGCGTTTGAAAGTGAAGAGTGGCGGCAAATAAAGGCTTATGAACGTGGGCAGCTACTCATTGAACTTGCACGCTATATACGTCTGCATGCAGAGGAATGGAGTTTGTTAGAATGTCGTGATGTTGGAAAGCCATTAACTCAAGCAAGAGCGGATATTGAAGCGGCGGCGCGCTATTTTGAGTTTTATGGAGGAGCAGCCGATAAAGTTATGGGGGATACGATCCCCGTTGAAGACGGCATTTTAAATGCGGTAGTGTTAGAGCCTGTAGGAATTACCGTACATATCGTGCCTTGGAATTATCCTATTCAAATTACGGCAAGAAGTGTAGCAGCTGCAATTGCTACTGGCAATGCTGTAATTGTTAAAAGTGCGGAGGATACGCCATTAACTACACACGCTATAACGGAATGGTTTGCGGATAAAGTACCAAAAGGTATTTTTCAGCATATTACAGGTTTAGGTCGTGATGTTGGACCGTATTTAACTTCCCATCCTGATATCAATCATATTACGTTTACAGGCTCTGTTCCGACGGGCATTGAGGTGATGAAGTCAGCCGCTGAAAATGTTGTACCAGTAACATTAGAGCTTGGTGGAAAATCCCCAAATATTGTTTTTGCGGATGCCAACATGGAGCAAGCGCTTGAAGGAGTTGTACGCGCCATTATTCAAAATGCTGGACAAACATGCTCGGCTGGGGCCAGACTCCTAATTGAAGAGCGTGCTAAAGAAAAATTCATGGCACAATTAGTACAAAAATTCCAAGCATTAAAAGTTGGCCCTGGTGAAGCGGACGTTGATATGGGCCCGCTTCTAAATGAACGACAATATACGAAGATTTCAACACTGCTGCAAAAGGCGAAAGGGGATGGCTACGTAGTTACTGGTGGTGAAACTCTTACGATTAAAGGCTTTGAACAGGGCTATTATGTTGAGCCAACAATACTTGCTGGAGTAAAAGCTAACGATCCACTCGCGCAGGAGGAAATTTTCGGACCGGTGTTAACTGTATTTGCGTTTACGACGGTTGATGAAGCAATTACCTTAGCGAATAGTACAGATTACGGATTAGTTGCAGGCGTTTGGTCGAAGGATTTGGATACTGCACATTATGTTTCAAGTCGTGTAAATGCTGGACAAGTGTTTGTTAATAACTATGGAGCAGCAGGCGGAATTCAAATGCCGTTTGGCGGCTATAAAAAGAGTGGCATTGGACGAGAAAAAGGTTTTGTCGCGTTGAGAAATTATACGCAAATGAAAAATATCGCAATACGCTATGCACCACCTAATCAAATGTAATGAAATGTGAGATGGAGGGATGCATATGGATCAGCCAAAAGAAAATCAGGTGCTCCTAGAGGTAAAACATTTAAAAATAAAATTCCATTTAAAAAATGGTAAGCAGGCAAAAGTGGTCGATGATGTGAGCTTTACGATTCGTAAGGGAGAAACGGTTGCGCTTGTAGGTGAGTCTGGAAGCGGTAAAAGTATTACATCGTTATCAATTATGCGATTACTGCCTATTCCACCAGGAGAAATTACTGCTGGTACCATTAAACTGAATGGTAAAAATCTCTTAGACTTTAAAAATAAAGAGATGAGCACTATAAGAGGTAATGAAATTAGTATGGTTTTTCAAGAGCCGATGACATCATTAGATCCTGTCTTTACAGTCGGTAATCAAATGATGGAAGGCATTCGCAGACATCAAAGGATATCAAAAAAGGAGGCGCGGGAGAAATCTCTGCATCTTTTAAAAGAAGTGGGTATTGCCAATGCAGAAAAGGTGGTTGCTGAATATCCACACCAATTATCAGGTGGTATGCGCCAACGTGTCATGATTGCGATTGCAATGTCCAATAACCCTCAACTGTTAATTGCTGATGAGCCAACAACGGCACTTGATGTAACAGTACAGGCTCAAATTTTAAAGCTTATGATGAAGATGAAGGAAGAACATCAATCCGCTATATTATTTATTACACATGATATGAGCGTTGTAGCAGAAACGGCAGATCGCGTTCTAGTTATGTATGCAGGCCAAATTGTAGAAGAAGCGCCAGTGCGAGAGCTTTTTATGAATCCAAAGCATCCATATACAACGGCTCTTTTGAAAACAATGCCTAATCTAGAGTCAGATGTTAAACGATTGCCGTCAATCCCAGGAACTGTTCCACCGGCTTATGCGTTACCAGAAGGCTGCCGTTTTGCATCACGCTGTCCATTTGTAATGGCACAATGCCGTAACGTGCAACCTGAGGCAATCCATATTCAAGACGAGCATAAAGTACGCTGTCATTTATTTTCAGAGAAAGGGGCGCATGATCATGACGAAGAAAGAAGCCTTGCTTGAAATAAAACATTTAAAAGCGTACTTTCCTGTAAAACGTAAGTCGATGAGGGATGAGAAAAAGGTCATTAAAGCAGTCGATGATATTTCTCTAGAAATTTTCCGAGGTGAGACGCTTGGGATCGTTGGCGAATCCGGCTCAGGAAAATCGACGTTTGGCCGAACTATTTTAAAACTCGTTGAACCGACCGACGGAGAAATTTTATATAAAGGACAGCCTATTCAGCAGTTAAAGGGAAGTAAACTACAAACTTATCGCAATCAAATGCAAATGATTTTTCAGGATCCGTTTGCATCACTCAATCCTCGTATGCGAATAGGTGCCATTATCGAAGAGCCGATGAAGCTGCAATTAACATTAACGAAAGAGCAGCGCAAAGAACGTGTAAAGGAGCTTTTACACAAGGTAGGTTTACCAGAGGATGCTATGCAAAAGTTCTCACATGAATTTTCCGGGGGCCAAAGACAACGAATCGGTATTGCGCGGGCTCTTGCTATTCATCCAGAGTTCATTATTGCGGACGAGCCTGTATCTGCATTAGATGTTTCGGTGCAGTCACAGGTATTGAATTTAATGATGGATTTACAGGATGAATTTCATTTGACCTATTTATTTATTTCACATGATTTAAGTGTTGTAAAACATATTAGCGATCGAGTAGCTGTGTTGTATTTGGGGAGGGTAGTGGAAATTGGTACGAAGAAAGAATTATATGCAAATCCTCTGCACCCATATACGCAGGCATTGCTATCCGCCATTCCAGTGATCAATTTTGATGAGCCGAAACAAGAAATACCGTTACAGGGTGAATTGCCGAGCCCGATGAATCCTCCTGTAGGCTGTGTGTTTCATACACGTTGTCCCTATGTGATGGAAAGATGTCATCAGGAACGGCCAGAGCTTCAAGAAGAAAATAACCATCAACGGGTAGCGTGCTTTTTATATGATGAATAGACTGAAAAATCAGTCTTTATTAAGTGGGGTGTGTATGGTGTTTGGAAACATTACAGATGTGCCTGGAGTTAAAGTAGGGCATGCAGAAAATAGTGAAGGAATTACAGGCTGTACAGCGATTTTAGTGGAAAATGGTGCGGTGTGCGGTGTCGATGTAAGAGGCTCAGCGCCGGGCACTCGAGAGACAGATGCACTTGATCCTATTAACGAAATTGAGCATGTGCATGGGATTTGCCTGTCAGGGGGGAGCGCATTTGGATTGGATGCTGCGACAGGAGTCATGCAATTTCTAGAGGAGCGAGGTGTTGGCGTACAGGCAGGTGTTGCCACAATTCCAATTGTTCCTAGTGCGGTGCTGTTCGATTTATTTATCGGTGATCCAAAGACAAGACCTACTGCTCCAATGGGCTATGAAGCCGCTAAAAGTGCGGTTGTTGGTCCATTTGCAAATGGTAATACAGGGGCTGGTTATGGTGCGACTGTAGGAAAATTGGCGGGTCCTCAATTTTGTATGAAAGGGGGACTAGGTAGCGCCTCTATAGCTGGCAAAGAGGATGTTGTAGTGGGTGCCATTGTTGCTGTTAATGCCGTTGGAGATGTGAAAGATCCTATTACAAGAGAAACGCTAGCAGGAGCAAGGAATCCGAAAACAGGGGAATGGATGGATTGCTGTACGTATTTAGAGGAACATGTGCAATCGGAAGCATTGTCTGGTACGAATACGACAATCGGTGTCGTTGCAGTGAATGCCAAGCTGACAAAAGCAGAGGCCAAAAAAATAGCCCAGCTTACACAAAATGCTCTTGCACGGACAATTTATCCAGTACACACAATGCTGGATGGAGATACGATTTTCGTGCTTGGTACAGGGAATAAAAGATTTCCAGTGGACTATTTGGGTCATCTAGCTACAAGAGCTATGGAAGAAGCGATCATTACTGGCATTAAAGCTGCAGATAAATTAGCTGAAGTAGAAAGTTATAAAAGCATTCAAATAATGAGCACATAGAGAATAGGGGGAAATAACATGAGACTAAAGAACAATTGGTCGTTGCTGTTATTGACAATGATAGTCGTTTTATTAATGAGTGCCTGTTCAAGTGATGACAAAAAGGATGCAAGTACTAGTGGAAAGACAGTGGCGGATTTACCTCAAGAAATCGTAGTACGTATAAATGACGACCCAGATTTTTTAGATCCACATAAAGCGACAGCGTCTATTTCTTACCAAATGATTCTTAATATTTTTGAAGGACTAATGGCACCGCAAACAGATGGAACTTTAATAGAAGGGTTAGCCGAAAGCTATGCAATATCTGAAGATGGTTTAACATATACATTCAATATTCGTCCGGGTGTGAAATTTCATAATGGAGAGGATTTAACTGTTGAGGATATTCAGTATTCATTTGATCGTTTAATGGGGAAAAACGGTGGCGAAAAGATGTCAAACAGCTTTGATAATGTTGCGTCAACAGAAGCGCCAGATGCCAATACATTTGTGATCAAGCTAAAAGAGCCGAACTCTAACTTCTTATATTCATTAACGGCTCGACAATCAGCTATCTTACCAAAAAGCAATGATGGAAAGCATAATGAAAACCCGATAGGTACTGGACCATTTGCATATGTAAAATACTCTCCGGGCACAAATTTAGAACTGAAGAAAAATGAAAAATACTGGAAGGAAGGTTTACCTTATTTGAATAAAGTGACGTTTACCTTTCAATCGGATGATCAAGCAGCGATTATGAGTTTAATGGCCAATGAAGTCGATTTAACGAGTGTACCTTGGCAGCGCGTAAGTGAAGTAGGAGATAACTATAACTTATCTCATCAAAATAATAACTCATCATTAATCGTTACATTTAATGAAACGAAAGCACCTTTTGATAATGTAAAGGTCCGTCAAGCAATTAACTACGCGATTAGTAAGTCCGATATTATTGACTCAGTGTTTGCGGGCTATGCTGTACCACTTGGTTCTAACATGAGTCCAGCGATGGGGGACTATCAAAAGAAAGGCTTAGAAGATATGTATAAGCGTGATGTGGAAAAAGCCAAAGCATTATTAACAGAAGCGGGCTATCCTAAAGGCTTTAAAACGAAAATTACTGTATCTTCACATAATGACATTTATTCAAATATCGCGCAAATCGTTGCCGATAATTTAAAGGAGATTGGTATTGATGTAGAAATTGAAGTTGTCGAATGGGGAATTTGGCTAGACCGAGTTTACTTTGGTCGGGACTATCAAATGACAACAATCGATTTAACTGGTCGTGCTTCTGCTTATGAAATTATTAATGATTACATTTCAACAAATGATAGTGAAAACTTCTTCAAATTTAAAAATGAGGAATACGATAAAATTATGGCAGACGTTTTAAAGGAAAGAGATCAGGCGAAGCAAATTGACTACTATCATCGTGCACAGGAAATTTTAGCTGAGCAGGCAGCAGCGGTTTATATCGCAGATTATCAAATTGTTTGGGGCTCTAAGAAGCAAGTTACTGGATTAAAGAACTATCCGTTCTGGTTCCATGATATGTCTGAGGTTAAAATTTCCAACTAGAAAGGGATGAGTGCTTGATGATGTATATTATACGTCGTTTCATCCTGTTAATAACAACTATCCTTCTAGTGTCGATCATTACATTCGGTGTTTTTCAAATTTTACCTGGAGATCCGGTTCGGACAATGTTAGGTACTGAAGCGGATCCCACACAAATTGAAAATTTGCGATCAGAGCTTGGCTTGAATCGCCCCCTTTATGAACAATATACAGATTGGATGAAGGGATTATTAACAGGGGAACTAGGAAATTCTATTCGTTTTTCAATGCCGGTAAAAGACTTACTGTTTGACAGACTACCTGTAACGATGTCATTAGCTGGGCTCGCCCTCGTAATTGTGTTACTCGTTTCATTACCGTTGGGGATGTTTGCGGCGAGAAGACAAAATAAGTTCAGTGATATGTCGTTGTCAACAGTGACACAAGTTGGTATGGCCATTCCTTCTTTCTGGCTTGGAATGATTCTCATTTTATATATTGGACTACAGTTCAGCTTCTTTAAAATAAGTGGTTATATTCCGTGGACGCAAAGTGTAGCAGGAGCGTTAAGTACACTTATTCTCCCTGCGTTAACAATTGCGATTCCACAAATTGCGGTCAATTTTCGCTATGTTCGTACGTCAATTTTAGAGCAAGTTCAGCTCGATTATGTGCGTACGATTCGTAGTAAAGGGATGTCTGAGCAAAATGTTATGTATAAGCATGTCTTAAAAAATTCGATGATTCCAATATTAACGGTATTTGGATTAATTATGGCTGAAGTTGTTGCTGGGACGATTATTGTGGAGCAAGTATTTTCACTGCCAGGCGTTGGTCAACTTCTTATCACAGCTATTAGTAATCGTGATTTTCCATTAGTACAAGGAATCGTTATGTATATTACGGTTGCGGTGGTCATGATTAATTTTATGGTCGATATTTTATATTCAGTGTTAGATCCTAGAATCCGATTACGATGAGCGAGGTGGATACGATGAAACATATACAAAGATACATGAAAAATATTAATTTAATCATTGGTCTACTAGTCATTGTCGGTTTTCTAATCATCATGATAATCAGCTTTTTTTATACACCTCATGATGTGAATTCGATGAATATACCTCAAAAATTACGTAGCCCAAGTAGTGATTATCTATTTGGAACGGATGAATTTGGTCGTGATATTTTTAGCCGTATTATGAAAGGAACACAAACGGCCTTTGCAGTCGGACTAATGACAGTATTTATTGGAATAATTTTTGGTATTTTAATTGGTGGTGTAGCGGGGTATGTAGGTGGCTGGATCGATGAAATTTTTATGCGCATGATGGATGCATTAATGGCCTTTCCAGGAATTATACTAGCTTTAATGCTCGTGGCAGTATTTGGGCCGGGGATTGTTAATACGGCTATTGCATTAGGCATTATTGCCATACCGGCCATTGCCAGAATTACACGTAGTGGTTTCGTTCAACATCGTGACACTGAATATGTTTTAGCAGCAAAGTTAATCGGTGTAAAACCTTATAGCATTATGTTTCGTCATATATTACCTAATATTTCATCGCAAATTATCGTCGCTGCCACTGTGACCTTTGCGACTGCGATGCTTGCGGAGGCGGCACTTAGTTATTTAGGGCTTGGTGTGCAGCCACCAAACCCTAGTTGGGGACGAATGTTAAAAGATTCACAAGCCTATTTAGTTGGAGCCCCTTGGTACACTTATGCGCCAGGTGGAGCTATTACAGTACTTGTATTAGGTTTGTATATGCTTAGCAATGCGTTACGCGATTTTATGGATCCGCGTTCAAAAGCGTAAAATATCAGGTGCTGTTTTTTTCAATAAATCATAGGCCTTCATCGCTATTGACGACGAGGGGGTGTAAAAAAATAAAATAATTTTTAGTCGTTCAAACGTTTATAGAGTGTTTGACGGACAATTAATAATTGTAGTGTTTGATATTTTCCGTATTGTCTTCCGCGAAATTAAGAAAGCATTTTGCATTATGCAAGGTGCTTTTTTCTTATATCATCCGAACCCTCTTACTCCGCTTAGTCGTCAGTATGTACCCAAAAGAAAAAGACTGTCAAATTTGACAATCTAATCAAGTGCTTTGTGAGCTGTTTTCTTTGCTTTTGTAGCTAAGGCAAGGCGGATAAACTGAACAATTAAGGTAACCTGAAATAGCTATGAAAGTAATATAAATTTTACTTAACAATTCTTTTTCTACCTTTTGCTAATTTGTTACTGCTCTAAAAACTCAGTAGCTTTTTTATATTTTTCAAGTCGCTCTAAATCCTTATCGGTTATGCTTAGAAGCCGGGAGCGGTCTGAATTATGTTTTAAGTCCGCTAGTTTTACTATTCTAGCAATAGGGGAGGCTTTAACTTGCCTCAGGTAATCAAAATAAGGTGTATTTCTATCTTTGGTTAAGACTTGCACCGCTTCAATCACATTATCAGGTATTCCAGCGTTCTTAAAGTCATTTGCTGTTATCTTTGTATCTTCAAGAACATCATGCAAATAAGCAGTAGCTTTTTCTTCCGCTGATTTCACAAAGCTGGCGACTGTTTCAGGGTGTTTAATGTAATCAACGCCTGCTTTATCAACTTGTCCAGCATGAGCCTTTCTAGCTATCTCATGGGCTATCTCAACATAATCAGGCAACATATAGTAGACCTCGCTTAAATCCTATAATAACTTTCATTTTATCATACTATTCGCTCGCTAACTAATGCTTAGAGTGCCAAAAGGATGTAATTCAAGGGCTGTTAACGTTATACTAAAATAGGTATTCTTCGCAAAGGAAGGCGGTTCCAAATGCTCAAAAAGCACGAGGAATCACCTTTAATAATTTCGTTTATGCCCTTTTTTTACGTATTCCCAATCAGTTTCAATGTTTTGACGAATACGAATTAAAAAGTCTTGAACACTGTCCATTTCTTCATGAGAAAAACCATCTAATGCTCTAGCATTCGAATAGTCTCCTTCACGCTTTAAAAATGGATAAATCTTTAAACTTTTTTCTGTTGGGAAAAGCTGTTTGTTTTTCTTGTTACCAACTTCACTACGCTTTTCTACAAAACCTTTAGTCTCCAACTTTTGAATAGCTCGAGAGGCAGTTGTGCGATCTACCTTCAATAGTTCAGCAACCTTTTCTTGAATAATACCAGGGTTTTCACAGATGCGAGTGACATACAAATACTGTCCCTTTGTTAAATCAAGTTCTTTAAACTCAATATTACTAATGGAATCAAGTGCCCGAGCAATCGCACCAATATCTCGTAAAATTTCCTTCATTGATTGCCTCCGAAAAATATTGTATTTGCAATAAAAAATACTCTATACTATATATTATCATCCATGAAGGGAAATTTCACTTCATATCTACAGGTGGTTTTCTTTTCCAAGCAGGGGAGAGTACACTCCTAAAACAGAAAAAATGAGGAGGAATATAAAATTGAACACAAAAAAAATTACAGATGAAAAAGACTTACAAACAGCGTTTTCCATTCGTCAAAAAGTTTTTATTGAGGAGCAAAAGGTGCCAGAGGAAGAAGAATATGATGAATTCGACACGCTAGATGCAGCATGTGATCATATCCTTGTATATTATAACGATCAACCTGTTGGTACTGGTAGACTGCGAGTTGTTGATGGCTATGGCAAATTAGAGCGTATATGTATATTAATAGAATTCCGCAAATTTGGTTTAGGTAAAGTAATTATCCAACGTTTAGAGGAAATAGCAGTAGAAAAAGGTTTAACAAAATCAAAATTAAACGCGCAATCTTATGCAGAAGGCTTTTATGAAAAATTAGGCTATAAACGTGAAGGTGAAGAATTTATGGATTGTGGCATCCCGCATATTTTAATGAAAAAACAATTTAATTAGGCGTAGGATACTCAATATATTAAAAATAGCAAACTAAGTTTTATGTTAGTTTGCTATTTTATTTTAGTGCAATAACTCTTTTATTTTTCCCATAATGGCATAATTTCTTCTTTAGTCGGCACATTTTCAAATATCCAATCTGATTCATTATTGAAGGCGTTCACTAATTTCTTAATGGCCATTTCATGTGTAACAAGGCTCATACAATTCATAATATCGACTATCTCATTTAAGGGCAGAGGGAAGCGAATTATATATCGCTTTAAGCCCAAGTAAAGCTCGCTCAGGGCAATATTTATGTAGGAGTACTTTAGCGAAGTGTTCTAAACTATTCCGCAATAAATGAATACACCAAATCTCATTTCCGCGTTGAGCATTCCAATAATATTGATACAAATACCAGATAGTATCATCTACAGCATCTTGAAATTCGAGTGGAGTTAATGCCATAGTTGTACTTTCCAGTTTAGCTGTAAGAATTTCATTCGGATCATATAATATTTTAACTTCTTTCAACAGGTGTCCAAACACCCGCTGAAAGAAGTTAAAGCCTCCGGCGGATGTCACGGAATCGGAAAGGAGTGCTTTGGGGGTGTTAGCCTAAAACCATCGCATCCATGCGATAACGGCTAACTGACCTGCATCGTGCAGGCCTAAGCACAAAGCCGATTCCGGACGCAATTATGCCGAGGCATAATTGATTTGCATCTTTATTACTTATTTCAGAGGGAGCTACGGTAAATAAATCGACATGAATCAAATCTTCATATACGACTAGTAGCTGAGGGGCAATAATATAAATGTCATCAGTAAATAATGTATCCTTATAAGTTTCGATATGCTTCTTGCGATTGGGGACATATCGATATCTGAAAATTTATCATGCTCCTCTCTAGCCATGGATTCTCTTAAAAAATACAGCTTCAATATATTGATCACTTTTTAAACTTTCAAGTAAAACCTCAACAACATGATCCAAATTCAAGTGTATCCTCTCCTTCTATTAAAACAGGCTACCCAATAATATTTTGAGTAGCCTTATTTTGTTAGACTTCTTTTACAACGGTGTCTGAGAAGTGATCGTGAGGTAGAAGTTGTCCGTTTTGTTGTTCGAACGCTGTTGGATTTTTCAAGTAGTCGAAAAGGCTGATTGAGTCACGGTATGCCATTCGTTTCAGAATTTGAGCAGAAGTGAGCTTAGTCCCACTTTTATTCTCAAGTGCTATCCCCATTTTTTTATAGCCAACGGTTTGCCCATTTTTACGTAATTGTGCAAATTCAAGTGACCACATAACGGCTGTTGGTGTGACAATGGCATGAATAGCCTCGTTTTTTACTTTTTTCCGCAGGACATATTCCACTCCAGCTGTGACAGCGGTTGAAATTGCCAAATCAATTAGAAATGCTTTTGTTCGTTTTTTAGTAATAGATTTCATCGGAGTACCTCCTCATAAGTTTCAATTGAATATATTGTCTTTAAATGGCAACTCTTGCTTAGTAAGGTAAGAGGGCATGGCCCCATGTTTTTCTGTCGAAGCTCCCGCATAGCTATTCGCGAATGTAAGGAGGGAGGTAGCATGCTGCTGACAAAAGTCGACTAGATTGTTCGCTGTAATCTGCTTGCTAAGGAAAATGGCTAACAATGCACCAATAAAGGCATCACCCGCTCCGGTTGTATCAATCGCATGAACCTTGTCAACTGGTACTTTAACGTGAAGGTTTTTCGTATAAAGACTTGCACCTTCTGCTCCACGAGTAATGATAAGTACTTGTACTTTCCCTTGAAATAATGAATGGACGGCTGTTCCTTCATCCTCAATCGCTGTTAAAAATAAAAGCTCCTCCTCAGACAATTTAACGATATGGGCCTTTGGTAAAAATTCTAAAATGGTTTGACGACATGCCTTCACATCATTCCACAGTGGCAAGCGAACATTTGGATCAAAAGAAACAAGACTCCCTGCCTGTTGAGCCTGTTCTATCAGGGCCACATGTGCATGTTTCATTGGGCTTTCCACTAAATTAACTGAACAAAAATGAAGAATATCTTTATCTGTTAAAAGATTAGGTGGCAGTTGCTCTTTGTTGTAAAGTAAATCAGCTGCGTAGCGGCGATAAAATAAGAAATCACGGGCTCCATCACCAGTCAATGAAACAAAGGCTAGACTTGTTTCACCCTCAACAGTTTGAACAATATAGTTCGTATCGACATCGGCTTTCTTTAATGTTTCTACTAGAAAATCTCCAAAAGCAT
Source organism: Lysinibacillus sp. NPDC056959 (assembly GCF_042674095.1). Lineage (NCBI taxonomy): Bacteria > Bacillati > Bacillota > Bacilli > Caryophanales > Bacillaceae > Lysinibacillus > Lysinibacillus sp. NPDC056959. The sequence continues at coordinate 101,313 of NZ_JBHURE010000012.1, read as the reverse complement.
CCTGACCTACCTGTGTAATGAGGGCCGCTTGTTGCTCAAGCCTTGCACAAACAGCTGCAACATTGGCAGGGGCCCCACCAGCATTTTTAGTAAATTGCTCAACTGCAGCAAGGGAGGCATTTTGTTCAGTAGGTGTAAAATCAATTAATAATTCACCAATTGCATAAAGTTTACTCATGGAAAAACCTCCTTTATTTCAATTTCGTCCTAGATAAGTGGTGCTGTCGCACAGAAAAATTGCCATAAGGAGTGGCTATCCGCCGTTATGCGCATTGTATCCGTCGTTCAGCACCGTCATTCCGTCACTAAGCGCATTGTATCCGTCGTTCAGCACCGTCATTCCGTCACTAAGCGCATTGTATCCGTCGTTCAGCACCGATTCCGTCATTAAGCGCTTTGAATCCGTCGTTAAGCCAGTTGGTTCCGTCGCCTTCATTTGAATCCGTCGCTCAGCAAGACACTTCCATCACCTTGCCCTCACATACTTAGACTGAATTCCTTATTTCAGCATTGTTTAGATATCCGAACCAAACCGCATTCACCTTTAAAGGTGGGGGGATTCCGTAGCAGACGCTTCGCTTTTGCTACGAGGCATTCGCTTTTTCTTTGGTACGTAAATAGTGTAGAAAATACCGCCGAAAATTAATACAATACCAGCTGTTTGCATAAAGCTCGGCATAAAATCAAGCAACAGCATATCAAGCAATATTGCCACAACAGGGTCAACAAATACTAATACTGAAACTAGTATGGTAGAGAGGCTACGAATACTATCAAAAAATAAATAGTAAACAAATCCTGTATGAATAAAACCTGTTCCTAAAATATATAGCCAGTTTGTAGTCGTTAAATCTCCAAATAACGAAAAATTAACAAATGGCAATAGTATGATAATTCCGACCGTTGTTTGGATATATGTTAATGCGTAGGAGCTAAGCTTTGTGATCGTTTTACTTGTTAGCATCGTAAATGCGTAAAATAATGCAGACAGTAATGCCCATATAAAGCCTGATTTCATAAATTCAGAGAGGGACATAAAATTATTTAAACCAATAATAAACATACTGCCGATAAAACAAGTTAGTGTTGCTAGTAACGCTTGAATAGTCATTTTTTCTTTTAAAAACAATGCGCCAAAAATTAATACGAATATTGGTGCTAAATTATAAATAGAAATGGCAATGGAAATCGACATTTCTTCAAAGGCTTTAAATAAAAATACCCAGTTTAAGACAATAAAGACACCACATAGAAGTGTACGTAAAATTTCTTTTTTATCCCATTTTTCCGTCTTATGACCACCAGTGATAAGCCACATTCCGCCAAGGAAGAGGGTAGCGCAAATACATCTAATAAATACTAGCTCGATTGCAGGTACACCCGTATGAACGGTGAAAAATCCAATAGAGCCAAAAAGGGCCATTGAAACAGTTAGTTTGATAATCGCTGAAATGTTCATATAAAACCTTCTTTCTATTAAAATTTTTGACGCTTGTGAAAATATTAACGTTTATTTCGCTCCATTATTAAAGTTCTTCACTCATGTAGAGGGTAGAACTACTCGGTTAGGAGTAGAATCCGCCATGTCCCTCTATAAATCTTTCAATCCTAAAGCTTCATAAAATAAGCAAAGAAAGCCGACAGTGTACGTACGTCAACTGTCGACTTTTCATTGTTCTACAATTATTCTCGGATTTGGCCGTTACCGTGAATGAAATACTTTGTAGATGTTAACGCAGGTAAACCCATTGGTCCTCGAGCATGTAATTTTTGCGTACTAATGCCGATTTCTGCACCGTAGCCAAATTCAAAGCCATCTGTGAAGCGAGTGGATGCATTGTGATAAACAGCAGCAGCATCCACGCTATGTAAGAAAGTATCTGCTGCTAACTGATTCTCTGTCATGATGGCTTCAGAGTGGTTCGTGCCATATTTATTAATGTGCTCAATTGCTTCATAAACGTTTTCCACAATTTTAACGCTAATCTTTAAATCTAAATATTCAGTTGCATAGTCTTCTACAGTTGCTAGTTGCGCGAAATCAAGAGCTTGGCAAACAGTATCATCGCCGATAATTGTCACACCAGCTTGATGTATAGCACTTAGTAGCTGTTTGCCGTGCTCATGAAACCATTCAGGATGAATAAGTAAGCTTTCTGCGGCATTGCAAACAGAAGGGCGCTGTGTTTTTGCATTGATGCAAATCTTTTCTGTTTTTAAGTAATCGGCCGTTTGGTCTACATAAATATGACAGTTGCCAGCACCTGTTTCTAGTACTGGTACAGTGGCTTCATTTACTACTAAGTCAATAAGTGCCTTTCCGCCACGAGGAATTAAAACATCTAAGTATTCTTTTAAATGGAATAATTCTTTGACAGTTTCACGATTTGTATCCTCGATTAATTGCACAGCGTCCGCAGGGATAGACGTTTTGCTAAGTGCACGATGAATACTTGCCACTAGCGCTACATTCGAAAATTTAGCAGAAGAGCTACCACGTAAAATGACTGCATTGCCTGTTTTTAATGATAATGTTGCCGCATCTACTGTTACATTAGGGCGTGCCTCGTAAATCATCCCGATAACGCCAATTGGTACTAAACGCTTTTCAATTAGTAATCCATTTTCTTTTTCTATTCGTTCTAAGAGACTACCAACTGGATCATTTAATTCAACTAACAAGTGAATAGCACTTGACATTGCCTCTACTCGTTCTTTGTTTAGCATAATGCGATCGAGGGTAGAAGCGGGCATTCCTTGTTTTTCGCCATTTGCTAAATCCTTTGCATTTTCAGCAATGATCGTATCTTGGTCGATTAGTAATTGCTCAGCAATTTTTGTGAGAGCCTCATTTTTCTCGCAAGTTGTTTTAATATTTAAAATATAGCTTGCGGCCTTAGCCAGCTTTCCTTTTTGTTGAACTTCACTCGTCATGTGAATTCCTCCTTAATTTGTTTAAATTTTTAGCCATTTATCTCGATGAATGACCTCAATGGGATAGTTCGCTAACTCATCTGTACGTTTTCCCATCGCATGTGCTAACTCTAGGGAAGAATATAAGACCTCACCACGGCCAAGTAGTCCCTTGTCACTATAGACTTCGACAACGTCGCCATTTGCGAAGTCGCCTTCGACACGATTTACACCAGCAGGCAACAAACTTTTCCCATTTGCCAATAATGCATGTTCTGCACCGCTATCTATAAAAATTTTACCAGATACTTCCGTTAGTGCAATCCACTGTTTATTATTCGTTAAAACAGCAAGTGCGTCATGCTCAACATACGTACCATCACCACGTCCTTCTACTATATCGACAAGCTTATTAGCACCGTGACCAGTTCCAATAAACACCTTGACACCTGCATTTAAGGCTGCTCGAGCTGCCAGTAATTTGGATTCCATACCACCTGTACCGACCTTTGACCCTGAACCATCTGCAAAGCCAAGCATCTCATCAGATACCTCTGTTAAACGATCAATACGTTGTGCATCAGGATTTTTAGATGGATTGGCATTATACAAGCCATTGATATCAGTTAAGATAATGAGCTGATCGGCATGTATAAGACCACTTACAAGTGCTGATAACATGTCGTTATCTCCAAAGGTTAATTCGCTGACAGATACCGAATCGTTTTCGTTAATGATAGGTAAAATGGAGCGTTCTAATAATTCCTCAAATGTGGCACAGGCATTTTTATAACGCTCTTTTTTTGAAAAATCAGTGCGAGTAAGTAAAATTTGAGCAGGCACAATATCATAAATGCTAAATAAAGCATTGTAGGTTTGAATTAGTAAACTTTGCCCAACTGCTGCTGCAGCCTGTTTACCTTTTAATGTGACGGGACGAGAAGGGTAGCCTAGCTGTTTAAAGCCCGCTGCTACTGCGCCTGATGAAACAAGCAATACTTCATGACCGTATTTTTTTAATTCAGCGATCGCTTGGACATGGTCCATTAAACGTATTTTATCAATTTCACCTTTTGCATTTGTTAAGGAGCTACTCCCAATTTTGACGACAATTCTTTTTCTTTCCATAGCAATACCTCCAATTCGCCATTACACTTGTACTATGATTTAAACTTTAGCAGCCACAAAGATTTCGCTAAATTTAAAAATAAAAAAACCTTTTCATCCTAAAAAATTAGGACGAAAAGGTTTACTTTCCGTGGTACCACCTAGATTGAACATCATTGACATTCCACTTTGCTCATAACGCTTGAGACTGCGCCTAGTTTGCTAGGACGATTTACGAAGTAGGTTCTTTAGTCTTTCTTGTACAATGCCTTACAGCCGGTGGGCATCGCTCTCTGATCAAGCAGTTTCTAGGTACTAATCTTCGCTCGCTTATATTGTATAATTCAATATCTTTTTTGAATGGACCTTCATCAATTCTTTTGTTTGGAGTCCGATTTCTATAAAGAATGCACTACTTTAGCATGTCTGTCAAGCTGATTAGGAATGTTAATAGAAAGTTTTGAAAAAAAGTAGGTATTACTGAACAATCGAGAGTAACGTGTAGGAGCAACATAACCTTGTTTACTTAAACCACCAGATTGCGATTAATAGTGGGAGCATCGCTAAAACAATCACGAAAGAACTCCATACTATTTGTTTTCCTGAAGACATATTTTTCGGTTTAATACTCATTTGTTCATATAGTTCGTTGATGGAACGTTGTTCTTTCGCATAAAGCATAGTTTGAAATTCATCGTAATCTTGAATATAACTTGAGGGAGGGCGAGGGCTAAAGCGTAAACTTCGAATATCGTCTGTAATCTCTTTTTCACCCATCCAATAAGTAATAACTGGCGCTAACCCTGAAGTTTGCGTAGCCTGTACCCTGATATCATGTGTTTTCATTTTATAATAGACATTTCCTTGCTCGTCTTCATATTGCTTTACAATATCGCTTACTGCCATCAACAAACACCTCTTTCTCCCAAATAATCCGACTTTTAAGTTATGATAATATTTATTATAATGGATTAAGGTAGAAAAGTATTGCTGAAACGAGCAGAATTGGTTAGAGGTTTTTTGTAAAAATTTAGAAAAAATATATATGTATATAGTATAATGTTAAGAAATACATTTTATGGTTATTATTTTTAAAAAGTAATTGTTCTACTAAAAGTAGAGTTAGTCGGAATAGAAATTAATCTCACTTATGATGAATATTTTTGTAAAAAGTAATAGAAAGAAGGGATAGTATTGGCATTTTCAACCTTAATGGCATTTTTAGGAGCGTCAATTATTTTAACTGTAATGCCAGGGCCAGATAATTTATTTGTTCTTGCACAAAGTATTGCGCAGGATAAAAAGGCTGGTATAGCAACATCACTTGGCTTATGTACAGGTTTGCTCGTTCATATAGGTGCGGCGGTTCTCGGTATCTCGGCTATTATTTATCAATCAACAGTTATTTTCTCTATTGTTAAATTTGCAGGAGCGGCGTATTTATTGTATTTAGCATGGCAGTCGTTTCGTGCGAAAGGTGATCCATTCACAATGGAACAGCAAAATGTACAAGCCTATGTGACGTTATATCGAAAAGGTATTTTAATGAATATTTTAAATCCAAAAGTTTCTTTATTTTTCTTAGCACTATTGCCACAGTTTGTAAATCCTTCTAATGGCCATGTAGGTTTACAGATGCTAGTTTTGGGTATTGTATTTTTAGTACAAGCGCTTATTCTATTTTCATTATTTAGTATTTTTGCCGGTAAAGTAAGAAAAGTAATTATTGGGAAGCCTGCAATTGCTAAACGATTAAATATGATTCAAGGTGTACTTTTCACTTTTATTGGAATACAAATAGCGCTAAGTAAACAGTAAATTGGGGGATTTTCATGGCAATTTTACATATAACGTTTAGCTTATCTACGCAAGGTTCAATTAAACATGCAATAAGACAACATCATTTACTACGAGAGGAGTCAGTGCTTAGTGTCAATGAGATTTTCTCGATTGGTCCGCTAAGTAGCTCAGAAGTACGCAAAAGCTGGTTACGAGCCAATATTTTTAGGGACAGTGAAGAACGTGAATTGAACGAGGATCTTCATAAAGAATGGAAGAAAAAAATTGCGGGTTTACCGTGCGATGTTGATGTCTGGGTATGGTACAGCCAAAGCACTCATGAAGAGATTGGGTTACGTTATGTCATGAGAGAGTTGATCAATAAATGTAGTATGGTATATGGGATTGATGCCACGGATGGCTTGAAACGTGTACAACCAAACATGACGATTCGTCAAACAGGTGAGCTTTCGCCAGACTTGCTTATGAAGCTACGTTCTGAGGCAAAGCGTTTTTCAATTGATGAGTGTCAGCAACTTGCTAATGAATGGGAAGAGCTAATACAAAACCCTAGTACATTGCGAGTTTGGCAAGATGGAATTGTCCATGTAGCGGAAGATGCATTGGATCCTATCATTATAGAATGCGCCGAAAGAGCTCATGCAGAACTAAATGAGGAATGGCTTAAACCGATGCGTATCATCGGTGAAGCAATTGGTTCAATTGATGAGTATTTAGGTGAAGAGTTTGTGGAAAAACGACTAATGACACTTGCAAAGCAGGGACTTTTTGAGGTTGATGGAGATACAACAGATATGTATTCGTATCAAGTAAAATATGTAGGGGAAAAATAATAAAACTGCTTCCAGTAACCACCTTTCATTCGGAGAAGGTGGTTTTTTTTAGTTCAAGAAAATTGGCTTAGTGTGAAAAGTCATGTAAAGGATTAACTTTTCCGCAATTGAATATAAAGAAAAGCGAGTAACAATTGTTACTCACTTTAATGCTTTAGACCATTTTATATGAATAAAAGATTACTTCTTTTCGTAAAAATCGAATACAAATTGCTGAAATTGTCGTGCTGATGGTGAAAGGTATCGATTTTCAATCCAAGCCATACCTATGGTCCGTTCACAAACCATATCCTCAACACGAATTTTCACCAATTTATTTGGATTCAAGTCTTCATCAACAGGTAGCAACGACACGCCAAGCCCAGCACTTACAAAACCAGCAACTGTAGATACCTCATCACCTTCAAACGTAATTTTCGGTTTGATACCTGCAGCATTTAATAATTTATCCGCTGTGCGGCGTAATGCGTAACCCTTTTTCAACAGAACAAAATTTTCATGTTCAAGTTCCTTCATTTTGATGCTTTTACGGTTGGCGAGTGGATGGTCAATCGGCACCATAATAAAAAGCTCGTCTCGCCATAGCTCTTTCCAACAAACAGGTGGCTCCGTGTCAATCGCTGCGAGTAAGCAAAGATCTAACTCTCCCGCAAGTAATTGCTTCAACTGGGAGTGTGAGTAATTTTGTGTAAAGTGAAAGCGTATATGCGGATGCTTCTGACGGAAGGAACGGATCAAGTCAGGTACAATGCTAGTCCCTAGAGTATGTAAAAATCCGAGTGATACATCTCCTAGCTCTGGGTTATTCAGCTCCTGTAATTCAATCACTGCTTTTTCGTACTCTTTACGCATGCGTTGGACCCGATACAAAAAAAGCTCGCCATATCGGTTGAGCATAATCGAGCGTCCTTGACGGTCGAATAAGGGTACTCCTAATTCCTCTTCAAGCTTTGAAATAGAGCGACTTAATGCTGGCTGAGAAATCGCTAATGCTTCAGCTGCACGAGTCATATGCTCAAGTTTAGCTACCGTTACGAAATACTCCAATTGCTGCCACTCCATTTTTTCACCTCTATTCTCGTTATTTTTGAGTTAACTGCATTATAACGGTAAAAGACTAGGAAGTATAGGCGCCAAAAAAATTTAAAAAGGATGGAGCACTTAAAAAGAGAAATGAAAAATGAAAGTAGCTGAAAGTGTGATAGTACAGCCGTTAACCTCACATCATTAATGCACGAAACACATTAATATGATAAAAACTATAAATTGTACATTATGAATAAAGGGTGTTAAGATAGACACATAAATTACACAATTACAAATTTCCGTGAAGGGGATATTATAAAATGAATTTATCTAAGCCACAACCTCTAACAATTGAGGGAGGCAAAAAAGCCGTACTATTACTGCATGGATTCACAGGTAGCACAAAAGATGTGAAAAAGCTAGGAGAATTTTTATCAAAACGTGGTTATACGGTTCATGCACCGATTTATAGTGGGCATGGTGTAGAACCAGAAGCATTACTTGAAACAAAACCAGAAGACTGGTGGAATGATGTTGTGGAAGGTTATAACTTCCTAAAGAGTAATGGCTATGAAGAAATCGCGGTAGTAGGAATTTCGCTTGGCGGCGTATTTTCGTTAAAAGTAGCAGAGACATTCCCTGTGAAAGCATGTGTTGCCATGTGTGCACCAATCACACGCGATAACTCAAAAGGATTATTTACACGTTTATATCATTACGCTCGTTTATATAAACATTTTGAAAATAAATCAAAAGATCAAATCATTTCAGAATTACATGAATTACGAATTACACCTAAGGATTCATTAGATGGTGTGACACGTTTAACGACAGAAACACGCGATGATTTATCTACAATCAAAGCACCTACATTAGTATTACAAGGTTCATTAGATGATGAACTTTATCAAGAAAGTGCACCATTTATTTTAAATACCGTGGAAACAGACGATAAAGAGATTATTTGGTATGAAAATTCTGGTCATATTATTACATTAGATAAAGAGCGCGAAAAAGTGTATGAGGACGTATATAAGTTTTTAGATCATATAGAGTGGTCTGTAGCAAACTAAGGGGCTGTCAGCAGACAGCTCTTTTAGTTTTGCCTGTTTAATGCTAGGAACTGTAGAATTAACAATTCTAAAAGAAAAAACAACTATTGTTTTTCAAATAAAAACTATGTTAATATAGTGGAATTATAGTGAAAAATCTCTTCATTTAAATTGTTCGCAATAGTTAAATACATCTAAGGAGTTCATCAAAATGCAACAGAAAATACCTTTTTCAACATATGCAGTCATCGGTACGATGCTTTTCGGACTGTATTTTGGAGCAGGGAATCTTATCTTTCCAATTCAGCTTGGACAATTAGCTGGGACTAACTTTTGGCTTGGCTTAATTGGATTTTTAGTAACAGCTATCGGTTTACCTTTTCTAGGTATTTTAGCTATTGGTTTGTCAGGTAGTAACGGTTTGCGTGACTTAGCGAGCCGCGTTCATCCATTATTCGGTATCATCTTTTCATTAGCTCTCTATTTAACGATTGGTCCTTTTTTTGCGATTCCTCGTACAGCGACAGTTCCTTTTGTAGTTGGCTTTGAACCATATATACAAGCTGAACATACAACACTTTTACTCGCTTTATTTAGCTTTGTATTTTTTGCCATCGTTTATTATTTCTCATTGAATCCAGCGAAAATTATGGATTATATCGGAAAATATTTAACACCAGCATTTCTAATTGTGTTATTTATTTTAATAATAATTAGTATTGTAAAACCGATGGGGCATTTCCAACAGCCTATGGGGGATTATATTGATACAGCATTTATGACAGGCTTTAAAGAAGGCTATAACACAATGGATGCGTTAGCTTCATTAGCTTTTGGTATTGTCGTCATTAATGCAATTAAAAGCGCAGGAATAACGGAACGAAAAGAAATTGCTAAAGCAACGTGGAAATCTGGTATTTTTGCCATGGCTTTAATGATGTTAATATACGGTTTAATCACGTATATGGGAGCATCGAGTGTGGAAGCTGTTGGTACATTTGATAACGGTGGTTTAATATTTGCCGCAGTGGCAGATCACTATTTTGGATCATTCGGGGCTATTTTATTGGCAGTTATTATTGTTCTTGCTTGTTTAAAGACAAGTATTGGCTTAATCACATCTTGTAGTGAATTTTTCCATGAAGTATTTCCGAAAATTAGCTATAAATGGTTTGTATTAATCTTGTGTGTTATGTCATTTACAATTGCCAACTTCGGATTAACCAATATTATTAAGTTTGCCATTCCAGTGCTGATGTTCCTATATCCGATAGCAATTGTCTTAATTGTCCTTGCATTATGCTCATCACTATTTAAAAATAAACAACCGGTATATGCGGTTGCTATGATTTTCACAATTTTTATTAGTGTCATTGATGGCTATAAAGCATTAGTAGATAGCATTCCGTCGGCGAAGCTAACTATTTTTGATGCAATTGATAAAGCTTATTCGAACCTTTTACCATTTTACGACATAGGCTTAGGGTGGATATTACCAGCGTTAATTGGGGCATTTATTGGATACTTATTCCCAGTAAAAAGAGTTTAAAAGTTTTAATTTTAAAAGCACGCACAATGTATTACTTTGTGCGTGCTTTATCATATGTTGAAACTTAGTAAGCTGTCCAGCCACCATCAACAGCAATTACTTGTCCGTTGACAAAACTTGCTTCATCTGAGCCCAGGAAAATAGCAAGCTGAGCGATTTCCTCAGGTTGTCCAGCTCGTGGGTTGATGGCCATACCTAATGATTGGCGTGCTGCACCTGTTTGGCTCACGTTTGTCATGGAAGAAGCAATGTTTGTTATCACTGCACCTGGAGCGATCCCATTACAGCGAATATTTTTATCTGCATACATAAATGCTGTATTTTTTGTCAGTCCAACAACAGCATGTTTAGACGCAGTGTAGGCTGCCCCAGCACGAGCGCCATAAAGACCACCGGCAGAAATATTATTGACAAATACACCGTGTCCTTGAGCAAGGAAAATCTCTGTCGCCATACGCATTGAACGCATAACAGCAGTTGTATTTACCGCGAATACTTTGTCCCAACGCTCATCAGAAACTTCACCAATTGGCTCCATTCCATCCATAATACCCGCATTATTCACTAAAATATCTAATTTGCCATAAGCATTTTTTGTTTCATCAAATAAGCGTTGTAAATCTTCTGTTGATGCAACATTTGTTTGAATGGCGAATGCTGAGCCACCTGCAGCTTTGATTCCTTCGACAACAGCTTGTGCACCTTCTATATTTAAATCAGAAACTACGACCTTTGCTCCCTCTTTCGCATAACCCTCTGCAATAGCTTTACCCATACCTGACGCAGCACCTGTTACGATTGCTACTTTACCTTCTAATCTCATCACAAAAACCTCCTATAAATTATGTTCTTTCACCAGCGTTTGTCCCAGTGATTTCTAGGATATATTATGTTAGATATTGAACATGTGTTCATTAAAATAATATAATAGCTTTGTAAGCGATTTCAATATGCAAAATACTATAAACTGTTCAGTAATCAACACATATAAAAAATCTGTTTAATAAGGGGATAAAATATTTGAGCGCTAACGATTTACGAGTTGTCAAAACGAAGCAAGCATTACATAATGCTTTACTAACATTACTGAGTGAGAAGCCTTTAGAGAACATTACCATCGCAGAAATTTGTCGGATGGCAAAGGTGAATAGAGGTACCTTCTACTTGCACTATGAGCAAAAGGAAGGGCTATTTGAGGAATACTTTCAGGAAATTATGGAGGATTTGAATAATTCCTACGAGGAACCGTACCGTGCAGTAACAACAATGGATAAAAATCAAATAGATCCAAATACTATTCGTATTTTTCATCATATTGAGCGCTTTAAAATGTTTTATCGCATTGTTTTTTCTAAAAATGTACCGCTGACCTACTATTATATGTTATTTGATGGAATTTTCTCTTTGCTAAAAAAGGATATCACAATCCATAATGAAATACATGACGAGATATCCATTGAATATTATAGTGCGTATCAAGCAAATGCAATCATCGGCCTAATCATTCAATGGTATCGCCAAGATTTTGAGGACAGCGTAGGTACCTTAAATAAACAACTTGCTGCTATTTTGCGGATTGGTGAAAAGTATTAAAGGACTCATCGGCAAAGCGAAGGGGTGATTTCCGTTCCGACTGTCAGCAACAATATAAGAGGAGGTGGTGGCTCGACTCTCACCCACAGGAAAGAGATTGCCTGGAACGGAAAGCACCTTTATTTAAAGTACCGCATCTTAGCAAAGGTATCTTCACTGTTTTATGATTTTATTAAAAAAGCGATGTACTAACTCATCATTAGTACATCGCTTTTTTAACAATATTATTACAGTAGCGGAGGAAATTTGCTCACTTTTGCTTTTTACTTTTGATCTTTTTAAAGCTATGACGATAGTAGAAATGGCCAATGTTACAGTAATCAATAACTACTTAAATATTCGGGTATCCAGGAATATTACTAAAAGTGACTCAAAACAACCTAATAGTACTACACTAAGTGTGTTAATAACTTTTTATGGAAAAAATAACATTGACAACTATATCGTCAGCTGATATATTCTAAATGTATCAGCTGACGATATATTGTTAGGCGATATAAAAGGGGGATTCGTATGACGCAAGAGCATCCGCCTTTAACAGAGGGCGTTTATTATATTTTATTAGCGTTATTTGATGCTAGGCATGGTTACGGCATCATGCAACTGGTAGAGGAAATGAGTAATGGTCGAGTCCGCCTTGGAGCGGGTACGATTTATGGAGCAATCAAAACATTACTCGAACGAGGATGGATTGAAGCGCTAGGTGGTGACGGTCGAAAAAAGGAATACATCATTACTAAAAGTGGAAAAAAAGTCATTGAATATGAAATTTTGAGATTAAGGGAACTTTTTGACAATGGTATCCGTATAACAAAGGATGATGGAACGAATGGATAAATATCGATTGGTTGTTAACCCTTATGATATTGAGAGATGGGTTAACGATATGGCAAACCAAGGTTGGCATTTGAAAAAGTTTACTTGGATACGTTTTACGTTCGAGCGTGGGGAACCAGGTAGCTATATTTATCGGCATGATGAATTGGAGCGATTTGGTACCTCATATGAAGACGAATACTTAGAATTTCTAAATTCCTCGGGAATTCAACAGGTAGATCGTTCTGGTCATTTCGTATTCTTTAGAAAGTCAGCAAATGATGGTCCTTTTGAACTTTACTCTGATAAGAAAAATAAAATTAGTAAGCTGTCTCAAAAAATTTCAGTGCTACTATCACTCATCATGCTTAATTTGATAATAGGTTTAATTGGCTTGAGTGGGATTTTTTCAGAACAAGCGATAGATTGGATTAGATTAACAATAAATATCACTAATATTTTTGTAGTTGTGTTATTTTCTATACTATTATTAAAACTTGTACGTGTGCGTAGTAAATTGAAGAAGGACTCGGATCTGTTTACAGATTAGTATAGGAGATTCCCAACAAGCTAGCTTCATGTTAATAATACCAAGTCTGATAAAAAGCTTTAGATGAGATGAATATTCAAAATTATTTTCCGGGAAATCAGAAAAGTTGGGTAATTCAAAAAGGGCGTAGAGTTATAACGACTATTATTAAGGCGCAAATTTAACCAAGAGTTCACATCAATTTTATATGACTTGGATGGGAGGTGGAACTTTATGAAAAAAAGAGTGTATCGTTTTTTTCTTGATTATGAAAAGGAAGAAGCATGGGTTAATGATATGGCGGCACAAGGTTGGCATCTAAAGCGTACAATGGTGGGATACTTTATTTTTGAAAAAGGGGAACCTGGTCAATACATATATCGCAATGAACTAGTCAAAGGTAAAAAGCAGGACTACTTTGATTTTTTAGAGACGATGAATATTGAGTTTGTTTCAAAATTTGGAGTATGGGCTTATTACCGAAAAAAGAAATCAGAAGGTCCATTTGAATTATTTTCAGATAGTTCTTCGAAAATAAAATATTTAACATTAATAAGCCGCCTTTTTATTGCCGTAACATTTCTTAATTTATTAATTGGATTTATCAATCTTTATATTTTACTTGGTGAATCAACAGAAATAATCTTAACCACGGGAGTATCATCTATAAATTTTGTAGTCGTAATAATAATGTGTACACAAATTTTGAAGGTTGAAAGACGTAAAAAAGGACTGCAAAGAGAGTTACATATATTTGAAGCGTAGGAGGAAAAAGAATGACATTACAATTAGAGCGTGTCACTAAGAAATACAAAGATTTCACAGCAGTCGATAATCTAAACTTTACGATTGAAAAAGGGGAGATTTTTGGCCTGATTGGACAAAACGGTGCTGGTAAAACAACGACGTTCCGAATGATATTAGATTTACAAGAGACAACGGCTGGTACGATCACATGGGATGGCAAACCCGTTAATGCCATTAACCGTGATGTACTTGGCTATTTACCAGAGGAACGAGGCATTTTTCCGACGATGAAGGTAGAGGATCAACTTTACTTTTTCGGCGAGCTACGAGGCATGAAGAAGTCGGAGTTAAAGAAGGAGATTGATTATTGGATTAATCGATTTGAGCTTGAAGAAAGACGAAAAGATAAGGCTGAAACGTTGTCAAAAGGGAATCAGCAAAAAGTACAACTGATTGCTAGCTTTATTCATAAACCGCAGTTCTTAATACTAGACGAACCATTCAGTGGACTGGATCCTGTGAATAAAGATTTACTGAAAGATGCAATATTACATTTAAAAGAACAGGGCACAACGATTTTGTTCTCTAGTCACCAGATGGATAATGTAGAAGAGCTATGCGATCATCTTTGTCTATTAAAACGTGGAGTCTCTCTATTTTCAGGTAGTTTACTAGATTTAAAGAAACAATACGGAAAAACGAGATTAGCAGTGCGTACAGAGTGGTCGACAACTCAATTGTTGACACTAGAAGGAGTCAAAGATGTCCGAGTGGAGAAAGAGCAAACTGTGCTTACTCTGGAGGATGAGGGCTATGCACAAAGTATTTTCGAGAAGCTTTCCAATGGTAAATATATAGAAAAATTCAGCTTAGATTATTTATCGTTAGATGAGATTTTTAAAGATAAGGTAGGTGGCAACGTTGTCGAAGTTTAATTTATTAATGAAACAGCTTTACACATCAAAAATAAAATCAAAATCCTTTGTTGTAATGACCGTCATTTATATACTTGGGATGTCCGTTGCAGTATTCTGGTCAGATATTAAAGAGCTTTTTACAGGTGATGATCAAGCGCAACAAATTGCAATCGTCAATGAAACAACAGCTGATTTAAGTAGTCTCTTTGTATCGAATGGTGATATGGAATTTATACAAAATGAATCGAATATATCGAAGTTAGAGAAAAAGGTCAAAGACGAAAAGCTAGATGCAATCGTTAAAATAACAGATCAAGATGGACAGCTCCATGCTGAAATTACCACTTTCACACCGTTGAAATTAAATGATCAAGGTGCGATAAATTCGATATTGCAACTTGCTGGCCAAAATTATGCTGTACAACAGTTATCATTAACACCAGACCAAGCAGCACAAATTATGGATGCCAAAACGATTATTACTGATAAAAACTTAAATACAGAGTCTACAGGTGGTAAAAGCGAAGAAGAAAAACAATCGGGACAATTTGTATCTTATGCAGTAGGTATTTTAATTTATTTCTTTATTTCTACATTCCTATCTATGATTACAACGGAAATTGCGACTGAAAAAGGTTCACGTGCAATGGAAATGCTACTAGTAAGTGTTAAACCAGCTACCCATTTTAAAGCAAAAATTGCTGGTGTATTATTACTCGCATTAACACAGATGGGTATTATTATAGTTGTCTTCCTAATCTATGCGAAATTTGCGAAGAACGGTGTTATTTGGGATATGGCAGCTAGTATCGTTAGTGAATTATCGATTGGTTATGTCATATATGCCGTGCTATTCTTACTATTAACAATTATTCTTTATTTAATTGTTGGCGCACTATTCGGTTCTTTAGTGTCTAAAGTTGAAGAGGCAGGTCAAGTATTAATGCCAGCCATGATGATTACATTAATTGGTTTCTATGTTATGTTATCGGGAATGGGGAATCCGGATACACTTATCATTAAGATATTCTCTTATATTCCATTTACGTCTGGAATGATCATGCCGATGCGTATCGGGGCTACTGATATAGGCGTAACGGTACCACTTTTATCGTTAGGTATTTTAATCGCAACAATTATTGTAGCTTACTTATTCAGCATATCATTCTATAAACGCAGTGTGCTAACTTATAGTACAGGTGGCGTTATTCAAAAAATTAAGACCGTACTAAAAGTGACAACATGATGGTGAAAGCAGCTACATTTAGTAGCTGCTTTTTTAGAGTGAATATACCAATACTAGAAAACAATGTAAAATATTTCGTAGATCAGTCGAATTTCCTAATAAAACAAGCTATAATTTATAGTAGAGGTAAAAAAATCACCTATTTAACATAAGAAAATCAAATAGAACATCACGAGGGTTTTCCTACATTTAGTGACTCTTATTTTGCAGAGGCTTTACTAAAATGAAACTTTTTCAGCTTGGAATCGTATGTAAGTAAAAGAGATAAATCGCAGGGGGTAAAACTTTATGTCAGAATTTGACAACGACCTATTAAAATCAAAGGATCCATTCGCATCAGAAAATCCATTATTACAACCTAATCCATTATTACAGGCGGAGCAAGCACAAAAACCAGTACTTGTTTCTGAGCAAGAGCTATCACAAATTGCTCAAAATCAACTTGCGCTTAAGCAAGATCCTGAGGTTCATGCATTAGCACAAAAAATTGATGTGAAAGATCAAATTGCTATGCTAGAACTAGGAAAAGAAACAGCGAATGGTATTTCTACCTTTTCAGATAAAATGCTAGCAACGATGAAAACAAGTAAGCTTGAGGAATCAAGTGTATTATTAAATAATTTAAATAGAATTATGGATAAATTTGATCCTCAAGATTTTGCGGAGGAACAAAAAGGAGGCTTCCTTACAAAGCTGTTCAGTAAAGGAAAGGAACAATTAGAAAAGTTTCTATCCAAATATGACAGCATGAATAAAGAAGTTGACGTTATTTTCCGTGAGGTTCAAAAATACGAAGGTGAAATGAAGCGAAATACTATTGATCTTGAGAATTTATATGATCAAAACTTAAACTATTTCCAAACGCTAAGTAAATTTATAGCAGCAATTGAAGTGAAAACAGATGAAGTGCGTTCATCATTACCAGCACTAGAGCAAAAAGCACAAACTGGCGATCAATTAGCAGCAATGGAATATGAAACGATGGTACGTGCTGTTGATTTACTAGAACAACGTCGTTATGATTTAGAAATGGCACAACAAGTATCATTCCAGTCTGCTCCACAAATTCGATTAATGCAGCAAGGTAATAACCATTTAATTGCTAAAATTAACTCTGCATTTGTGACGACAATTCCTATATTCAAGCAAGGGCTTATTCATGCAGTGACGTTAAAGCGCCAAAAACTAATTTCTGATTCAATGAGTGAATTAGACCGTCGTACAAATGAAATGCTTGTCAAAAATGCAGAAAATATTAGTAAAAATAGCGTTAATATCGCACGTGTGGCTGGTAGCCCGAGCATTAAAATCGAAACAATTGAAACAACATGGCAAACAATTATGTCAGGTATTCAAGAAACGAAGCAAATTCAAGCAGAAACAGCAAGAAATCGTGAGGAAGGTCGTAAACGTATTGAACGTTTACAACTTGAATATGAAAAACTGAAAAAAATGTAAATGTAAATGTAAAGCTTCTTGCAATCTAATCTTGCAAGAAGTTTTTTTATTTTTTGACAAAATTGAAATTCCTCATTATGATAAAGTAAATGAGAATCATTATCAGAGAAAAGGAAGCGGAAGATGCTAAACACTGAAATTCGATTATTTAAAACAATCAATCATGGAGAAAGAAAAGATGATGAGCAAAATGAATCCAACTTTATTATCTTGTGAGTCTTTAAATGATGGAGCACTTGCGATTAATACGACAGAAAAACTAATGCTCGTATTAAAAAGTCGCTACCATGAATTAACGCATATAGAAGAACTGTTCAATGCCTTGCATATAGATTTAGATGAAAAGCACACAATCTTAGAGCAAGAGAGGAAAATTTTAAAGAAACAAAATTTAGAGCTTGTGGAAGACATGCAAAAAATAAAGAAGCAAAACGCCGTCTTACAAAAAAAGTTAACAGAATATAATTGCGTCGTAGAAGAGCTCAAGGAGATTCGCCGACAAAATACAGAGCTACTAATTGAATTAAGTAAATATACTGCGCTGTCAAAGGAATCCTTGTCAGGTCCTTTAAAATGTATGATTCGCGATATGCGAGAGCAAGGTGTCGGTATTAAAGAGATTCATATTCGTATTAAACGTCAAATTAATCCTGATATTAGTTATAGTACGGTGCGCAAATATATTTCTGAGCTTGAATCTGAAATAAAAAAGTAACAATATACATGTCAATTTATTAAAATTGGGCATTTACAGTTTCCACTCAAAGTCCTATAATAAGTCTATTCTTTTAATGGTATAATACGCAAAGTCGTATAGATTCATATGGAGTAGGAGAGTTATAGGCAATGTCAAATGAGAAAAAAGGAGTTCTAGCAGCATTTTTCGCCTATGCTTTTTGGGGTGCATTTCCGCTTTATTGGAAACTACTTGAACATGTACCGAGTATGGAAATTTTATTATCGCGCGTCATTTGGTCCTTTGTCTTTACAGTACTAGCAGTAATAGTATTTGGAATGCGCAAGGATCTTCTCGCAGACTTAAAATATTTGTGGTCACACCAAAAGCATTTTTGGCAGCTTGCTGGAGCTTCATTTGTTATTTCGATGAACTGGTATTTATATATTTGGGCAGTTAACCATAATCACTTAATTGAAACGAGCTTAGGCTATTATATTAATCCTTTACTGTCAGTTATTTTAGGGGTTATTTTCTTTAAAGAAGCACTTAATCGTGCGCAATGGGTGGCTACCGGAATTGCCTTTATTGCTGTAATTATTTTAACGATAAATTATGGATCAATCCCATGGGTAGCACTTCTTATTGCTATATCCTTCGCAATTTATGGTGTTCTCAAAAAGAAAATTAAGCTTGATGCGACAAGAGGTCTAGCCATAGAAACGTTATTTATTCTACCGTTTGCATTAGGCTATTATGTTTACCTCTTTACAACGAATCATGCCTCGTTTTTACATGTTGATGTGAAAACAGACATCCTCATGATTGTAAGTGGTATCGTGACAGCAGTACCGTTAATTTTATTTGCGAAAGGTGCACAAAATATTCCACTCTATTTATTAGGCTTTATTCAATACGTATCGCCAACGATTACGTTAGTTATAGGGATCGTACTTTATAAGGAACCGTTTAGTCAAATAGAGCTTTTGGCATTTAGCATTATTTGGGCTGCCTTACTACTGTTTTCAGGATCGAAAATCATTGAAGTGAGAAGGGCTCATCATAAATCTGCATAATTAAATACACGAATGTTAGTAGTACAAACCTTGCCTTTGGATTGTACTACTTTTTTGTATTCTTTGAAAAATTCCTACGAAGCGAAGGGGCAGTTCGCTTTGGGACCGTTTTTCACTTATTAATGCTGTTTTCTTAAAAATTGTTGCTATTCAAATAAAGACGCAGGTTAGTTTAAGAGTGTTGATTAACTTGTTCAATAATTGGGCCATTTTCTAGAATAGTGTATAGAGGGATGAACGACGGAAAGACATTTCTAAATGAAGTTTTTGAAACTTTGGTTTATTAATTAACGTATATATACAGGAGGTGAAATTTATGGATAATAAAATAGGTATTTATTTGTCTGTTTTACTACTTGGTTTCGTTGTAAGCTATATCTTAACATCAGCATTCGCTCATTACGGGATTAATACATCATCGTTAATAACTGGATTGCTTGTTGTCTGTGTTACTGTTTCACTGATTTCATTGTTTGAAAAAATTTTTCCTGGGAGATCAGAAGCAGCAAATTAATTACATAATTTAAGGGAGTAGATATACGAAGAACAGTTCCCTTAGATTTGCAGTACAGTTTGACTACAGTCTTCCGCAATAGGGCGCAATCCTGGAACAAGGATAAGCGTCATTTTTATTTTAGGTGCAGGATACTCTAATACCATAACGAATAGTAAAAGCTTATTAAAGTTCTATTGAGAGGAGTCTTACTGAAGATGAATGAACAAAGCATAAAAAATAAAAAGGCTTGGGAATATCGAGCATATGAATTTTGGAACAAAAGTAACGGTACTCCAAAGGATTTGGCTATGCAAATATTAGAAAACCCTAGAGCATGTCTTAAAAAGCACAAACAATACTTTGAACATATTGAAGGAAAGAAGATTGCAAATATTTGCGGTTCAAATGGCAGAAAAGCAGTGCCATTAGCATTAATAGGTGCTGAAGTAACAGTATTTGATATTTCAGTAGAAAATCAAAAATATGCCTTAGAATTAGCAGAATATGCAAATACCTCTATTAATTATATTGTCACTGATATTTATGATATTGACTTAAAAAAGTATGGAAGTCATTTTGACATGATTTATTTAGAAGGTGGCATATTGCACTATTTTAATGATATTGATAATTTCATGTTTATTCTGTTTGCATTACTAAAAGAAGGTGGGGAAATGATTCTAAGTGATTTTCATCCTTTAAGAAGATGTATAGTTAAAGGTCCTAACGCTGAAATCCAATATCAAATCCAACAAGGTTATTTTAACAAGGAATTACAAAATGGAGACTTAGCGTATAAGCATTTCTTTGATGAGCATGAACAAGAGGACTTTCCTGATGTGTCTATAAGATTATATACACTTAGTGAGATAATAAATTCTGTAATCACATCTGGTTTCAAATTAAAGAAATTTGACGAGCATCGTGGTTGGAAAAATGAAAATATACCATGGGAATTTACTATTATAGCTTTTAAATAGCTAAATCTGATTATTAAAGAATGGGGGTTAAGGTATGACAACGCCAAAACATATTGTTTCATGAAAGGGTAATTAGTTGAATGATTTCTTAAGTCGATTCTCTTATATAATATGGATTTTTATGTCTTTTGTAATATATCGGTTTAGCAGCAATACAACTAGAGAGAAAATGTCTTCAAGAACAAGTATGTAACAATGCTATTGATTTAATTGAACGTGGTGCAGATCTTGAACTTTGGGAAGAAACAGATCAAAAAAGTTATGAAGAATAAGGAGATCAATTGTTCAATTGTCGAAAACTTACACATAAGTTTTTATATCTTTATTAAAAGGAGATGCCTACAGATAAAACTGGACATTATGTTGAGGGAGCGTCAGATTTATGCGGATTTACAACGATCTTGTAATTCTAAAACAATCGAGCCCGATTAGAAAGTATATTTGTGCTAAGACAGAGTTAACAAAATCGTTTTTTTCTTCTGGATATTTGTGTTATTATGGGTCGAGACGTTGATAGCTTACATTTCTTTCCGAGAGATCCTATTCTACTAAGTATTCTGTTATTTTCCCATCTAGATATTTAATCGCCAGCATCGAATTATCCTGAATGATTCCTGTATCTACGAAACCAAATGAAGCGTATAATGTTTTAGCTATGACATTACTTGTTCGATAAAAGAGGGTTACATTTTCTGCTTCTCCATTTGGCATAGTTTCAATATCCATCAACATTTTTTCAAAAGCAAGTTTGCCATATCCTTTCCCTTGGTAACTCATATCAATCATAATATGCCAAATAAAATAGCTCTTCTTCCCGTAAAAAACTTCATTTTCAAATGATTCATGATCCAACGTATCATAAATATACATCAAAAATCCAACCGCAACTCCATCGGCATAAATGGCAATGGGAGTCGCTGGTATCCCGTCTGCGTTCAACATATGAGCGTCTCCAAAGCTTCTGAGGTTAGTAGTTTGTATAAAATCTTTCTGGTTTTCTCCCACTTCAAGTGCTATTACTTCATCTATGTTATCCCCGGTTATTTTTCGTAATTCAATCATTTTTTATCTCCTCTCCTATGAAAAGCTATTTTCACACATCCTAAAACATTCCTAATATCATTTCCATAATTCTTAAAATAGGGTATACAAAGTATTCACCAATGCTAACTCTTTTTTGTAATTTCTAATTCTTGCTCCGCAAAATGGCCCGTTTGTTTAATTTTGTAAATTTAATTGTATCATATCTTCTTACAAATTATAGGAGTTTATTGCGAATGATCATGGCGAAAAAGGGTTCGCCTTTTATCCTAACGGAGACCAAGTATACAGTGTACAAATTATACTCTTTACCAAAAATTATGAGGGCGAGCTAAATATGAACAATGAAAGTAAAGAATTGTATTTCGTAGCAAAAGAAATGAAAGTTTGGACACGCCACAAAAGCCACGAATGTTGTACCATCAACGTTTCGTGGCTTTCTTTGTGAACCTTATTTATACATGTCTTTATGCACTTTCTTCAAAAGTAAGGCCTAGCAGTGCTTTAGTGGTATTTGGAACACTGTTGCACTATCGACTTAAATGAATAAAATTATGCAGATAATATATTACCTATAATAATTAACTAGATGCAGTCTTATTTTTTTCTTAACAGTGTATCCCCAAGAGGGAGTCCAATCATAACAACCAAAACCGTTAGAATTACTAGGGCTTGAAAAATAAAATACGCAACTTGATCGAACATCGTATCTCTCCTTCTTTTTTTATTAATTCGTACCTTATCCTGTAATTATCCAACTCCAATTGAAGAGTCAAATAAAACTTAATAAAGCACAAAAAAATCATTTGTGTTTTTATAATATAGTTTACTTCAGTCTAAACGTATGTATGCGTCGTCACTTTTTATATTTTGAAATCTTCAACTATAGGGCAGGATCGATTAATGGAACTTCCTCATAGTCATCTTGATACAGATGACTATTTTGTTTCTTTCTTTGGTTCATTTGCGTTGTCACTTGTACTGCACTGATAATGCTACTGTCAATCCGAGTAAAGGTGTTGATATTTTTGCTTTCTAAATCATTTTTCCATCTTCTAATTCAATAATTATTTTTGATTTCGCCGATGTAAATTGAGTGTACCAGACAGAACTTAACCCCCAAAAAAAACATTACCAAAGTATTAATTTTTCAATTTAATACTTTAAGCTTAGAACCGTTTAACTTTTTCAAAAAAAGGAACCATTAGATAATAACCTCTCACTTAGTGACAACCAAAACCTTATGTTCTTGGATTAATTGCTCCATTTTTACTTCTTAACGATATGAAGCTGCTAACATGTAGCATGCATGCCCCGAACAGATAAGACAAATTGATATGAATATCGTATAAAATACTTCCCAAAAACTGCCGAAAGGTCTCACCAAAACGCATATGATTGTGATTTTTATCTTCCGATATATCAAAAACCTAACGAAAAGTAATTTTTTTAATATTTTTAATATATTTTATACAATGATAACATTATCAACAAAAGAGGGAACAGCATCAACATAAAGACGACATCAAAGAATACCAACACTGGAATGAATTAAATAAATAAACGCACAGTAACAAACGAGGGGGAAAAGTAATTGACAGATAAAACATATTGGCTAAAGAATGTTCAATTGGAGACCGACTATCATTATCTAGATGGTACAGTTACAGGAACTGAAACGGAAAGCTTTCACGTTCAAGTTACAGCAGGAAAAATAACAGATATTGTTTCGGTGGACAAGCCCTTAGAAACAAATTTCCCTGTGAAGGACGCAAAAAACTATTTGATGTTGCCTTCCTTTAGAGATATGCATGTACATCTTGACAAAACCTACTATGGCGGACCATGGAAAGCACCCTCCATTCCGACGAAGGGAATTTTCACTCGTCTGGAGGAGGAAGAACTGTTGCTTCCAAAACTACTTCCTGTTGCCACAGAAAGGGCTGAAAAGTTACTGAACTTGCTAACTAGTAAAGGCTCAACTCATATTCGTGCACATTGTAATGTCGACCCAGTCATTGGCTTAAAAAATCTTGAGGCAACTGTACGAGCTGTGGAAGCTTATAAAGAAAAAGCTACAGTTGAAATCGTTGCTTTCCCACAACATGGATTATTGCGTAGTGACTCCGTTCAACTTGTTAGAGAAGCCCTGCGCAATGGGGCTTCTCTTGTAGGTGGTGTCGACCCAGCAACCATTGACGAAGATCTTGAAAAATCGTTGCAAACTGTAATGGAGCTTGCTGTTGAAGCAAATGCAGATATTGATTTACATTTACATGATGGTGGTCATCTAGGTATCTTTACCTTTAAACG
Source organism: Lysinibacillus sp. NPDC056959 (assembly GCF_042674095.1). Classification (NCBI taxonomy): domain Bacteria; kingdom Bacillati; phylum Bacillota; class Bacilli; order Caryophanales; family Bacillaceae; genus Lysinibacillus; species Lysinibacillus sp. NPDC056959. Next base: position 77,145 of record NZ_JBHURE010000012.1, on the reverse strand, counting down.
GCTTGCAGCTCTAACACAAGAAGCTGGATGGCAAGGTAGAGTCACAATTAGTCATGCATTGGCATTTGCCGATATATCACGTGCGGAAGTAAACGAAGTAGCTGAACTACTAGCCAAACAAGGAATTTCAATTGCATCTTCCGTTCCAATTGGTCATACAATACCAATCCCATTACTTCAAGAGAAAGGTGTCAATGTGTCTCTTGGCGTTGACAGCGTTATGGATCACTGGTCTCCCTTTGGAAAAGGAGACAGCTTGGAAAAGGCAGGAACATTGGCAGAGCGCTTCGGTTTAAGCGATGAACGTTCACTAGGACAAACGCTTCGGTATATTACCGGTGGCATAACCCCGTTAAATAAAGAAGGAGAACGTGCTTGGCCAAAAGTCGGTGACAATGCTGATTTCGTTTTAGTTGATGCAAGTTGTTCAGCTGAAGCAGTTGCAAGGAGAGCAACCAGAAAGGCTGTAGTGTTTAAAGGAAATTTTGTTACAGACAAACTTTCATGATTCACATAAGAAAGGGTAGATAATATGGATAAAACATTTTGGCTAACAAACGCCCTAGTAGAGAGTAAATACCAAATAGAAAGCGATATGGTAACTGGCACTAAGACAGATTGCCGGCCACCTGTTAATCCAGGATGGGAAAATCGCAAAAATTATCTCTGCTAGTGAAACAATTTCAGACGATTTCCCACAAAAGGATGTAAAACAGTTGTTACTTCTACCATCCTTTTCCGAAAAACATTGTCATTTAGATAAAACATTGCTTGGTGATGAATGGCGCGCAGTAACGCCAGTTAATCATATTTATGAACGACTCGAAATCGAGAAAAAAATACTCTCTTCTCTAAAAACAACCACGCAAGAACGGGCAGAAAAATTACTGGATATATACTTGAACGCTGGGGTAACACATGTTCGCACTCATGTGGACATTTATCCAGAGGTTGGATTAAAAAATTTAGAAGAGGTCCAAAAAGCATTACAAACATTTGAAGGTAAATTATCATATGAAATTGTTGCCTTTCCGCAACACGGTTTGTTACGTACAAAGGCACATGATTTAGTAAGGGAAAGTCTACGTCAGGGAGCAACGTTGGTAGGAGGAGTCGATCCAGCTACAGTTGATGGTAATATCGAAAAATCATTACATGATATGGTTGACCTTGCTATTGAAGGGGGTGCGGGAATCGACCTACATTTACATGATCCGGATCACCTTGGTGTCTATACTATGAAAAGATTGGCAGCATTAACGAAAGGAGCAGGTTTGCAAGGTAAAGTAGCAATCAGTCATGCATTTGGACTTGGGGAAATCTCAAAGGCACATGCAGAAGAAATGGCAGAAATTTTGGCTGATGCAGGTATTTCTATCATTACTAGTGTACTAATTGGAAGAAAATTCCAGCCTATAGGCTTATTGCACAAGAAAGGAGTCCATGTTTCTGTTGGATGCGATAATATTTTCGATGTCTGGTCCCCATTTGGAAACGGAGACATTTTGGAACGTGTTAGTCGTTTAGCAGAAATTTTAGGGTGGGCTGATGAACGTTCATTGTCACAAACACTTGGATTTATAACAGACGGGAAAACTACGTTGAACAATGAAGGCAATCAGATTTGGCCAAGAGTCGGAGACGAAGCAAACATTGTCTTTGTTGAAGCCTCTTGCTCTGCAGAGGCTATTGCTAGAAGATCCAATAGAACTGCTACGATGTTTAAAGGTAATGTAGTTGCAGGAGAAATATAGGGAAGAAAATCTTTGGGACTTCTTCTAGAGGACCTGCTAAATGTGTAGTTTGTTAGTGGTCTCCCTTTTACGTGCTTTTGCAATGTTTTATGGCATGCAAATGGGCTATTATTTAATGATAAATAGTGTGATTGTTTTTATTGAGATTTTGGTAACAAATATAGCATCGGAAAAATGTGATTCAGTATTAAAGATTGAGGTCAATCTTTTAATTCTACTATAATCGGGCGCATTTTCAGAGGATGGATCTGTGTTCTTTCACATGAAAGGGCTATATAGTTGAATAAATAAATCCCAATTTCTCAATTATGACTTATGAGAGATTGGGATTTTGAATGTTAGAATATCATTGACCCTGTAAATCCGTGTTTTGCTGATGGTGCCTCGTTAACAGTTTTGTAAAGTTTTGAGCGGTTTTTGATAGATGATGTTCCTTCAGCCATATTAAGCCCGTGGATGCAGAAAGCTCTGTATCTGTAATTTTGAAAGCTTTGATATTGTAGTTTTTGTATTGTTTAATGACGGTTTCCGGAACAATAGCCTCCCCAAAGTTACAAGCAACTAAATCTAATAATAGGGAGATATCAGAGCACTCGGCAATAATATTCGGATGTAGTTGAGCTTTCGCAAATGCTTCCAAAATCATATAATGCACTCCTAATCCTTCTGTACTCGGTAATATCAGCGGGTAGTTTTGAATGTCAGCAAGCATAATCTGATGATTAAAAGGCTGCTTTTTATTTGAAGTAATAAAGTAAAAAGGTTCTGTATAAAGATGAATTGCTGAAAAATCATCTAACTCGAGGGGTAATCGAATAATCGCCAGCTCTACAATCCTGTTTCTCACTAATTGACAAAGATGAGATGACTCATTTTGTTGAATTGTATATGTAACCTTAGGATATTTTTTGTGAAATTGGTGAAGTAAGTCTTGTAATCCGGTTACCGAAAAAGTATTGATACCTATCGTTAGTCTTCCACTTTCCCCGTTTCCGACTTCTTTTACCTCCAGTCTGGCTTCTTCCATTAACTGAGTCATTTGTAGCGCGTACTTATATAAGGCCCTTCCGGCTTCCGTAATTTCTAAAAATTTCCCAGTTCTCTCTATTGATTTCGTTCCTAATTCATTTTCCATTGTTTTCAGTTGCTGGCTTAGGGGAGGCTGGGAGATATGAAGCCTTTCAGCGGCAGCAGAAATTTTTCTTTCTTCTACAATTGCTATGAAATATCGCAGCTGTCTAATATCCATATATGAAAAAACCACCTTCTCATATGAAAAACTTAAGTAATATTAATTTTATTAATGTTTTTTATATACTATATTCTAAAATATCATAATTTTAGATGAAAAGAAATTTTCCAAAAGAGCTTTAAACCGTGATGCATATTAAGCAATGGTCTCATTGTTGATCGATCATCGTAATACTTATAGAATTAATATCTTGTAAAGGGAAAAGAGTTGTTTGCAATATATATCCAATTACTGTTAAACAAAATGATAAAGAGGGTTGTCTTTTTAAAATAAATCACATTAAACATAAGTACCTTTACTTTTTTACCAGCATATAGTAAGATGATGACAAATTAGATAACAATGATAATTAATGAGAGGTGCTTTTGATGAGTGCGGTAGGTTTCAAATAGGAATAACTTAATGAAATAAATTTAATGACGACAGGGGATTTATGTCAGTATATCGCCCTTTATTTAGTCGTGGATTTATTTCGATACCTATGAAGATACCTACAATACTTTATAAAGCGTGTAATGCACTGACTAAACTTCATGTAGATGAAGTCTTTTTCATGATGCTTTTTACACATGCCTTGTAATGTAAAAGCTGTGGGTTCTCCCGCAGCTTTTTTTGTCTTTTTAACTGAATATATAAATCATTGCTATCTAATGAGTAGGTATCTTCATGAATGATTCTAGAAAATCATAGTGAGGAGACATTAACAATGAATCATACTACATTTGAGAAGTTACAATACAATGAATTGAAGGATGTCGTTAAATCATACTGTGTCAGTGGATTAGGTAAACAATTATTAGATAAATTAACGCCGAGCCCAAATTTGACAGTTGTTAAAAATCGTTTGAATGAAACGACTGAGGCACGAGCAATTTTAGATGCGGAAGGTCATGTCCCGTTTTTAGGGGTATCCAATATTGACAATACTATTCAAATGCTTGAAAAGGGGATCATTTTAGACCCAAGTGAATTAGTTAGCATCTCAGATTTTTTAAGAGGCTGTAGAAAAATTAAAAAATTTATGCTGGAAAAGGAGTTTTTTGCACCCGTACTTGCATCCTATGCTAATTCGATGTCTGAATTTAAAAGTGTGGAAGAGGAGATAAATTTTGCGATTAAAGCAAATCGTGTCGATTCAGCTGCTAGTAGAGAATTAAAGCGTATCCGAAATCATATCGAAACAACAGAGGAAAAAATTAAAGACCGTTTAACTAAATTTTTGAATAGCAGTGCAAATAAAACATATATCCAGGAATTTTTTATAAGTAAGAAGGATGATCGATACACGATTCCTATTAAGGCTTCTTATAAAAACCATGTGCAAGGGACGGTAGTAGAGATTTCATCAAAAGGTGCTACGGTCTTTATGGAGCCAAGTGCTGTCGCTAAATTAAATGTGGAATTGGCCACTTTGAAGGCAGAGGAAGCGGTGGAGGAATATCAGATTTTGGCGACATTATCGGGGCTCCTGATGGAACATATCCGTGAAATCAACATCAACATGGAGTTAATTAGCCAATATGATATGGTGTTTGCTAAAGCCAAGTTTAGCAAGCATATTGGAGGTGTAGAGCCGAGCTTAAACGATGTTGGCTATATAAAGCTTGTCAATTGTAAGCATCCACTGTTAACAGGTGAGGCGGTGCCACTTCATTTCGAAATTGGTAAAGACTATCGTAGCCTAATCATTACAGGGCCGAATGCTGGCGGAAAAACAGTTGTCCTAAAAACCATTGGCTTATTAACATTGGCTACAATGTCAGGCTTCCATATTGTTGCGGATAAAGGGACTGAAATAGCTATATTCGATCATATTTTTGTAGACATTGGTGATAATCAAAGTATTGAAAATGCACTTAGTACGTTTTCATCCCATATGAAAAACCTTTCGGATTTTATGAGGGCATCCAATAATAATACTCTTTTGCTGTTTGATGAAATAGGTAGCGGTACGGAACCAAATGAAGGAGCAGCGCTGGCCATTTCCATCTTGGAGGAGTTCTATCATATGGGCTGTATTACAGTGGCAACTACTCATTATGGAGAAATTAAGCGTTTCTCTGAAATGCATAGTGATTTTATGAATGCGGCTATGCGTTTTAATAGTGAAACATTGGAACCGTTGTATAAATTAATGATCGGAACATCTGGAGAGAGTAATGCTCTATGGATTTCTAAGAAAATGAATATACGTGAAACAGTATTACAAAGAGCTAAAGGCTATATTGACAGTAAGGATTATCATTTAAAACGCGTAAGTGACAGTAAAATACGGAAGCCAAAGATTGAAAATGTGAGGACAACAGGAAAGTATGAATTTAAAAAGGGAGATCGAGTAAAGCTGTTAGATCATGATGACGTTGGAATCGTTTATGAAGAAATGGATAATTTCTTTAATGTTGCCGTGTTCTATGAAGGAGAATTCATAAAAGTAAATGTTAAACGCTTGGCATTAGAACTACCAGCAACAGAATTATACCCAGAAGGATACGATGTAGAGACATTGTTTGTGGACTATAAAGATCGAAAGCTTCAGCATGATATAGAGCGCGGTTCGAAAAAAGCCCTTCGCAAAATACAGAAGGAAATTAGAAATGATAAATTGAGCTAAAAAATAGGGATTGCACATATATAAAAGTGTAATCCCTAAATATTTATTGAACCGAATTTATTTGTGCTTTAATTGAAAAATAAGTTTCTTCAATTTTTTGTTTATAAGGTAGATCGATTAAATCTTGAGAATCCGTATAAGCCATTTTGGCGATTTCGTAGGCAGTTGTTAATTCTCCGAAATGTGCATAGCAAAGCGCTTTATAAGAAAAGCACTCATTTAAGCTTAATATGTCAAATGGATGTAAGATGAATGGGGGAACATTTGTGAAATGTTCAAATGCTTCCTTAGCTTCTTCATATTGCCCCAGCAAATACAAGGATTTCCCTTTTTCTGAATAGTAAAAGTTTTTATCTAGTTTTATTGAGCCCTCATGCATAAGTATTCCAAAACGTTCTATTTCCTCTAGTGCCTGCTTATAATCGTGAGTGTAACTGTTATAGTAATGTGCACGTAATCCAAAGATAAAAGCGTCGACACTCACTTGTTCGGCAAAAATCCGATACTGTTCAAGCTTCTTCAACATATGCTCTACTTGCTCGAAATCATGGTCAATCATGGCACAAAACGCCCCAATACGATACATATCATCTATATAAGAGTAAAATTGATTTTTATGTGCATCGGTAATGGTCTCATAAATGAGCTGTTTTCCTTCTTCATATTCACCAATTGCTAACTGAAAAACGCTAATATAATACGCCATTTTCACAGTATCTCGCGAATCTAATTGGTAATTTTCCTGCTCAGCCTCTTCTTTTGCCTGCAAAATACAAGAATAACCCATTTTGTAGTTTCTTTCTTCCGATAATATGCCCAACTCTAATATATAGGTTTCAAACCAATGGCTTAGTAAATTAATTTCTTTAAACATAATGCGTGCTTGTTGAAGCGGTGATGCCCATGTCGTTAATCTCGCATGATGTTGTGCTGCTGCATATATATACAGTAAACGCCCTGCCTCATAACTAAGCGAAAGATCTTCTATATAAGGCTTAATCATCTCTACGATTTGCTGTACATTATCTGTATTACCAAGTTTTAATTCAGCAAATAAAATTTCCACCTGCTCTAAAAGTTGACGTATGGAAGAGGGGGTTACTTGTTCAAGTAATTCACTTGCTTTGACGCCTAAACGTTCCGCTATATAATCAAGACTTTCCATCGAAGGCTTGGCCTTATCATTTTCAATTTGGCTTAACATGCCCTTTGTTAGACGATCACCGACAAGTGCCTCTAATGTTAATTTTTGTTCCTTCCTTAATTTACGAATTCGCGTGCCTAAAGAGTCCATTGCCGCGCCTCCTTTTTCATTAAAAGTGAGTAATATCATTTTGTTTAATTATATTAAACTTTTACTTGCGTGAAAAGTACTAGCTATGTTATATTTCGTTTAATAAAATTAAACTTTTTAACCTAATTAAAAATACGGAGGGATTTTAGATGAATGAAGCGCAAAAGTATAAAAAGGCAACGCATCATTTATGGACATTTACAGCCAGCAAAATGATTTCGCAGTTAGGGTCTCATGTTTTATCATTTGGGATAGGTTTATATATTTTGGCACTTACAGGGTCGGCGATGAGTTTTGCGACAACGATGATCTGTTCCATTTTACCTCGTGCATTGGTCGCGCCTCTGGCTGGTTATGTAGCTGATAATTATTCAAAGAAACGCACAATTTTAGTAGCGCAAGCAGGTACAATTTTGACCGTTGCTGGGTTACTACTTTATACAGAAATGGTCGGTTTGTCGGTGTATGCTATTTATATTGCAACAGTTTTTAATACAATTTGCTCTGCCTTTTCGGGTGTAACATTTACTTCTTCAATCGCAACACTAGTAGATCCAGAACGTCTACAAAAAGCAATGTCATTTAATCAAATGTCAGTGTCCATCGCAGCAATTGGAGGACCAGTAATCGGTGGAATGATGTATGGATTTTTCTCCATGGAAGCATTTTTACTTGTACATATGGTGGCCTATGTAATTACGTTTTGCTTAGAAGCCACAATGAATTTTACTCTTTATAGTACAAGAGAAAAAATGGCAGAGAAGGAAAAGGTGTGGGCTGGGCTTTCTAGTGGCTTTCGTTATATAAAGCAACAAAGAGTTGTAAAAACCATTATGTGGGTTTCGTTATGGATTAATTTATTTTTCTCTGCCATCGTTGTAGGGGGGACTTACATTATTATTGAATTATTAAAAGTAAAAGCAACTCATTTTGGTTTTATACAAGCTTCAGGCGCAGTTGGTATGCTTATTGCTTCCGTCTATTTTGCAACACGGGCAGAGGTAAAGGCCCCACTACGTTTTTCTAAATTCAGCCTAATACTGTTGGCTAGCAGTTTAGGGTTGGCGATTGTTCCATTAATAACGAATTTATCGTACTTAACGATGGTTATCTTTTATATTGTAATCTACTTTATTTTCGCTATTTTTGAGATGGGAATTAACATGCCGATTATGGTTTATATGCAAAAGCTAATTTCGGAAGAATACCGCGGACGTGTATTAGGATTAATGGAAACAATGGCAATGTCAATGATGCCGATCGGTATGGTTGTTTACGGTATCTTGTACGATACTTTCCCGGCAACGGTTATTTTACTTGTCACAAGTGCAATTATCGTAACGATAGCACTAGTTATGCTACGAACATCTGTCTTAAAAGAAGCACATCCAGAGTTTTATGAACAAAAGGTAATAACTGAGAGTGTAACAAATTAATGTATCGCTTTGCATATATCATTAGAAGAAAACCAGGCATCTCTTCACAATGTGAAGTATGCCTGGTTTTCTTCATTTAACAAGATTTACTGATCCTCAATCACAATATAAGTAGCTTTCATGGGTCCATGTACACCAACAATAAGAATCATTTCGATATCTGCTGAATTACTTGGACCTGTTATAAAGTTGATACAGGAGGCAATTTGCTCGCCAGTTCTGACTTTTTCACTAATTAAGCGGGCTGCTTGTGTCATCCGTGGAACAATCGTACTTTTCGGAATTAAAATAATAGAGTTCTCGGGTAAAAAGCTGACAGATCTACCTTTATCCTTACTACTAAAAAGTACAGCAGTCCCTGATTCTGCTAATGTTATTTCACTAATCGTAATGCCGATATTAGCTTTTTCAGCCTGTCGAATATTTTCTTTTGGTTGCTCCGAATCCCATTCGTACAGCTGAATATTTGCCTGAGGCCATTGCGCGGTCATTAGTGATGATAGGCCAAAGCTCTTAAAACGCGTGTCTTTCCATGTTATAACAGATTGACCTCCATAATTTTCAACTACTTTTTGTAAGTCTACTGGAAGATTTGCTGTATTTGTAAGGACAATATCCGTATGAATATTTTTGCATTGTTCAACTAAAACCTCTACTAACTCATCCTTTGTCGCTTCTTTTAGGACACGATCTTGAGGTTGATATTGCCATGTCGGTCGCTCCATTTCTATTTTTGGCACACGCCCAAGCTGTTTTGCAATTTTTGATAAAAATACATCTCTATTTTCAATAGTACCTGCCATCATTCATCGCCTCCTTTTTGGCGGTGTTTAAACCAGTCACGGAAATTATCTTTATTTGGTGCTGGAAAATCTCTTGCTTCCGTCCATGCTTTTAGTGGGCCTGGACCATTTGAGATTTTTTGATCTTTAGTAAAAGGGGCCATTGCTGGTGAAGCCATTTTTGTCGCCATTTTATATAAGGTAGGGGAGGAAGCACCTAAACCAAAGGCCTTCATTAATAGCTTTTCTGATACAGGAGCTTTACCTTCGTTTTCAACAATTACTTGACGATGTCTATGAATAAGCTGATGTAACGGTATTTTAACAGGACAAGCATCCGTGCAGGCGCCACATAATGTAGATGCATATGGTAACTCTTTAAAATCTTCATAGCCACCTAATAATGGCGAAAGAACGACACCTACTGGCCCAGAATAGATAGAACCATAAGAATGCCCACCAACATGACGATAAACAGGACAAGCATTCACACAGGCTGCACATCGAATACATTGTAAAATAGGCTGGAACTCACTGCCTAAAATATTAGAACGCCCATTATCAACGATGACTAAATGGAATTCCTCTGGTCCATCTGTATCACCTTTATCTTTGATCCCTGTTAATGTTGTAATATAGCTTGTTAACTTTTGCCCAACTGCACTTCTTGTTAATAAGCTTACTAGCACTTCCATCTCTTCAAATGTAGGAACAATTCTCTCCATCCCCATTACCGTAATTTGCGTTTTGGGCAAGGCTGTCACTAGATCTGCATTCCCTTCATTCGTCACGAGTGTAATCGATCCGCTTTCTGCAATAGCAAAGTTACAACCTGTAATGCCTATATCTGCTGTTAAGTATTCATTCCTTAATTTTTTACGTACATATAAAGCTATTTCTTCAGGCTTTTCACTTTTCGCATAGCCTTGTTTTTCTTTGAAAATATCACGAATCTGTTCCTTATTTTTATGCAAAGCTGGGGCAACGATGTGAGAGGGGGGCTCGTGATCATCTACTTGCAAAATGTATTCTCCAAGATCTGTTTCAATGACTTCACAACCGAGCTCTTCTAATGCAGCGTTTAAATCAATTTCCTCCGTCACCATAGATTTTGATTTCACAATCTTAGCAGCCTTGTTCTTTTTAGCGATACTTTGAATATAGTCCGTCGCTTCTTTTGCTGTTTGCGCAAAGTAAACATGTCCACCTCTTTTAGAGACATTTTCACTTAGCTGATACAAGTAGTAATCTAAATTCGCAAGTACATTCTTTCGAATTTCTTCTCCGTGAGAACGCCATTCCTCCCAATGTCCGAGCTCATCAGCTTGTTTTAGCCGACGTGTTTGAAAGCGTTCCTGTGCGCTTGACACTGCTCCGCGCATAAAAGTATTTTCTAATTCTTTCGATACTCGATGATTAAAGTGGTCATCACTTGTTTTCATGGACATTTTTTTTACCCCCTCCTAGCGGCAATTTAATACTTCCGCAATATGCATAACTTTAATAGGCTTACTTTGTCGATTAATTCGTCCACCGATATTGATTAAACAACCAGCATCAGCTCCGATTAAAATGTCTGCCTCTGTTTCTTCAACATTCTGGACTTTCTCATTGACCATTGCTCCTGAAATATTGCCCATTTTCACTGAAAATGTACCGCCAAATCCACAGCATCGATCTTTACCTGGGAGATCGACATACTGTAAACCTTTGACTTGATTTAATAATTTAATCGGTGCTTCTGTAACACCGAGCAAACGTGTCATATGACAGGAAGTATGATAAGTAGCCTTGCCCTCTAAATGTGCGCCTACATCCTCGACCTTTAATACATCTACGATAAACTCTGTAAATTCATATGTTTTATTTGCCAATGCTTGCGCTTTAGGCTCCCAAACAGGATCTCCCTTAAATACTTCTGGGTATTCCTTAAACATATAAGCACAAGAACCAGAAGGGGAGACGACGTATTCGGCATGTTCAAATGTTGTGATCATCTTCCTCATAGCATTTTTAGATTCTTTTACATAGCCACTATTATAGGCAGGCTGCCCACAGCAAATTTGATTTTCAGGGAAGTCTAGATCACAGCCAAGCCTTTCAAGAACTTCGACAACAGCTTTTCCTACATCACCTTGAAACATATCAACTAAACAAGTCGCAAAAAGTGTAACTTTCATAATAACCGCTCCTTTTTGTCTCTCTTACCCCTTGAACTACTAATCAACAGGTCATCTGATGACTTAATGAGTAAATGTGTTGTTTTTATAATACTACAACTTTTCAGATGAATGAAAGGTGTTTATTTTAAATTTTCGGAAAAATAAAGAGCTGCCTATTATAAAGACTAGGCAGCTTCGGTTATTTTTTAGTTTCTGTTGTTTCGAAATATTGCAATAAAACTTTTTCTACATTACTTAAATGTGAAGCCATAGCATGTTTTGCATGTTCTTCATTTTGCTGTTTTATTGCGAGGAAAATTTGCATATGTTCATCATATAACTTTTCACTTGTTATTTTTTTTGAGTACAACCAAATTCGTCGTGTCTCTTTCATCGCTTCAATCATTAAACCTGAAACTTGGTCTAATAAAGTTGCAAGTAGGGGATTTTGGGATGCTGCAGAAATGGCCGCGTGAAATTGAAAATCTGCTTTTTCACCTAGCTCATCATTACCTTGTGCATGTTTCATTTCATCTAAAATTTGCATCATTGACTGTAGGTCTTCGTCTGTTCGATGAATGGCTGCGCTAGCCGCTGTGCCTACTTCAATAATTTTGCGTACTTCTAACAAATGTGAGATATCTTGCTTATTTGTTAAAATGGCAGTTGATAATGGGAAATCGAGCTGATTGGATTGATTACTTTTAACAAAAGTACCTGAGCCTTGTTTAATTTCAATAAGCCCCATTGCTTTTAAAGCGGAAAGAGCTTCTCGGATGGCAGATCTACTTACTTGTAATTGTTCTGCAAGTTGTTCTACTGAATCAAGTCGGTCACCAGGCTTTAGTTCGCCAACTCTAATTTTTTCATAGAGGATTTCGGTTACTTCCTCATATATTTTTTTCGGTTTAATTTTTCTTAATTCCAAGGACTACACCTCATTTATTTCTATCAATGGCTCTATTGTTTTTATTATACATGAAGAAAAGAAATTTTCTCACTATTTAACAGTAACGACTTTGTACAGTCTACAATAAAGCTGTGCACCTGTATGAAAGCACTGTACTAGTGCCTTTTGAATAGGCGTAAAATGTTATAACTTGGAATATCGGAAAAATGATAAATATTGTTGACAGATAATATAAGGGGAGCGCATAATGCAAAAGTATATGAACTACATCACGTTGATGTAATAAAGTTTGAATAATAAATTTGTATACTAGTATAATAGAACTTCATATAACTTCACTTTTTCAACACCTTTTTGCCATGAAACGTTCACAAACAGGAAGGGCGCAATTTACAGTGTTTTTTGGTACGATGGAGGCAGTAACTGTAAGGAGCGAGTGAGAAAATATGGAAACTGATATTAACTTATTTTTAGCTTTAGGTGCAGGTTTTTTAAGCTTTATTTCACCATGTACTCTACCGTTATATCCCGCATTTTTATCATACATAACGGGGATGACATTAGATGAGCTAAAAGCGGAACGAGGTATGATGCAAAAACGTGCTATTTTGCATACCCTCTTCTTTTTACTAGGATTTTCAATTATCTTTATTATGATTGGACTAGGGACATCGTTAGCGGCGGAGTTCTTCCTTAATTATCAAACATTATTACGTCAGGTTGGTGCTATCTTAATCGTAGTATTTGGTTTAATGATTGTGGGATTACTACAAATTGACTTTTTAATGAAGGATCGAAAATTCCAATTTAAAAACCGCCCATCTGGTTATTTGGGATCAGTATTTATCGGAATAGCCTTTGCGGCTGGTTGGACGCCGTGTACTGGCCCAATTTTAGCATCGATAATTGCATTAGCTGGTGCAAATCCAAGTTCAGGTTTTAGCTATATGTTAGCTTATTTCTTAGGCTTTGCAATTCCGTTCTTCTTGTTATCTTTCTTTATAGCGCGGATGACTTGGATTCGTACACACAGCCAAAAAATTGTGAAAATCGGTGGCTATATTATGATTGCCGTTGGTGTCGTGTTATTCTTTGATGGATTAACGTATATAACACGCATTTTAGAGCCTATTTTCGGTGGATTTACAGGCTTCTAATCTGCTAAACTAAAGTGGCATACCATACCTTAACGTGGAGGGAGATGAACATGTGCCTACAGTTTTAGTAGTGGATGATACGCTCTTTATGCGTGTTGCAATAAGTAATATGTTTACTGAATGGGGTTATGAGGTGGTCGGTAAGGCAGCAAATGGTAAGGAAGCTGTGGCTATGTATCGTGAGTTACAACCAGATCTTGTAACGATGGATGTAACAATGCCCGTTATGACAGGTATTGCAGCGGTAAAAGAAATCATTCCTGAATTTCCAGATGCAAAAATAATTATGATTACAGCTTTAGGGCAACAAAAGTTAATTGTGGAAGCAATTGAAAGTGGAGCAAAGGATTTTATGACAAAGCCTTTCGAGCCAGAAAGATTAAAAGCTGTAGTCGATCAATTACTTGGACAAAATTGTTAATGACATTAGAGGAGGATTTTTTATGTTTAGCAATATCCCTTCTCACTATTATGTAATAGGTTCGACCATAATGGCCATTTTTATGGGTACCTTTGTCATGGTTATACGTATGCGAGCGTCTAAGAAACCGACAAATGAGAAGAAAATTATCATTCCACCTATAGCGATGTCTACAGGTGCGTTAATGTTTTTATTCGAACAATTTCGAGTGCCACCCATGCAAATTCTTGAAGCGGCAGCAGTCGGCATGGTATTCTCGACAATCTTAATTGCCACTTCTAAATTTGAAGTAAAAGGCCAAGATATTTATTTAAAACGTTCAAAGGCATTCGTTTTTATACTAATCGGACTGTTAGTGTTCCGTATAGTTGCAAAAGTAATATTAAGTAACTCCATTGACGTTGGTGAATTAGCAGGAATGTTTTGGATTCTAGCGTTCGCGATGTTACTGCCTTGGCGAATCGCAATGCTTATTCAGTTTATAAAAATCAAGAAAACAATTCCGCTGAAGAATTATTAATGTTAGAACTACACTAGAGATTTTATCTAGTGTAGTTTTTTTATGCATTTTGGCTGATGGATAGAGTAGTACTAGCGACGGAAAGAAGAGCCAAAGTGAAGGAAGAAAGCAGAGCGACGGAAAGAAATGCCGAAGTGACGGAAAGAGTCGTTCAAGCGACGGATAAAAGAGCCAAGGTGACGGATAGATTCAGAAAGGGGGGGTTGGAAAAGATGTGAATTAAACTTAGCAAGGGAATTGAAAACGCTGCACAACGATTCTGTGCAGCGTACCTTCAATCAAATAGATGTTCATATGGAGAAATGTCAATCTGCATTTCATCTAATTTCTTACGTAAAAATTTATGGTCGCGCTTAGGCGTTGCTTGAATATAGCCACGTATAATTAAATCATGGTTAATAGCAGATGCCTTTTCTTCTATTGCAAGTTCTCCAATTTTCCCTGCAATTTTTTCCTTTGCTACTTGTCTAAAAAGCTCAGGTACAGGGCTTACAAGTTCATATAAAAGCTCTTTCTCAGGTTGTCCCCATAAATGAATGGTTTTATCTAAATAATACTCCTGCCAATCTAAATCAGATTTACCGTCCTGCTTCGGTAATGCCTTTAAAAATTTGCGGAACATGAAAAATCCGCCTATCGCCATAAATGAAATAAGTACAACTACCCAAAATAGGATAAACCATAAAAACCAACCACTTAACAAATCGTTCACCTCTTTGCCTTCTCTCACTCTATTATAAAAGCTTACATAAAAAAATTCATCCTAAATGTCCCTTTTTTAGCAATAAGTCAGTATATATTGTGTAAGAAAGGAGGTGAACTCCATGGCAAAAGTCAATTTCGTAGGTGCTACACTGCGCTTAAAGTATGTCGCTGGACACGATGCCCAAAACGAGCCTATGTTCACAACAAAAACGTACAGAAATTTGAACAGCTCGCATTCGGCAGAAGATTTAGTAGCTGTTGCAAAAGCCATTGCAAGTCTATCTTCACATTCACTAGATAGCATTGTAAAACAAGAAACAACAGATTTTTCCTAAGGAGGGAAAGCTATGACACAAGTTTTAGAACTGCAATTTGAAACAGCAGCAGGGAAAACAGCAAAATTTGCGATTGATGCACCGAAGCCAAAGATAACAGCGGAAGAAATTCAAAAGGTAATGCAATCGATCATCGCTAAAAATGTTTTTGAAGGACAAGCTGGCACTCTGGTTACAATGACTGGGGCTCGCATCGTTGATCGTCAAGTAACAGAATTTGATTTAGAAATCGAATAACTAAGAAATGGTCTTTGCAGCATGTACTGCAAGGACCATTTTCAGCAATATTAGTTTTAATTATCAGCAGTGAAGGAGGGAGCAACATGGAACAGTGGTTAAACATGATATCGGATATCGGTTTTCCTATTTTAGTGTCGTTTTATTTACTGCACCGAGTAGAAGTGAAATTAGATGCCATTCATGATGCGCTTGTTTCGTTAAAGTGAAATCGATTTCACAAAGATGTACGAAAGCTGTCACTTGAGTGTCCTTGTCAATATTTACATCGTACGATAGGATGAGGATAGTGTAAGTGGGGAGCGTGTTAAAGATGAGAAATAAAATAATTGTGCTTGTTTTACTTTTTGCATTTGCAACTTTGCTGAGTGCGTGTGGAAATTCAAAGTTTAAAGCAGATTATAGTTTGGAATTACCAGATTTTGAACATGTCAATCAACGCGGAGAAAAAGTTTCTTTAGAGAGTTTAAAAGGAAAACCGTGGATTGGTATGTATATTTTCACGAATTGTACTTCAATTTGTCCACCAATGTCATTTAATATGACGCAAGTTCAAGAAAAGCTGAAGAAAAAAGGTGTGGAAGATTATAATATTGTTGCGTTTTCAGTTGATCCTGACGTTGATAAACCAGAAGTATTAGCTGATTATTTGAAAAAATATAATGTTCCAGATCAATCAAAATGGAATCTACTTACTGGTTATTCACAAAAGTATATCGAGCAGTTCGCTGTAAAATCAACAAAAATAATCGTCAAAAATGATCCTAACAGCGACCAAGTCGTCCATGGGAATCAATTTTTCTTAGTTGATAAAGATGGCGTAATCGTAAAAATGTATTCGGGGTTTGCAGAGAATCCAGAGGATGTCCCTATTGACACGATTGCATCAGATATAGAAACATATATTGATGAAAATTTATAATAGCTCGAAGGAAACCGTCTCAATTAATGAAGAGACGGTTTTTTTGGTTTATATTTAATCTTTTATACCTGTAGCCTCGTTTATAGTGTAGAAGGAGGGAAAGCTTTTGTCTGATACAGAATATTTAGAGCAACTAATGGAACTACATACAGAGCATTTATTTCGTATCGCATACTACTATACGAAAGATCTACAAATAGCTGAGGATATCGTTCAAGATGTGTTTATTAAATTTTATCATCATCAAAAGTATTATGAAGAAAGAGGAGAGATGAGGGCGTACTTAGCACGCATGACCATTAATAAATGTAAGGATTATTTAAAGAGCTGGGCATTTCGGAAAATTTCAGTGCAACATAAGCTTTTCTCTAAGCAAAAATCCGTTCTACAAGATACGCTTATTCAACAGGATGAACAAACGATTTTAGATGAAGCAATTTTGAAATTACCGTTAAAGCTACGAGAACCTATTGTGTATTTTTATTTAGAGGATATGACGATAAAAGAAATTGCTAAGCTACTCGAAATCCCTGAAGGTACAGTTAAATCACGTTTGAAAAAAGGGAAGGAATTATTAAAAATTGATCTTCATGATATTGAATGGGAGGTACTTTTCCATGGATAAGCATACAATGCATGTGTTGAAGGATGTCTCAGCACATAAAGAAGCAATCATTCAAAAGGTTCAACAACAAATTCAGGAAGATCCGTATCCATCAAAGCAACTTTGGCCGTATCGTGCACTGGCCATCATGATGACATGCTCTATCTTACTATTTATTGCATGGCAAGCTTCGAAACCGATTGACCATTTAACGACAGAAATACTTCATGAAGAAGAAAAACAATCATTCACCGATTTATTTCAAACAGAAGTTGAAGGAACAGAGACAACGTTCAGTCAGTATTTTCCAATAGCAGATCAATTACATCACCGTGAAAATATCAAATTTTATGCGCCGCTTCAGGGCTTCGAGGCTATGCAAACAGTAGCGGCTACTATGGGGGATGCTGTCCATCTAATAGACCCAGAAACTCTTCCATTTAAATCAAATATACAAGAGGTCTATGCGGTAACATCAGATATGCAAGATGGTAGTCTGCAAAAGCAATTTCAATTTAGTTTTAAACAAAAGTCTCTCACTGGAGTGGATCGTCAATATATTAATTTTACGGTAATAAATGTGGATCATAATCCTTTAGTATACTATAAAGTTACGGATAGTCAGGATTTTTCAGGGGAAATCACGAATATAGGTTTGAATTTCATGAATCCTTTATATTTTCGAGCGATGACACCAGATCAAGGTTTCGCGTATGTATACTATAATTTTGATGCGGCAGGCAAGCGCATTTATCAAATGAGTACAAGAGCCAATGAGTTTTTTACGTATTATAATGGCTATGTATATCAAATAGGCTATCAATTAAATGGTGATCAACAGGAAGCACAAGAAAAAATGGTTGCTCTTGCAAGGGAATTTATCCCGCACATACATTCAGCGAATGCAAAGAAGTAAGGTGGAAGAAAAACTGCCTGGGAAAGCTCGATTGGTGAAGGCTAGCAATCAGTAGTGATGAAGAACCCCTAGTGAGTATCGGTTTATTTTAGGCAACAACTAGTTACCAAAATAGCACATTGTATTCTGTTTATATTAAAATAGTTGAAAAGGGACGGGGGGGGTTCAACAATGACGGTAGCGCGAATGTATTTAAATGTTGTCAAAACAAGATTTAGAAGTGTCAAAGAGCTAGGCGATAAAACACTCAACCAACTAGAAGAGACCCAATTGCACTGGGCGTATAATGAAGATTCAAACAGTATCGCAGTGATTGTAAAACATATTAGTGGAAATATGATATCGAGATGGACGGACTTCTTAACGACAGATGGTGAGAAAGCAACGAGAAATCGTGATGATGAATTTACGGATAGCCTTCAGACAAAAGAAGAGGTTATGACAGTATGGGAAAAGGGCTGGCAAGTATTTTTAGATGCGTTACATGGTTTAACGGAAGCTGATTTACAAGGGGGTGTAACGATAAGAGGAGAACGGCATTCCGTGATAGATGCGATTGAAAGACAAATGTCTCATTATTCACAACATGTCGGTCAAATCGTTTACATCGCTAAGCAAATAAAGGGCTCTGAGTGGCAAACAGTTAGTATTCCCAAGGGACAATCTAGAGCTTTTACAGAATCATTGTTAAAAAAACATCAACGATAGAAATGTAGCCATCTCACTATGATGGCTTTTTTGGCGGAATAAATATAAATAACTATGTTTAAAAATCTTAAAACTTTATTATATTCAGAAAATAAAATTGACGTGTGTCTTTGCAGCGTGTTATGTTTAATACTAATTTAATATGTATCATTACAAGTTTGAGTGAAAAAACTTTTTCACATAATTTAAAGGAAAATGGGTGTAAATCCCATGCTGTCCCGCAACTGTAAATGAGGAGTTTTGTTTCAAATACCACTGAGTAAGTACTTGGGAAGGTGAAGCAAAATGAAGATTCATAAGCCAGAATGCCTGCTTGTAGTAAGATTCATTGTAGATCTACGAAAGATAGGGAGATGGATGGAAGGCTTTTAATAATGAGTTTTTCTATCCTTATTCAAGTGGAATAAGGATTTTTTTTATGCAATTTTCTAATCTTAGAAATTTATATCAAAGTAAGGTGCAAATAAAGCGAGAGCATAGTAATGACGATAACTTTGAGTTTCAAGTTTGAAGTATAGTGGAGAGACATATATATTTCTAACACCCAAGAATAGACAGGAGCAATCATAATGATATTTTTTAAAAAATTATTACCTTTCATTCTAATACTGATGTTAACCATTTTAACAGGCTGTTCAAGCTCGAATGAAAGTAATGGAAGTAAAACTTCTAGCGAAGGAAAAATGATAACAGTTGGCTGGCCGCTAGATATAGGGCCTTTAAATCCGCATACCTATTTACCAAACCAAATGACTGCGCAAGCAATGGTGTATGAATCATTGGTAGAATATAACGATGACGGGACAATATCGCCGAAATTAGCGGAGAGTTGGGAATTTTCTGAGGATAAAACAGCATACATATTTCATCTTAGACAAGATGTAAAATACTCTGATGGGACAGCCTTTAATGCAGATAATGTTATTCGTAATTTTAATGCAGTTTTAGCAGATCGTGATACACACTCTTGGATGGGGATGGTGAATCATATTGTAGATGTTGTGAAAGAAGATAACTATACAATTCGTCTACAATTAGATGCGCCCTATTACCCTGTATTAAATGAACTTGCTTTTGTGCGACCTTTTCGCTTTTTAGGGGATAACGGATTCCCAGAGGGAGATACAACTAATAAAGGTATTAAAGCTTCGGTTGGAACAGGTCCATGGGTATTAACCGAATACAAAAAAGATCAATATGCACTTTTTAGCCGAAATGAGCATTATTGGGGTGAAAAGCCACTAGTTGACAAAGTAAAAGTGAAAATTATACCTGATTCAGAATCTATTTCACTAGCTTTCGAAAACGAGGAATTAGACTTAATTTATGGTCGAGGCATTATTAGCTTAGATAACTACACTTTCTTAAAAGACAGCGATCAATATAAAACGGCTGTATCTGAACCTTTATCTACACGTGCATTACTTTTTAATACTCAATCTGGTCCTTTAGCAGAATTAAAAGTACGTCAGGCTATTCAATTCGCTGTTAATAAAGAACAAATGGTTGAAAGTATAACACATGGTACAGAAAAAGTTGCCAATACACTGTTTTGGGATGCAATTCCATATGCCAATATTGATTTAAAACCAATACACTTTAATCCAGAAAAAGCCGAGCAGTTATTAGATGAAGCAGGTTGGACATTAAAAAATGGTGATAAAATCCGTTCTAAAAATGGGCAACCTCTTCAATTAGATTTAATTTATATTGCAACAGATGCTATCCAAAAACCAATGGCAGAATTAATGCAAGGGGAATTAGCAAAATTAGGCGTCCAATTAAACCTTGAAGGCGCTGATGTAATGGTAGGGCTCCAAAAATTAATGGATAATCAAGTAGATATTAATTTCTGGCGCACAAATGGTCCACCAACAGACCCACACAGCTTCGCAAATGAATCAGCAACACCGAATGCAAATGGCGTTTATGAAGCGAAATTAGGCTTAGATAACGCAGCACAAATTGATGGTAAAATACATCAACTATTAATTGGTACAAATGAAGTGGAACGTGTGCAATTGTATAAAGATATTTTAACAATGTTCCATGACCAAGCATTATTTTATCCAATTTCATATGAAACGAATAACGTTATTTACCATAAACATATGAAAGATATTAATCCTCGTGCATCTGAATACGATATTCCATATGCTCAAATGGATTTAAAGTAAGAGAAAGAGAAGAGAGTGGGTCTACTATGACTCCTCTCTTTTTGCACTATGAAGACTTGGGAAGTGATGAAAGAAATGTACGAATCAACTTGGCTTTTTTGTCTAAAACGAGTGATTACATTACCATTTGTTTTACTAGGGGTTTCAATAATGACCTTTTTATTTATTCGTTTTGTGCCAGTAGAGCCAGCGGAGGTCATACTTAGACTGTCAGGAGTCGCCCCGACAGCAGAAGCAATACAGACGCTACGATCGGAATTAGGCACTGATCAGCCTTTGTTTATTCAATATTTTATATGGCTAAAAGGTGTGCTGCACTTCGATTTTGGTACATCATTTGTGAGTAAATTACCCGTTTCTCAAGAAATATTTGAAAAACTACCGGCAACTTTTGAATTAGCCCTAGCTGCATTTGTATGTATTATTTGCTTTAGTATTCCTCTAGGTATAATAAGTGCTCTTTATAAAAATTCCATATTTGATAGGATTGTATGCATATTATCTATTATCAGTGTATCCATCCCAACTTTTTGGTTAGGCTTTTTTCTTTTATACTTATTCAGTTTGAAGCTGGGCATTTTCCCGACAAATGGTAAAGGGACTATTTTACATATATTTTTACCAGCCGTGGCTTTGGCATTACCAACTACTGGATTGTTTGTTCAAGCAATTCGTACAAGTGTCATAGAAGAATTACAAAAATATTATGTTCAGTATGCATATTTAAGAGGGTTGAAAAAATCTGTTATTCTCAGTCGACATGTCTTTAAAAATGCAGCTATTCCGTTGACGACAATGCTTGGCATGACACTTGGGAATTTATTAGGTGGGGCAGTTATTGTTGAGCAAGTATTTAGCTGGCCAGGTTTAGGTCGCTACTTAATAGAATCAATTATGAATAGGGATTATCCAGTTGTGCAATGTTATGTTCTAATAATCGCTATCATCTATGTTTTTGCTAATTTATGTACTGATACATTACATCGAGTTCTTGACCCTCAGCTAATGATAGTAAGGGGGAGAGAGTAGATTGATTAAATTACACAAAAGTTTAAATGGTAAACAATTGACTAGTATAACTCTTCTCACATTTATTGGGGTATTAGGGCTTTTTGCGCCGTTTATCATGCCGAATGATCCTTTTTTGGTAGATGTAACTAAAAAGTTTTTAGAACCATCATGGGCATTTCCTTTCGGCACAGATCATTTAGGGCGATGTATACTTTCACGTATACTGTTAGGTATTCGCTATTCTTTGGGATCAGCTTTATTTATACAGTTAGTAGCAACCTTTTTCGCTATATGGATAGGGGCAATAGTGGCTTTTAAGAGGGGGATAATTGATTATTTATTTATTCGTATCTGTGATATTTTATTAGCTTTCCCTACGCTTGTTCTTGCTTTTGGACTTCTAGGTATTTTGGGTCCAAGTTTAAGAAATCTATTATTGGCACTTATTTTTACTCAAACTATTTATTATTCAAGAATTTTAAGAGGCCTATTTATAAGTGTTCATGCAAAAGAATTTATAAAAGCTGCTAAAATTAGTGGAACTTCAGGAGTTAAGCTAATCCTACGCCATTTCGTGCCAAATATTATGGCGCCGATGCTGACTATTATTTCATTAGATTTAGGAAAAGTCATTCTAGAAATTGCTGGCTTTTCATTTATTGGATTAGGTGTTCAAGCTCCTACTCCTGAGTGGGGAATGATGATAAGTGAAGGCAAACAGTATGTTCGACAACATCCTGAACTTATGCTTTATCCAGGTGTAGCAATAATCATTGTAGTCCTATTATTTAACTTCATATCTCGTCATAACAAGCAAGTTGAACATTGAAAGGGATAGCTATGGAAAGAGAAATCTTATTACAAGTCAATAATTTAAATGTGCAAATAGGAGAGCAGGAAATCTTATCTTCTATTAATTTAACTGCAAATAAAGGACGTATATTAGGTATTATCGGTGAAAGTGGTAGTGGAAAGTCGATGTTATGTCAAGCAATTATGCAATCTATTCCTGCTGTAGCAAAATCGACGGGTCAAATTTTATTTCAAAATACTGATTTAACATCTGTAACAAAAGAAAGATTGAGAGATTATCGAGGAAGGCAAATATCGATGATTACACAAAATCCTTTGGTAGCTTTTGATAGTATTCAGACAATAGAAATGCATTTTAGAGAATCATTAAAAGCGCATTACGCCTTCAATAAAAAAGAAATAAGGCAGATAGCTATTTCCGCTATGAATAAAGTAAATTTACCTAATCCGGAAAAACTTTTGCAATATTATCCTTTCCAATTAAGTGGAGGGATGTTACAACGTGTAATGATTGCTCTTTCGTTTTCGATGCAACCTAAATTATATATTGCCGATGAGCCTACAACAGCCCTTGATACAGTCAATCAAAAGAAAATATTAACAATGTTCAATCAAATCCGAAATGAAACCGATGCAGCGATTATTATCGTCACGCATAATCTGGGTGTAATTGCTGAACTTGCTGATGAAGTTGCTGTTATGTATAAGGGAGAACTCATCGAGCAGGCGAATGTCTTTGATTTTTTTGATGCGCCACAGCATTGGTATACAAAGAAACTTTTACAATCAAGAATCACTTATTAAAGGAGGTAGTAAATGGCTCTATTAGAGGTGACGAATGTTGAGAAGTACTATCATCAGAGGCAGTCATTTATACAAAAAAAATTAGAAATACCAGTATTACAACAGGTCACATTTTCACTTCAAGAAGGCGAATGTTTAGGAGTAGTCGGTCAAAGTGGATCAGGAAAAAGTACATTAGCTCGGATAATTTTGGGCATAAAGAATCCGACAAGTGGGATTGTACGATTTAATAATGTGAATTTATATCAAGCTAGCTCTAAAGAAAAAAAGGGGGTTCGAAGAGATTTACAAGCTGTTTTTCAAAATAGCTTTAACTCCTTTAATCCAAAGCAAACTATTGCTGAAATAATAGAAGAACCATTGCTTAATTTTGAGAATTTTTCCAAAAGCGAAAGGCAACGTAAGGTAGAGGAGCTACTTAACTGTGTTGAGTTAGAAAGCAATATTGCAAATAAATATCCTTCACAGCTTAGTGGAGGTCAACAGCAACGCGTAAATATTGCTAGAGCAATTGCAACAAACCCAAAACTAATTGTGTTAGATGAGGCTATCAGTAGCCTCGATATGATATTGCAGAAAAATATATTGCAACTACTTCAATCACTACAAAAACAACTGAAGTTATCTTATATTTTTATTTCTCATGATTTAAATGTAACACGCTTTATATCAGATAGAATACTAGTGATGCATAAAGGACGACTTGTTGAGGAAATAAACAAGGACGATCCATTTAATCACCCCGCTTCACTCGAACTATTCAACGCTATTCTGCCTTTGCATCCCCGGGACAGACAAAAAACTTGTTAGCTTAAGGGAAGATTTAAATAAATAAAAAGTCGTAGCCAATTTTATAGCTACGATTTTTTGCTGTTTTTACTATGCAAAATAAAGCTGATACATCGAAGTCTCATCGTCAATAGATTTTGCGATTTCAAAGGCTTCTTGTTGTGTGCACCCATTAGCAATGATTTCATACATAAATCTTATGAGAAACATTAAATTGGCACTACCATCTATGTAATCATCCGGGGCCAAATAGGAGTAGCAACCTCCTTTTAAAAATGCAGTAGCTAGCTGCTTTTCACCTAAAGTACAGCCAGAGGCAATAACTTTCACATCTTTTAATGTACAGTAATTTAAGATCTCTTGTGGACCGAAAAATTCACCCCTTGGTTCATTTACCTCATAAATATCCTCACCTAGCTTTGGCATGCAAATACGTCCTTCATCCCCATGGAAGTTTAAAATTAAATAATCTATTCGATCGTCTAAATCTTCCCCTGACAAAACATCAATTAAATCATTGGGTCTTCCAATTAAATGAAGAGTCACTCGTGCACCAAATGACTCAAGTACAGAGCGTATTGCAAGCGATTCGATATCACATTCAGAGCCTACAACTAAACTAACGTATAAATCTGGTTTACTCATTTTCTACTATTCTCCTTTATTTTAGTTGTTAACGGTTTACCCTATTTTTGGTAATGATTCCAACAAACAACGTGAACCCACAATGTGAAAGCCAGTTCGTAACCAACATCGTGTAATTGCTACCGCTATGATTGCACTACACTTTTAAACAACCATATTAAATTTACAGAAGTCAAGACATTTGGAGATGTGTTTTGATTTTGTAAAAATTTAGTGTTGATTTATGATAAAAGACGCACTTCGTATGGGATAAAAGATATGATTAGGCTATACTCAAGAGGATAAATGTTAATAGTAGAATAGAGGGAGTCCTATGAAATCAACGGTAGAACGAAAACTGCAATTTGCATTTGGTATAGTTTTAGTATTTCTATTACTAATTACTAGTATTGCCATATACTTTTTAAATGATAATAAACACACACTTGTGGAAATCGAAAAAAATACCGAACTAATGAATTTGTATAATGATATTTCCTTTCAAACAGTTCGTGCAAATGCTGCCATTCGCGGGTATATGTTATATGGTAAAGAAGATATGCTCAACAATCATCAGGAAATACGAGAAACATTACATAAATCTATTCAGCGTATTGAAGAACTCGAACATAAAAATACGGACTTTGAACAGTTTTTAAAGCAATTAGAAGCATGGGAAAAGCCTATAGATGAACAAATTGTACCGCTTTTTCAAAGTGGTGAAAAACTGCAAGCCCAGCAGTTAGCATTACCGGTTTTAGGGAAAGGCTCTCTAAAGCTTGTTGAGTTTGGAAAAACGATGGCAACCGCTCAGCAGGACGAAATGCAGGCGCGTATAGAGGCTACTAAGCAAAAGGGCGACAGAAGTGGCAAAGAGATTGCTGTACTAGCAATAGTCTCCTTACTTATAAGCATTATTATTGCGACGGTTTTTGGGCGAAGAGTAGCAAAAAATATTCAGCAAACAGTAGTAGAAATGGACAAATTCTCAACTGGCAATCTACAAACGCACCTGCAATTTAAAACAAAAGATGAGTTTGCCCAACTGGCAGCTTCATTTAATTCGATGTCAGAAAAGCTTCAACATACGATGAAGCAAGTTGGTAATTCGGCTGAACAGGTAGCAGCAACATCCGAGCAGCTCACAGCGAGTAGTATGGAAGTGACACAGGCAACAGAAGTTGTCTCAGAATCGATTCAAGATATTGCACATGGTATTGAAGAACAGGATACATTAACAGGTGATGTACGAAACTTATCCTCGCACATTTTGAAAAAGATGGATGATATATCAACGAATATTGATCATGTTAACTATGCAACTGTAGAAACTAAAAATATGGCTAGCATAGGGCGTTCTTCAGTTCGTAATGTCATTGAACAGATGAATGACATTGCGAATAATACAGAAGAACTAAGTACACGTGTTAAAGACTTAGATGAAAATACAGCAGCGATCGTCTCAGCAGTCAATGTTATTAAAAATATTGCTACCCAAACAAATCTATTGGCGATCAACGCCTCTATAGAAGCGGCGCGCAGTGGTGAGCATGGTAAGGGCTTTGCTGTAGTGGCAGAAGAGGTACGGAAGCTAGCAGACGAATCGAATCTAGCGGCGGTAGATATTGAAAAGGTTGTTTTACAAATTACTGAAGATACAAGAATTATCGAGGAAGACATGATCAGTAATAATGATTCAGTAATGGTTGGTCGTGAAAAAGTAAATGTGGCAAGAGATAATTTCATTCAAATTGACGATGCCATTAATGATGTGCAAGCTCAAACTGAATCAGTTACAGCGGCTATTCGAACAATCCATCAAGATATTGAAAAACTTGTAAAAGAAATTGACTACATTAGCGAAGTATCCATGAATTCGAGTAGCAATGTTCAAAGTGTTGCAGCATCCTCTGAGGAACAAAATGCGGCGATGGAAGAAGTAGCGGCTGCCTCTACACATTTGTCAAAAATGGCGATTGACTTACAAGAATCCATTCAGGCATTTAAATACTAACAAATAACCCCTATGAATCATACAGAAAGAATGATTCATAGGGTTCTTTGTTTAGTGGATAATGGCGTGGAGAGCTCGAATTATGTCGAGAAAATCAAAAAAATGAAAAAATGTTTGAATTTAAGTGTATTTCGTCCGATAAAAATAGAAGAAGAAAATTTATTCGATATGAGAAGGGGAGGCTGTGTGCTGGGGGCTCTTTGAATATTAAGAGAAACCTCAAAATTGACAATAGACTTTTTAAGAACTCGTAAAGTTAAAAGGAGAGCTGTTGCATGAAACGATTATTTGGAAGCTTTAAGGGTAAGCTTTACACATTATTTGCTCTTATCTTACTAATCCCAGTTATTTCTGTAGGAAGCTTATCGTATCTTTCAGCAAAAAATTCGATAAAGGAAGAAATACTTTTTAGTGCAGATGAAAGTGTAAAAATTTTGAATACATTAATTGATAGTGCTATTAGCACGAAAATAAATGAAATCGCTACCTTTAGCGAGGAAATAAATTCTTCTAAGTACGAACAGAAGGAAACTAAAATAATACCGAATTTTCAAGAATATATGAAACTGAGTCCAGATGTTTTAAGCATTTATGTTGGAACAAATGACGGAACATTTATCCAAGAACCAAAAATAAATAGCGCGGATTATAATCCTTTAGAAAGGGATTGGTATAAAAAAGCTAAGGAATTAAAAGGTGAGACTTTAATCACGGATCCTTACATAGATGCAGGGACTGGAGATATGGTCGTAACAGTTGCTCGCCAGGTGAAAGATCAATCTGGGGTAGTTGCAATCGATTTGAAATTGACAGAGATTCAAAAAGTCGCAGATTCTATAAGTATCGGAAAAAATGGCTACCCTTCTATTTTTGGTGACAAAAATTTGGTCATTTCACATCCTACATTAGAAGCCGGTAAGGAATTAAACGAGAGCTTCCTTAATCAAATGTACGACAGCAAATCTGGCACGTATGATTATGTCTTTGACGGTGATGACCGTATTTTGTTCTTTACAACGAATGAACTGACAAACTGGAAAATCACAGGGACAATTTTTGCAAAGGAAATTGACGAATCAGCATCACCCATTTTGAAAAAAACGTTTCTCGTACTAATTGCTGCGATCGTAATCAGCTCGATTGTATTCTTTTTTGTCATGAAGGCAATTATAAAACCGATTAGATTACTAAAGGATAGTGCAGTAACCATTAGTAAAGGTGATTTAACAGAGAAAGTGACAATCACTTCTCATGACGAGATTGGACAGTTAGGACAAGCCTTTAACGATATGCAAGACAGTTTAAGAACTCTTATTCAAAAAATTGAACAAAATGCCGAAGAGGTTGCCTCGTCAGCAGAAGAGCTAACAGCCAACGCCACTCAAACGAGCATTGCTACAGAAAAGGTAGCGATTTCGATTCAAGATGTTGCGTCGAGCGCAGATACGCAAACGACGAGTGCCAATAAGAATGCAGAATCGTTACAGGAACTTTCCAAGGCAATTCTTCATATAGCTGAGATTTCTTCTACTGTGACAGATCTTTCACAGCATGCAACGCTACAAGCGGACGAAGGTGGAAAAGCAGTCCGAGATACGAAAGATCAAATGCAATCTATTCATGTATCAGTGACCGATTCAAACACGAAAATTCAATCACTACATGAACGTTCTCAGCAAATTACGTCTATATTAGATGTAATTACAAGCATTGCAGACCAAACAAACTTACTTGCTCTCAATGCAGCGATTGAGGCAGCAAGAGCAGGAGAGCACGGAAAAGGCTTTGCAGTTGTTGCTGATGAAGTTAGAAAGCTGGCGGAGCAATCCCAGAAATCTGCACAACAAATTTTCGAGTTAATCCATGGCATTCAGTTAGAAACCGAACAATCTGTAAACATCATGGCAAAAGTTACAGAGGATGTTCAAAATGGTCTACATGTATCGGATGAAGCGATCACGAAGTTCCAAGTGATTATGTCGAGTATGGAGGCGATTACTCCTAAAATGGAAGAGGTATCTTCTGCCTCTGAGCAAATGTCAGCAAGTGTACAAGAGGTGACTGCTGTTACGGAAGATTTGGCATTCTCAGCAAAAGGAAATGCAGCTGCTTCAGAGGATGTTGCAGCGTCTACTGAGGAACAATTAGCTTCGATGGAAGAAATTAATGCTTCTGCACAAGCTCTTGCGCATATGGCAGATGAGCTAAAACAGCTAATTAGTCAATTTAAATATTAATAGACGTACGAAAAAATGCCATTCCTCCTTTGAGGGGTGGTATTTTATATTATTGAAAAACTATTGTGTCAATAAAATTAAGGTTTCATTTTAAATAAAGTAAGGCTCTTCGGCAAAACGAATGGGCGCTTTCTTGAGTCATTTGTTAATAGAAAGTGGTTGTTTTTTAGATAAAACAGGATTTTGTTTCAATAAATCTTTATTCATATAAAAAACGAACTATAGTAGCTTTAGCGATTCTGTTTTGTAGCTATAGAAAATATTCGCAAAGATGGCCTTGAGTATTTTGTTTTTCAATACTAATAAATGACACTGGGACATTTTCTTGTTTGACTAAGTCATTCTATTTTCTAAATTTAATAATGGTAGTGTATTTCCGGTGATTTAATGGCATCAATGCAAAAAGCCTATATTGTTTTCAACCTTTTATTTACTACGGACAGAAAATCGAATGAAACGAAAATTAGTCTTTAAGAATCCGAAAATAGGTTCTACATTGATTTTTCGTTGTCGAAAGATAGCACCTGGTTTTATCTGTGCGAAAGCGAAGCGACAGCAACAAGATTTTCTCTGTGCGAAAGCGAAGCGACAGCAACAAGATTTTCTCTGTGCGAAAGCAACAATTATGCCAAGGTGACATCACCCACACGTTATGGTGTTGTAATCTAGTTAAATCAAAAATATAAAAAAAGGGCTTTGAAATTAAGTATTTCATCCGATAAAAACTTAGGGTGATATTTCTTCGATAAAAGAAGGGTAGATTGTGAACAGAGAAGGAATCGGCATAGTTTCCTAGCCTAAATCATCAAGTAAAGTGTCAGTAAAAGAAACACAATAAAAATACATATCTCAAGAATTTTGAAGACTAAAGGAGAACTGTTGCATGAAAAAATTATTTAGAAGCTTTAAGGGTAAGCTCTACACGTTATTTGCTCTTATCCTATTAGTCCCAGTTATTTCTGTAGGAAGCTTATCGTATCTTTCAGCAAAAAATTCGATAAAAGAAGAAATACTTTTTAGTACAGATCAAAGTGTAAAAATTTTGAATACGTTAATTGATAGTACTATTAGCACGAAAATAAATGAAATCGCTACCTTTAGCGAGGAAATAAATTCTTCTAAGTACAAACAGAAGGAAACTAAAATACTACCGAATTTTCAAGAATATATGAAGCTGAGTCCAGATGTTTTAAGTATTTATGTTGGAACAAATGACGGAGAAGTATTTGTAGAACCAAAATCGAATAGCGCTGATTACAATCCTTTGGAAAGAGATTGGTATAAAGAAGCTATGGCTTTGAAGGGAGAAACTTTAATAACGAAACCTTATAAAGATGTAGCGACAGGAGATATGATTGTAACAATTGCTCAGCGGGTAAAAGATCAATCTGGGGTAGTGGCAATTGATTTAAAATTGACAGACATTCAAAAAGTTTCGGACTCTATCAGTATCGGGAAAAATGGATATTCGTCTATTTTTAGTGAAGATAAAATGGTCATTTCAGACCCGACTATAGAACCGGGTAGCGAAATAAAAGAAAGCTACAGCGACAAAATGTACGACAGCAAATCGGGAACCTATGAATATGTATTTGAAGGTGAAAATCGTATTTTGTTCTTTACAACGAACGAATTGACGAATTGGAAAATTACCGGAACAATTTTTGCGAAGGAAATTGATGAATCAGCATCACCAATTTTAAATCAAACATTACTCGTGTTAATTATTGCGATTGTCATAAGTGCAATTGTTTTCTATTTTGTTTTGAAAGGAATCATAAACCCGATTAAATCGCTCAAGGATAGTGCAGTAACCATTAGTAAAGGTGATTTAACAGAGAAAGTGACAATCACTTCTCATGACGAGATTGGACAGCTAGGACAAGCCTTTAATGATATGCAAGACAGTTTAAGAACTCTTATTCAAAAAATTGAACAAAATGCTGAAGAGGTAGCATCGTCGGCAGAAGAGCTAACAGCCAATGCTACTCAAACAAGCATAGCGACAGAAAAGGTGGCCATTTCGATTCAAGATGTTGCATCGAGCGCAGACACGCAAACGACGAGTGCCACTAAGAATGCAGAATCGTTACAAGAACTTTCTAATGCTATTCTTCATATCGCGGAAATCTCTTCTACTGTGACAGATCTTTCACAGCATGCAACGTTACAAGCAGACGAAGGTGGAAAGGCAGTCCGAGATACAAAAGATCAAATGCAATCTATTCATGTATCGGTGACCGATTCCAACACGAAAATTCAATCACTACATGAACGCTCTCAGCAAATTACGTCCATTTTAGATGTAATTACAAGCATTGCAGATCAAACGAACTTACTTGCTCTCAATGCAGCGATTGAGGCAGCAAGAGCAGGGGAGCACGGAAAAGGTTTTGCAGTTGTTGCTGATGAAGTTAGAAAGCTGGCGGAGCAATCACAAAAATCTGCACAACAAATTTTCGAGCTAATCCATGGCATTCAGTTAGAAACCGAACAATCCGTAAACATCATGGCAAAAGTTACAGAGGATGTTCAAAATGGTCTACATGTATCGGATGAAGCTATCACGAAGTTCCAAGTGATTATGTCGAGTATGGAGGCGATTACTCCTAAAATGGAAGAGGTATCTTCTGCCTCTGAACAAATGGCAGCAAGTGTACAAGAGGTGACTGCTGTTACGGAAGATTTGGCATTCTCAGCAAAAGGAAATGCAGCTGCCTCAGAGGATGTTGCAGCGTCTACAGAGGAACAATTAGCTTCGATGGAAGAGATTAATGCTTCTGCACAAGCTCTTGCGCATATGGCAGACGAGCTAAAACAGCTAATTAGTCAATTTAAATATTAATTATTAACAAAACTAAAAACGCCATTCCGTTTGAGGAATGGCGTTTCATGTTGTTGAAAACTTAAGGTGTCATATTTAAAACATGGCCCTTCGGCAAAGCGACAGGTTCAAAACATCCACAGAGATTTACTTGTTGATATTGTGTTCCAACAATAATAAAAGCGCCATTCCACTTGAGGAATGGCGCTTTTGAATAATTATCGATCTTCTTCCCAGCAATCAGTATTTTTCAATTTTGGGATTGATTTTGCATAAAATACAGGGTTTTTGCCTGCATTGCGTTGCATTGTAAAGTCGTCTAACACTTGGAAGGCAATTTTACCAAGTAACAAGATGACCGTAATATTGATGATAGCCATTAGTCCCATGAATAGGTCTGCTAAGTTCCAAACAAGCTCTACTTGCGCAAGAGCACCGAACATAACCATAGCAAGAACTAAAATACGGTAGCCAAACATCCAACCTTTATGTGCATTCATAAACTCAATATTAGATTCACCGTAATAGTAATTTCCAACGATCGAACTAAAGGCAAAGAAAATAATAGAAATTGCAATAAAGTAAGGAGCCCATCCACCTACATGTACAGCTAAGGAATTTTGTGTAAGAATAATTCCATTGCTTTCACCAGTATTATATAGACCCGCTAAAATAATAATAAAGGCTGTTGCAGAACAAATCATAATTGTATCAAAAAATACACCTAAACTTTGCACTAATCCTTGCTTCGCAGGATGTGAGGTATTAGCTGTAGCTGCGGCATTAGGGACACTACCCATACCGGCTTCATTAGAAAATAAGCCACGGCGTACACCTTGCATAATAGCAGCACCAATCGCACCACCAGCAGCTTCCTGAAGACCAAACGCTTCTGTGAAAATCAGTTTGAAAACGGCAGGTATTTCAGTCAGATTCGTTACAATAACAAATAGAGCTACAGCTAAATAGAAAACTGCCATCACGGGTACAAGTACTTGCGTAACTTTTACGATTCTATGTACGCCACCAAAAATAATCATGGCCGTTAACACAACTAGAATAATACCAATGATAGTAGGATTAATATTAAATGCCTCACCTACAGAAGTTGCAATCGTATTCGATTGTACCGCATTAAATATAAAGCCAAAGCTTAACGTTAAAAGAATACCAAAAATAACCCCTAATTTACGTTGACCTAACGCTTTTTCCATATAATAGGCTGGTCCACCACGGAACGTATCTCCATCCTTTACTTTGTACACCTGTGCAAGCGTACTTTCAATAAAGGCAGTCGCCATTCCTAAGATGGCAATAAGCCACATCCAAAATACTGCTCCAGGTCCACCTACACCGATTGCTAATGCAACACCTGTAATATTCCCAGTACCTACACGTGAGGCTGCGCTAATCGTAAAGGCTTGGAACGGAGAAACACCTGAATCTCCCTCTCTTTTCTCCACTATTAAACGAAACATTTCAGGGAAAAGTCGAATTTGGACAAATTTTGTGCCAAATGAAAAATACAATCCAGCAGATATTAACAATGTGATAATGCAATATGTCCATAAAATATTATTAGTATCACCTACAATATTCGTTAACCATTCCATTTGTTTTCCTCCAATCTCAATACGCTTTAGTCTACACTGTTTTTTTGCAATATATCCACTTTTTGAAAATACTGAATTATATTAATTTTGTGTGCGACGTAATATTTTTACAATATTTGAAATACATATCCCTAGATGTTGGTTAGTATGGATTGTTTTGTAGGGATTTTACCGGATAAATAGAATGAGATGAAAGAAAAATGCAAGTTGTATGAAAAGGAGGTTCGGTATGGTGTTTTACTTACTTTTGTATTGGCACTTTTTAGTTATGATTATGTTAGTGATCATTTTTGCAGGAATGATTACTTTTTTGTTTCCCAGGTTTTCATCTATTGTTTTATTGATTTTGGGTGGTCTAATCGGCTTTGTATATTCTATATTCATAGATTATAAGGATGCCAGTTTCTTTTTTATTAGTATTAATCTTGTTGTTAGTTCTATCCCCATTTTATTAATTAGATATTTACACTTCTTAAAAAGAAAAGCGGAAGAAATGGGGGAAGGTAGTTTCAATTAGTGAAGTTTTAGAAAATTCTCTTATTTAGGCTGGCTTTTTAGTATAATAATTAAATTATAGGCTAATCAACAAAAGATGAGTATGACAATTGTTGAAACCAAGTCGGAGAAGAAATTAACATGATATTATGTGTAATCAGTCAAATTAAAGGGGGAATTTGTATGAAAACTATTGGCATGATTGGTGGTATGAGCTGGGAGTCTTCTGCTGAGTATTACCGTCTTATGAATCAAGAGGTAAAGACACAATTAGGAGGCTTACATTCAGCCAAATGTATTTTGTATAGTGTAGATTTTCAAGAAATTGAGCATTACCAAGCTGAGGGAGATTGGGAGAAGGCGGGTCAAGTGCTGGGAGAAGCCGCGCAATCTCTAGAGAGTGCAGGGGCAGATTTTATTATCATTTGTACAAATACAATGCACAAAGTTATAGATATCGTTGCCGCAAAAATCCAATTACCGATTTTACATATAGCAGATGCGACAGCAAATCAAATAGAAAAAGCTAGTTTACAAAAAGTTGCCCTTCTTGGGACAAAGTACACGATGGAACAAGATTTCTATAAAGCTAGAGTAGAAGGATTTGGCATTGAAGTGATTGTTCCGCTTGCTGACGAGCGTACTGAGGTCAATCGTATCATTTATGAAGAATTATGTTTGGGCCAAATTGAACAAACATCGAAGGAATATTATTTACAGCTGATTGAAAACCTTGTGCAGTCGGGAGCACAAGGAATTATATTAGGCTGTACAGAGATTGGATTACTTATTAAACAGGAAGATCTGAAAGTACATGTTTTTGATACAACAATTCTTCATGCAAAGGCTGCAGTAAATATGGCGATTCATAAGGGGGAGTAATATGAAAGTACGAGAGCTGGGAATCGTTATTGGAACAATATCCACTGGTGAGAAAAATTGTATTACCGATGTAGCTGGCGTGCATGTAGGTCATGTAACGCTCGATGAAAAGATGAATCAAGATGGCGCTTATGCCTGTACAGGAGTAACGGCGATTTTACCGCATGATGGAAATTTATTTCAGCAAAAAGTTACTGCGGCAAGCTATGTCATAAATGGTTTTGGGAAAACGACAGGGCTCGTTCAAGTGAATGAACTAGGGGTTATTGAATCACCAATTATGCTAACGAATACATTTGGCGTTCCGGCTGTAACACAAGGAACGTTACAATTTATGCTAGATTCGAATAGTGAAATAGGTCATTCAACAGGAACTATTAATATCGTAGTCGGGGAATGTAACGATAGCTATTTAAATTCTATTCGAGAATGTCCTATCACACCCGAACATGCTGAGGAAGCGATCCGCAACGCATCAAATGAAACAGCAAAGGAAGGGGCAGTTGGTGCAGGAAAAGGAATGATGTGCTTTGGCTATAAAGGTGGAATTGGTTCATCTTCCCGAATTGTGACGCATGAGTCAACGAACTATACGATAGGATGTATGGTCCTTAGTAATTTCGGGCAAAGCTCAGAGTTTCTAGCACATCGATATATTACTTCGAACAATCCAAGTGAATCGACATTATCTCCGACAGATGGCTCCATTATCATCGTACTTGCTACAGACGCTCCGCTTAGTAGTCGTCAACTAACACGTGTCATTAAACGTTGCGGTATTGGACTAGGACGTACAGGCAGTCACTTTTCACATGGCAGCGGAGATATAGTCATTGGCTTTACAACAGCATATCATATCGCACATCTATCAGATCAACTTGTTGAAACACGTGCACAGCTACGTGAGGATCATCCTATCATGAATCAATTATTTGCAGCTGCTGCAGAAGCAACAGAGGAAGCCATTTTAAATTCATTATCACAGGCACAGACTACAATTGGTCGAGATGGACATAATGTTGAAGCCTATCGATTTTAGCTCTATAAATAGGCATGAAACCTCTTTAATTTTAGTGCTCGAAGTAGTAATAAAAATACTATTTACTTGGCTATTGGACCGTATAGTAATCTCGAAATAATTAGAAGAGTTTACCTCCGTTTTGATTAATATCAAAATGGAGGTTTTTTTTATAACCAATTACTAAGGCTTATCACAGATGGTGGATGTCATTTCATAAAACGTATGCCATTTATATAAGCTGATTTCCGTTCCGATTGCACGCCCCTGGAAAACGTCAAGTCGGAACGGAAATCAACCACACGTTATGGTTGGAAACCTTGAAGAAGGTGATGGGTTTCATTTTTTATTGTATTTCGGTAATCTTCTACCCTATCCACGAATAAAATTCCTAAATAGGTGAAAAAACATCCCCTTTCGACTCCTTGCATCAATGATTTGGCGCATCTTGTTTAAAAAACAGAGAATAGCTATTACTCTGTAAGATTTCTTTTTTTATCTAGTCAATAAATTTAAGGTGTGATACATTCGATAAAACTGAATTATCTAAAAATTTTATCGAAACCTGAAATTGGAGGTGTGAACTATACATGACCCCATCTTTCAACCTATTGAGGCAAATAAAACTTCAATGAGGGAATCAACGCCAGCAATTTGTGAAAATGGTGAGCCAATCATTCAAATTGGAGAAGAACATTCAAGAATTTTTATTGAGCCAATATACTATCATCAAAAAATACCAAATAGTTTACAAGTTATTTATTTACGTCAAGGTGTCTATGACCGATTGATAAAAGCACTATTATTATTACCTGAAAATTTTAGCCTGATCTTATATGATGGCTATCGTCCGTTCCAAGTGCAGCAATTTTTGTTTAAGAGTTTTTCAAAACAAATCGCACAGCGTTATCCCCATTTTACTGAGCAAGAGGTTGTAAGAGGAACGCGTAAGTATGTTGCGTTTCCTAGCAAAGATCATGCTCATTTCGCCCCACATTTAACAGGTGGAGCGATTGATCTGACACTAGGAGATTTAGAGGGGAATGCTTTAAATTTAGGTTCAGCATTTGATGAAATCAGTGAAAAGTCTGCGACACGCTATTTTGAACAACAGCCAGAGGAAGATTGGGAAGCCTGTGTGCATCGACGTCTTCTATATAACTGTATGACGATGGTTGGCTTTACGAATTATTCAGAGGAATGGTGGCATTACGATTTTAATAATGTTTCATGGGCAAGACGTGTTGGTGCGCAAGAAGCTAGTTATGGGGCTGTGGAAGCCATTATCCAAGACAATAATGTAAAGGAGTTTCGAATTCTATGAAGGTCTATATTAGTGCAGATATTGAGGGAATTACTGGCACAACAGCTTGGAGTGAGACGGAGCTAAACGCGCCAGATTATCAGTTTTTCCAAAAGCAAATGACAAAGGAAGTAGATGCCGCTATAGAGGGGGCTATTCGTGGTGGAGCAACCGAAATTTTACTAAAGGATGCCCATGATTCAGCACGTAATCTAGATATTTCTAATTTACCAGTAAATTGCAAGATTATTCGAGGTTGGACGTATGACCCGATGTGTATGGTCGCGGGACTTGATAAGAGCTTTGATCGAGCGATTTTTATTGGTTACCACAGTAAAGGGGGAAGTGCGCGTAATCCTTTGGCACATACGCTTTGTGTTTTTGCGGATGTGAAAATTAATGGGGAGTATGCGAGTGAATTTTTAATTAATACGTACGCGGCTGCTTTACATGGTGTTCCAGTTTCATTTGTTAGTGGAGATGTGGGGTTAACAGAGGAAATTCAATCAATCAATGATCATATCCTCACATTTGCTACAAAAGAAGGGATCGGAAATGCGACTATTAGTGTTAGCCCACAGCTGACGATTAAAGAAACGAAACGACTTGTTGAGGACTCAATGAAAGTTCCACGGGAAGATTTGCAAGTACCATTACCGGAGCGCTTTGTAGTGGAAATCATTTATCGTGATCATACGCGTGCATATCGAAACTCGTTCTATCCGAATGCTACGTTTAAACCACATAATACAGTGGAATTCGTAACGGATAATTTTTATGAGGTGCTTCGAATATTACAATTCTTAACATAAGCAATGAAAAGGTAGGTGAATGGATGAAAATAAAAGATATTATCGTAGGGAAAGTAGAAGTACCGCTTATAACACCGTTTAAAACAGCTTTAAGAACAGTGCATAGCATTCACAATATTGCCGTCTATGTTCACACTGATGATGGGCAAATAGGCATCGGTGAAGCGGCACCGACTGCTGCTATTACTGGTGAAACTCTAGGGTCCATTTCGCACGCTATAGAAGAGTATATCAAGCCAGCCGTTATCGGGATGGATATTGAAGAATTGACAGCAATCATGGAGCGAATCGACAGCAGTATTTATCAAAACACCAGTGCGAAAGCCGCCGTAGATATGGCGGTTTATGATTTAGTGGCGAAACACTATCAAACACCTCTGTATAAATTACTAGGAGGCTATCGGAAAGAATTAATTACAGATATTACGATAAGTGTAAATGATTCTGAAGAAATGGTGAAGGATAGTATAGCCGCTGTTCATCGAGGTTTTCAAATTTTAAAAATCAAGGTGGGGAAAGATCCAGCAGGTGATGTAGAGCGAGTTGTTGCTATTCGTGATGCAGTTGGACACGCCATTACATTACGGGTGGACGCGAATCAGGGCTGGACACCAAAGCAGGCTGTACAAATTATTGGCGCACTTGAAGATGCAGGTACGAATGTTGAATTGGTTGAGCAGCCTGTTCATTGCCATGATCTAGTAGGAATGCAATTCGTGACGGCTAATACAAAGACAAATATTTTGGCGGATGAAAGTGTTTTCTCTGCAAAAGATGCCTATACAATTATTGAAAAGCGAGCTGCGGATTTGATTAATATTAAGCTCATGAAATCAGGAGGCATTTATCAAGCACAGAAAATTTGCCACATTGCGGAGGCAAACGACATACAATGCATGATTGGCTGTATGTTAGAGACAAAAATTAGCGTAAGTGCTGCTGCACATTTTGCCGCATCACAGAAAAATATCACGATGGTAGATTTAGATGGACCGAGTTTATGTGTGAAAGATCCTATTGCTGGGGGTCCAAAATTTGAAAATGATCGAATTAGGATGACAGATGCCGTTGGGGTAGGATTTTCAATGTAGTTTCTCCAGTGGAAGTGTTTCATCCTCCACTGATGAACAAAAAGGGCTTTTACGGGTAGTTAACCTCCCTGCTTATATATCTTGAAGTGGGAGTCTTGTACTTGACGCTTTCGCTTACGGTACATATAAATCTCTACCCGTTTATGCGAGATAAAAAGATTGCTAGGGGGATGCTTATTATGAAAAGATATTGGATGCTTTTCGCGTGTCTAGTTGTAATGCTTTGTGCAGCCTGTAGTGACGATTCATCAAGTGAAAAAAAATCAGAGTATCGGGTTGTTTATTCGGGGGAAATAAAAACGCTAAATTACTTAAAGACTTCTGAAACGAATGAGTTTGCTGTTGCAGCGAACTTAGTTGATGGATTAATTGAGTATGATAAGTATGGTGTTGTGCAACCGGGCTTAGCGAAAGAATGGTCATCAAATGAAGATGCTACTGTTTGGACGTTCAAGCTTCGTGACGATGCAAAATGGGTTACACATGACGGTAAAGAGTATGCCGATGTTGTTGCTCAAGATTTCGTAGATGGCTTACATTATGTACTTGATGCAAAAAATGAATCATCGACAGCTTGGATTGCGACGGTCGTGAAAAATGGGGAAGCTTTCTATAACGGTGATATGACTGACTTTACGAAGGTAGGCATTAAGGCGGTAGATAAGCAGACAGTGGAATATACTTTAGAAACGCCTACACCTTATTTCCTGTCGATGTTGAACTACGTCTGCTTCTTCCCAGTTAACGGGAAGTTTATAGAAGAAAAAGGTGATAGTTTTGGTACAACTCGTGAAAATTTCCTTTATAACGGATCGTTTATTTTAGATAAATTTGAACCGCAAAATGAGCGAGTACTTGTGAAAAATGATAAATATTGGGATAAAGAAAATGTACTAATTGATCGTATTCGCTATAAATACAATAAAGAAGCGGCTACAGTAGCACCAGAATTATTTTTACGAGGAGAAATCGATTCAGCGAGTATTCCAACTTCTATTATTGATGAGTGGTTTAAAGACGAAAAGAAAAAAACACAAATCCGTCAAACACAAAATAACTTCTATACGTACTTCTTTGCATTAAACTTTAATCCGCAGTTTGATGCAGAATACGAGCCTGAAAATTGGAAGAAAGCGGTCAATAATAAAGATTTCCGAAAATCTTTGTTCCATGCGCTTGACCGCGAGTCAGCAATGTTAACATTAGAACCTTATAATCCAAAAGATTTACTGAGCAACACAATTACGCCTAAAAACTTTGTCAACGTAGAGGGAGTTGACTATACACAATTAAAACCATTAGCTAATCTAACGAACACCGACTCCTTTAATAAGGAAAAGGCATTAGAGTACAAGGAAAAAGCGAAAAAAGCGCTAGAAGGGAAAGTAACTTTCCCGGTAAAAGTGTTAATGCCTTATAACTCTGGTAGTCCAGATTGGGCAAATCGTTCACAAGTCGTTGAACAGCAGATTGAAAAATTATTAGGTACTGACTATGTAGACGTTATTGTAGAGGCCGGACCATCAACAGGCTTTTTAGCAGAGGTTCGTAAACCTGGTAAATTTGCATTCCTTGAAGCTAACTGGGGTCCAGACTATGCCGATCCATCAACGTATACGGATCCATTCACTGCAGACGGTACTTATAATAAACCGGAGTTAGCTGAAGGTTATACAGAAGCAAACGGAAAAACTAAATATCAAAACTTAGTAGACGAAGCAAAAGTGACGATCGATACAGCAAAACGTTACGAGCTGTTTGCGAAAGCGGAAGCGTTCTTAATTGATGAGGCATTTGTCATTCCTTATTCAGTAGGAGGAAGTGGCTATGTTGCTTCTAAATTAAATCCATTTGAGGCTCAATACTCCCCATTTGGTGTGACGGCCGAGAAGTTTAAAGGTCAGCGAGTTTTAGAAAAACCAATGAGTAATGAGGAGTTTAAAGAAGCTTTAGCGAAGTGGGAGCAAGAACGGGCAGATGTGTTAGCTAATACAGTGAAATAATTGAAAATTCAATTATTTCAAACCCTATCCCGTCCCGATAATTGTTAGTTAAATGAATCGATCATTAGGGTAGTTAATGTTGAAAAAACATGATGGCTCCATTCAAGATAAATATTCAAAAGTAGTGAGTATTGATGAAGGAGATACCGAAATAGAAAAGTCGGGATCTCCTTTAGTCTTTCTGAAAAAGGAGGATGAAGTGATGCTGGGGTATATAGGTAAACGTTTATTACAATCAGTTTTAACACTGTTTATTATTATTACGATTGTTTTTTCATTACTCCGTTTAATGCCTGAAGAAGGTTATTTAGGCGCAGCAGCGGATAAGATGTCTCCTGCTCAACAAGAGATCTATATAACGAATTTAGGTTTACGGGACCCATTACTTGTACAATTGGGGAACTTTTACACGAATCTGTTTCAAGGTGATTTAGGTAAATCCGTTACATATCGGACAGATGTACCAGTCGTCACGATTATTGCAGATAAGATTATGTATTCCTTACTATTCGGTTTAGGTGCGGTTGCACTATCTCTATTAGTAGGGGTTCCGCTCGGAATATTGATGGCCCAGATGAAGGGACGTTGGTTGGACCGTTTGGGAACTGGCTACATTGTCATTGTTGTTGCAGTGCCAGCCGCCGTTTATTATTTAGTCATTCAAATGTATATTACAGAAATTTTACATTTGCCAATGCTTTTTGATGAGTATCAGCCCATTACTTGGATATTACCACTTACTTCAATGGCACTAGCGCCGACTGCTTCCTATGCGATGTGGATGCGACGTTATATGGTGGATGAACTAAACAAAGATTATATTAAGCTAGCAAAAGCGAAAGGTGTTAAAGAACGTACATTAATGTTTAAACATGTACTACGAAATGCTTTTATTCCTATGGCACAATATTTACCTGCAACCATCCTTTTTACGATTACAGGCTCTATCTATATTGAATCCTTATATTCCATTC
Source organism: Lysinibacillus sp. NPDC056959 (assembly GCF_042674095.1). NCBI lineage: Bacteria > Bacillati > Bacillota > Bacilli > Caryophanales > Bacillaceae > Lysinibacillus > Lysinibacillus sp. NPDC056959. The sequence goes on along the minus strand of NZ_JBHURE010000012.1, from coordinate 34,935 downwards.
CTGGGATGGGGGGCTTACTCGTAGATGCCATACAACGACAAGATAATACGATTGTACAAGGCTTAGTGCTAGTTTTCTCTTCACTTGGAATTATCGGACTCATTTTAGGGGATATTGCAATGGCCCTTGTTGATCCGCGGATTAAATTAGGGAAAGGGGAGAGTGTACGTTAATGGGAATGTATTCAGAAGAAATAAACAATATTTCAAACAAATCACGTGAAACTTTGTTCGAGTTTGCAGAAGTGGATGAGCGTCAAGCTGAAGAAACAGCCTACTCTAATTACTCCTATTGGCGTTCAACTTGGAAATCCTTTTTGAAAAACCGCATCGCTGTTTTTTTATTAGTTGGCGTGCTTATTATCGTAACCTTTACTATTTTACAGCCGTATTTACCAGCGCAAAAATCACCGACTGAAATATATCTTGATGAGCAAACAGGACTCCAAGCACGTAATATTGCGCCAGGCGCTGAATTTTGGTTTGGAACAAACTCCATTGGGCAGGATTTATGGTCACGTATTTGGGCAGGGACAAGGACCTCGCTATTTATTGGCTGTGTCGTTGCTTTAGTAGAAGCTATTGTAGGCATTACGATCGGTACGCTTTGGGGCTTTTCGCGTAAATTAGAGCTACCTATCACGCAGCTATACAACGTCGTTGATAATATACCGACGACTATCGTACTTATTTTAATGTCCTATATTTTGCGACCGAGTATTTCAACCATCATTATTGCTATGTGTATTACTGGTTGGGTAGAAATGGCGAGGTTTATACGCAATCAAATTGTTATTTTACGAGATCGTGAATATAACTTAGCCTCAAAATGTTTAGGTACACCTGATTACCGAATTATAGTGAAAAATCTATTACCCTATCTTATTTCTGTCATTATGCTACGAATGAGTTTAGCTATTCCATTTGCAATAGGTTCGGAAGTTTTTTTAACATACATCGGATTAGGGCTACCGATTAGTGAGCCGTCTTTAGGAAATTTAATCAATGAAGGCCGAGTGCTCATGATGTCTCCAGAATTAAGATATCAGCTCATTTTCCCAAGTATTGTATTAAGTATCATTACGATTGCATTTTATATTATAGGGAATTCATTTGCAGATGCAGCAGATCCGAAAAATCACGTATAAAGGGGGATGATGGAAGTGACACAAACTAAATCACCTATTTTAACCATCCGAAATCTTGTCATTAAATTTACACTTCGTGGCAGAGTGCTAACGGCTATTCGCAATATTTCCCTTGATTTATACAGAGGTGAAAGCCTTGCAATCGTTGGCGAATCAGGTTCAGGAAAATCAGTTCTCATGAAATCCATCGTGGGCTTGCTCGATAAAAATGGCCACATTGATCAAGGGCAAATCCTCTACAATGATCAAGATTTAGCACAGTATAGAACCGAGCGGGAATGGCTAAGCATTCGTGGAAAAGAAGTGGCAATGGTGACACAAGACCCAATGACATCTTTAAATCCGCTTAAAACGATTGGTAAGCAAATCGAGGAATGTGTTCATCTACATCAGAGATTAAAGGGGAAAGCCGCATACGAAGAAACTTTAAAATTGTTAAAAGATGTTGGCATTCACGATGTGGAAAAGCGCTATAAGCAATACCCACACGAATTTTCCGGTGGTATGCGTCAACGAATCGTGATAGCGATTGCGCTAGCGTGTAAGCCCGAAATATTAATTTGTGATGAGCCAACAACTGCGTTAGATGTCACAATCCAAGCACAAATTTTACAGCTGCTAAAAAATCTCCAACAAAAATATGGACTAACAACCGTTTATATAACCCATGATTTAGGCGTTGTTGCGAAAGTTGCCGACCGTATTGCAGTGATGTACGCGGGCGATATTATCGAAGTGGGCAAGACACATGAAATTTTCTTTAATGGCAAGCATCCTTATACTTGGGCGCTCATTTCTTCATTGCCGCAACTAGGCTCAAAAGGGCAACAGCTTTATTCCATCAAAGGTACTCCTCCGAATCTTTTTCAAGAAATTAAAGGAGATGCCTTTGCACCTCGCAATCAATATGCGTTAAAGATTGATTTTATGGAACGTCCTCCATTTTTTCAGGTGAGTGACACACATTTTGCACGTACATGGCTATTGGATCCGCTTGCTCCGAAAGTAAAGCCACCTGAAGCATTACAAGCCTTTTTTGCAGAAGGGAGACGATACGCCCATGAGTCATAAAGAAGTGTTAGTTGAAGTGAAAAATTTAAAAGTCGTTTTTGGTAAAGGTAAAAATAAATTTATAGCTATTGATGATGTCAGCTTTGATATTTGCAAAGGTGAAACGTTCGGTTTAGTAGGTGAATCTGGCTCTGGAAAAACAACAATCGGCCGAGCTATTATGCGAATCAATGAAGTCACTGAAGGACAAATACTGTATCACGGTAAGAAGCTAAATGGCAAAATATCAAAAGAGTGGGATCGAGAAATTACACAGAAAATCCAAATGATTTTTCAAGATCCTATGGCATCGCTAAATGAACGGGCAAAGGTAGACTATATTATTTCCGAGGGGCTTATTAATACAAAAAAAGTCAAAAATGAAGCCGATCGTCAACAGAAGGTACGCAATGCATTATTAAATGTTGGATTATTACCGGAGTTTTCTAGCCGTTTCCCACATGAATTTTCAGGAGGGCAGCGTCAGCGTATCGGAATTGCACGTGCACTAGTAATGGAGCCAGAGTTTATTATTGCAGACGAACCAATTTCAGCATTAGATGTATCCATTCGTGCACAAGTATTAAATTTACTAGCAAACTTACAGCAGCAAAATGATTTAACTTATTTATTCATTGCGCATGACTTATCGGTAGTCCGTTTTATTACAGACCGGACGGCTGTAATTTATAAAGGTAAGATTGTTGAGCTAGCTGAGACAGAAAAGCTGTTTTCTAATCCAATTCATCCGTATACAAGGGCGTTAATATCGGCAGTACCTGAGCCAAATCCTTATAAGGAGCGTGATAAAGTCGTAGAAATCTATGATCCGTCACAGCACAACTATGACATTCAGCCACCGTCATTTTTCGAAATAGAGGAAGGTCATTTTGTATTAGCAAATGAAGAGGAATTGGAAAGATACCGAACTTCACGAACAATGGAGGTAAGCAAATGATTCGTCCGAAGGCTTTGAAAAAAAGTGACACTATTGGTTTGATAAGTGCTTCAGGTGCAACCCCACCAGAAAAATTTCTCCCTGCAGTTAAAAGTATTGAAAAACTAGGTTATAAGGTAGTTGCTGGGGAAACGTGTAGAGTAAGGCATGGCTACTTAGCAGGCTCTGATGAGCTAAGAGCCTCTGAAGTTAATCAAATGTTTAGAGACCCTACTATTGATGGCATCTTCTGCATACGTGGAGGTTACGGAGCAACGAAAATTTTACCGCTTCTGGATTTCGATATGATCAAGGCAAACCCAAAAGTATTTGCTGGCTATAGCGATGTGACAGCATTACATATCGCTTTTAACCAAAGATGTGGCTTTGTCACATATCATACACCAATGCCCTCTACAGAATTTATTCGGCCAGAGATGGATCCATATACATGGAATTCCTTTATCGAAAGTGTGACAGCAACAGAACGAACTGACTACTGTCTTGAAAATCCACCTGGACGTACAATGACAACGCTTGTAGCTGGAAAAGCGACAGGACAGCTTATTGGTGGGAACTTAACATTAGTTACCGCATCTCTTGGAACACCTTATGAAATTGATACAAAGGGCAAAATATTATTTTTAGAGGATGTAGACGAGAGTGAGCATCGTGTTGATCGGATGCTTACGCAGCTAAAACTAGCAGGCAAACTAGATGAGGTGGCAGGTATCTTATTAGGAGCTTGGACAAATTGTGGTCCTGAAAAACCAAAACATCCAGAGCATAGCCTATCCCTACAAACGATTTTCCGAGAAATTTTAGGTCCATTCAATAAACCTATCATTAAGGGTATCACTTGTGGTCACATCTTACCGACGATGTCGCTGCCACTAGGTCGTACGATCACGATGGATACGGAGAATCAGATGATAACAGTGATAGAGTAGGTGAAATATGAAGCAAACGATAACAGAGATTCTTCAAAATGCTCCCTATAAAGTGCATATGTTTGTGAAAGATTGTAAGACTGAGCAATTTTTCATTAGTGAAAAGCTAGAAGACGCGTTTTCTAGTGCTAGCTTAATAAAGGTGCCTATACTGCTAGCTGTTCTGAACTATATAGAAAGCAACAACCAATCTTTAGAGCAAGAGTTTGAGATAGCGCCAGAAGAGTGGGTTGATTTTAGTGTTATTAGTGAGCAGCGTCTAGAGCAAAGTACCATCTATGAGCTTTTAGTATGGATGATTATTACGAGTGATAATACAGCAACAAATGTATTAATCGATTTTCTAGGGATGGATGCACTCAATCATTATTTTCGTCAAATAGGGCTTAAGCAAACAACCATTCAACGGAAGATGATGGATTTTGAAAAGCTTGTAAAAGGCTTTGATAATACAACGTCGGCAAGTGATATGGCTCTACTATTTTCACGAATTTATCGTAGGGACTTGTTATCACCAGCATTTTGTGAGCTAACAATCGATATTTTAAGTCGCCAACGAATACACGAATCATTAAGTCGTTATTTAGTAGATGATGTGAAACTTGCTCATAAAACAGGTGGTCTTGAAACAGTAGATCATGATGCTGGGATTGTGTACAGCAGCTCTGGAGATTATCTCATTGGTGTTTTCGTAACAGAGGTGACGAATAATGATCATGCGAGGCAGCTAATCGGTCGTATTTCCAAAGTTGTTTACGAATACTTGGTGAAGCGGAAGGAGCGGATAGAATGAATGCCATTGTGAAGTCCATGATCGCAAATTTACACGCAAAGCCAGATGAAGCCTCAGAATTAGTGGATGAGGTACTATATGGAATGACGGTAGAAATTATGGAAGACATAGATGAGATCTGGGCACGCATACAAACCGCTTATCGTTATGAAGGCTATTGCCAAAAGGCTAAATTAATAGTTGATAAAACAAAAACAGATACTTGGCGACAAGAAGCAAACCATTTTATTAACCAAAGCTTCGCCGATGTTTTGCAGCAACCTCGAATTCAAAGTGCGAAAATGATAACACTCGTTAAAGGTTCAATTATCTGTTTGATCACTAATGACGAGTTAGATCCTGACTGGGCAGCAGTGCAATTAGTGTCGGGTGAGACTGGTTATGTACGTAGGCAATGGTTACAAGAACAAATTCCAGAAAACAGCTTAACTGAGCAACAAATACGAGAAAATGTGGTCCAAACAGCGCTTAGCTATTTAGCAGCACCATATCGCTGGGGAGGTAAATCGCCACTTGGTATTGATTGCTCAGGTTTATGTTCAATGGCGTATATGTTAAATGGGGTATATATATATCGCGACGCCAAAATTGTTGAAGGTTTTCCTATCAAGGAAATATCTTTAGGGAACATACAAAAGGGAGACTTAATATACTTCCCAGGTCATATTGCTTTATATATAGGGGAGCTTCTTTATGTACATTCTTCGCTTGGCGGGAATGAGGTTAATATTAATAGTCTGGACGAGCAGCATCAGCATTATCGGAAGGATTTGGCAAATTCTATTACTGCTGTTGGTACTTATTTAAATAAAAGTTTTAGAGAAGCTTGACTTGGCTTCTCTTTTTCAATTGTGATAAGAATCGGGAAATTATTGATAGAGATAACCTATTTGCATTATGCTATAATGAAATCAAAATTTAAATGATCGGAGGTTATGAATTGAATCTAGAGTTAAAAGAGTTACTACGTTCCGTTTTAAAAGAAGAATTGACGCCAGTTCATAAACGACTAGACGGAATGGACCAACGACTAGATGGAATTGACCAACGACTAGACGGAATGGACCAACGACTAGATGGAATTGACCAACGACTAGACGGAATGGACCAACGACTAGACGGAATGGACCAACGACTAGACGGAATGGACCAACGACTAGACGGAATGGACCGTCGACTAGACGGAATGGACCAACGACTAGACGGAATTGACCGTCGACTAGACGGAATTGACCATCGGCTAGACGGAATGGACCAACAACTAGATGTAATGGAAAAACGTATTGACGACATTGACCAACGCTTATATAAAATTGAAAATGATGTTAGTGAACTTAAGAGTGATGTGCATGAACTTAAAATTGGACAAGCTGAGCTTCAGAAAAATATTGTCGAACATTTAGGTGAGTTTACTGAAAAAATTGCTAAGCAAGTAGAAGATAGAACTTACGCATTAAACAAGCGTGTTTTTGACATAGAGACTGTGATTTACAGATTAATAAGTTAATAATAGACTTCAAAATAAAAAATCTCCATGACAAAAAATTTTACATGGAGATTTTTTATTAATATTTATAAATATTTAATTGCTGACCAGCTTCAAGTGTATCAGATCGAAGCTGATTCCATTGTTTGATGGACGTAACTTTAACATTATGAGCCTCTGCAATATGCATAAGCGAGTCACCATCAGCTACGGTAATTGTCTTTTTATCTTTGACAGGGCTGTCATACTGTTGTAAATCATACTTTGCTATTACTGCATTCAGTTTTTCATTGTATTTTGAATCTGTGGCATAGGAGCCTGTTAAAAACTTTGTGGCATTTGTATAGGACTTCGCATTGCTTTTAAAAACGCCTGCATAGAAATTTTTATCCCATGAAACCCCATTACGCATTAATTTCACATAATCTTGTAAAGATGCCTCATAGGAAGGATATTTGCGGAATTGAGCCATCACTGTAGTCATATTACCTTTCCCATCATCCTCATATGTTTCAAATGTCACTGAGTCATTCTGATAACTACCTTTCATACCAAATAAATTATTATTTGGAGAAGATCCGAGACCACTTTGTCCATGCTCACTTTCTAAAACGGCTTGAGCAATAATAATCGATGCATACAAGTCATTTTCGGCACCGAGTTTCCGAGCAATTTCAGCAATTGAGCCAATAAACTCTTCTACACTAGGACGATTATCTACAACTATAGGCTCTACAGTTTCATTAGTCTTGAATAGCTGTGTCACCATAAAAAACGAAATACAAATAACAATAATAGTAATCAGAAGTCCTTTGAAAAAATTAATTACGTATTTCATTGTTCATTGATGTTGATAGACTACAACATCTGCCTTCCCCCTTTCTATTAAATAACGAAGTTCATATATTTCTAATTATTCCAGAGTCATTAATAGAAATAAAGTCATGTTTTCTTTTACAGAGTATATCATTCATAGAACGATAAAACCCTTCATTTAGTTCCTTAATTTCCAGCACCTTTTAGAAATGAAAGGAGATTGAATAGTAGTTAAACGTATTCAAAAACAGTATACGATTTTCTATGAAAATTATGAGACAAATAGAGTAAAGCGTCAAGATGACTAACGTTTTGATATAATACAAAAAATTAAGTTTGAAATGACTTTAGATAGTGAAATATATATAGGAACACGTTGTATCTTAAAAAAGTGTTAGTTCTAGACCTACTATGCTTAACGTATATGAAATGAAGAAGACTATAATAGTAGTTTATTTCTATATTAAAACTTAAGTAAATAGACAATGTGTGTTCTCAAAAGATCAAGGAATCCTTGCAAAGTGGAATAGCTGATTTCCGTTACGGCTGGGCCCTAGGAAAGCGCCAAGCCGGAACGGAAATTAACAAAATATATATTTAATATAGTAGGTCTACGTATCAATGTTTTAACGGGGATTAAAATTGATGTAACAACTGAGGGTATTCGTTTAACAGATAGTGATGAAAAGGAGCTTATACTATACAATGATAGCATTTGAAAATATCACAAAAAAATATGCAAATGACCAAGTCGCAGTGAAAGCTATTCATTTAGAGATCAAAAAGGGAGAATTTTTTGTTCTTATTGGACCTAGTGGCTGTGGAAAAACAACATTATTAAAAATGATAAATCGATTAATTCATTTAACGGAAGGGACTATTCGAATTAACGGTAAAAGAATTAGTGATTACAACATTCATGAATTGCGATGGAATATCGGCTATGTCCTTCAACAAATTGCGCTTTTTCCTCATATGACGATTGAAGAAAATATAGCTGTTGTGCCTGAATTGAAAAAATGGAATAAACCTCAAATCCAGCAACGAGTTCGTGAGTTACTAGATATGGTTGGTCTTGAACCAGATAAATATAGTCAGCGCAAACCAACAGAGCTTTCTGGTGGTGAGCAGCAAAGGGTCGGTGTTATTCGTGCATTAGCAGCGGATCCCGAAATCATTTTAATGGACGAGCCTTTTAGTGCTTTAGATCCGATTAGCCGCACAAAATTACAAGATGATCTTCTTGAGCTTCAGCAAACGATTCAAAAAACGATCGTCTTTGTTTCGCATGATATGCAAGAAGCCTTAAAACTCGGTGATCGAATATGCGTAATGAAGGATGGGGAGATTGTGCAGATTGGTACTCCACAAGAAATCATACAAAAGCCTGTTAATGATTTTGTTCGAGAATTTATTGGGGTAAAAGAGTATGGGAAGCATACTTTCAATATCCAAGATGTAATTGAATCTATTGCAGTTGAGAATATTCAAAGAAATCAAGAGAACACCATTTCCTTCAATGATTCTTTACAGACCATTCTTCAAAAATTAGCTCATTTTGAATGTTTGGGTGTGGAAGAAAAAGGGGAAATGATTGGTGTTGTCACAAGAGCATCTATGCTTCAGTATTTGGCACAGGATTCCTTAGAAAGAGGTACTTTATATGGCTAATTTTTTTGAGGTGTTGAGCGTACGAAAAGGCCAGCTATTGGCATCTTTATTAGAGCATATTCAAATTTCCTTCATTGCGCTATTCTTTGCAGTGGTGATTGCTATTCCTCTAGGGATCTATTTAACGAATAAAAAGAAAATAGCGGAGATTATTATTGGTATTAGTGCGGTTTTACAAACGATTCCTTCATTAGCGTTATTAGGGTTATTAATTCCGTTTTTTGGCATCGGAAAAGTACCGGCAATTATTGCCTTAGTTGTTTATGCACTTCTTCCCATTTTACGTAATACATTTACGGGGATCAACGAAGTAGATCCATCTTTAAAAGAGGCAGCGATGGCTATGGGGATGAATACGCGAAAGCGATTAGTGAAAGTAGAGTTGCCCCTTGCTATGCCGGTTATCATGGCGGGGATTAGAACAGCTATGGTATTAATCGTTGGAACAGCAACATTAGCAGCATTAATCGGAGCAGGGGGATTAGGAGATATCATTTTGCTTGGTATTGACAGAAACAATACAGCTTTAATTATTTTAGGGGCTGTTCCTGCCGCGATTTTAGCCTTAGTGTTTGACGTCTTACTCAAAAAGCTAGAATCACTGTCGTTTAAAAAAACAATTTCAGCATTGAGTATGATTAGTGTTGTTGCATTAGTAATGATTGTCTCCCCACTACTTAACTTCAAAGGGAAAGAAGAGATTATCATTGCAGGGAAGCTTGGTGCTGAGCCAGAGATTCTAATTAATATGTATAAAATGCTAATCGAAAATGAAACAGATTTAAAGGTGCAATTAAAACCTGGGCTTGGTAAGACTTCCTTTGTATTTAATGCTCTTAAATCTGGTAGCATTGATATCTATCCAGAATTTACTGGAACGGTAATTTCAGAGTTTTTAAAAGAGGCAGCCATCAATAATAATCAAGAGGATGTTTATCATCAGGCGCAAGAAGGAATGGTGAATAAGTTTGATATGGTGATGCTCAGTCCGATGAAATATAACAATACGTATGCATTGGCAGTATCAAAGCAAATGGCTGAAACCTATCATTTGCAAACAATTTCTGACATTAAACCTATTCAAGAAAAGATAAAAGCCGGTTTCACATTGGAATTTAATGATCGAGAAGATGGTTATTTGGGCATTCAAAAAAATTATGGTATTTCACTTTCAAACATAACGACTATGGAGCCAAAGCTTAGATATCAGGCAATCGAATCAGGTAATATTAACTTATTAGACGCTTATTCAACGGATAGTGAAATACGTCAATATCATCTGCAAGTGTTGGAAGACGATCAGCAACTATTTCCACCTTATCAAGGAGCTCCATTACTAAGGAAAGAAACGCTAGAGAAGTATCCTGAAATTGAAACAGTTTTAAATAAGCTGGCAAAGCAAATAACAGATGATGAGATGCGCGAAATGAATTATCGAGTAAATGTAGATGGCCAAAACATAGAAGACGTGGCACGCGAATATTTAATAAAAGCAGGACTGTTGTAAGACGAAAATAAAAGTAGCTAGAAATGAGATATTTATCTTTTTTCTAGCTACTTTTTATTAGTTTTAGGCTGTTTTCGTAAAGATAGTTGCGTTGCCAACCGAAATTACTGCCATAAGATGTTGGTATATTTTGAAGTAATGGGAAGGTTGTATGAAATAGTATAATTAAGCGTTATGTAACTTGTTTCGTAATGGGTACCAAGTTTGATATGCTTGGACATTTAGAAGATACTGTCCGGGTAATGATCGAATACATAGAGAAAAGAGAATTGAAAGAATGCGTATGATTTTTTTGACCATTGTAACAAGCGGACTAACTTTGGCAATGGTCGGGTATATGATCCATTTAATGAAAACAAGAAAAGAAAATTTAGATTTGGTGTATGATCCTTCATTACAGGGATTATTTGTATAGTTATTACGTTTTGTATTTACATACCGGAGATAATGAAAGCTGATACTGTAAAGGAAAAGTAGATGGAGGTTTTTGACTTTGTTACAAACCCTATAACAGGATCAAGTTTTTTTATTTAGGTCTGCTACTAATGCTATATGGTTTAATAAGTAGTTAAAATTCAATTTGAATATTTTTTAACAGAGTTAATTCTATATATTTTGTAGATTAATTCTTTTTTTTACGTTTTATTAACAATAATCTATACGATAGCAGCCTAGTTTTATCAGGAATTTCAAAAATCGCAATGAGACTATGTTCTCGGGTATATTGTACTTATTTTCTAATAACTTTGAGTGATACAGCCTTTTTAGTACATTGATAATTATTATTCAAAGAAAATAACTTGAAAAAGTTCGGAATATGTAAAAAATGGTAATTGAAAAATAAGATTGAATTATTCAATAAACAATATTTGGATGTTCGATACTTCAATAGTATAATTTCTTCCAGTGCAAGTTGTTTTGGAACTAAATGTGGATTAAAATGGGTATCAGCTCAAAAAATAGCTTTTATTATTTGTTTTTACAGTTGAGCCAAAAATTAATTAAGAAACAACTTGGAGGAAGAAATGAAAAAGAGTTTATTTTTAATGTCTTCGCTAATTTTATCGACTTCAATCATTCTTAGTGGTTGTGGGAAAGACGGGGACGAAACAAAGAAAGACGATGAACCAAAGAAAGTACAGGAGGAAAAAGGACAAGATAAAGAAAAAGACAAAGTCCAAAAGGAAGAACCTAAAAAAGACCAAGAATCAACAAAAGGTTCAGCTGACTTTGCTTCCTTAATTTCTTATATGGGGAAGGAAACACAAGGGAAAACTAAAGTTCTTTTTGAAAATAATGAACCACAAGTACATAAAATGGAGAATGTTGCAATTTCGATTGATGCATATTCAGTAGTAGAGTTAAAGGATTTCCATACCGATTTTAATATTCCATTTAACGAAGAAAATAACGGTGGTGTCATTTTAGCTAAATATACAGTGAAGAATGATATGGATAAAGATGTTTATTACATGCCTAGTTTAGACGTTACATTTACGGGTGCTAGTAAATATTATACGAATGATAAGTATTTGATTCCGGAAGAGGATCAATTACCAAGAAAACTAAGCTTTGAAACAGATTATTTGATAAAAGCGGGTGATGAGGTAACTGGGTATATCGCTTATCCATTCGGTGAAACAGATTTAGCAAAAATCAATGAATTGGGCACAGTATCAGTAATGATTCCAGTACCGCTTGCCGAAAAAGAAAAATATGATACTACTATTGGTACAGAAGGAAGATTTAATCTTGCTTTAAATGCAGATGGTTCGAAAAAAGTATCTAGTAATTCAACGTTTTATCAAGATAAAGTAACAATGGACAATATGGGTGAAAAGAAGATTCTAAAGGAAAAAAGCGACATCAATGAAAGTAAAAAAATTGGTGATGTAAATGCTACTTTAGAAGGGTATCAGTTTACAAAATTTACACCTAATGAGGTGGAGGCTCCTCGTTTCTCGAATTTCACAAACGGTGTTACTTTATTAACAGTGAAATTTAAACTTGAAAATAAAGCTACTAGTGAAATTGGCTTATCTTCTATGTCTTCGAAATTAACAGTTAATGATGGCATGCAATATTTATTAAGCGAAGGTATGTTATTAAATTATAAGCCTAATGATATTATTAAAGCTGGTGAAAATGGCGAGCTATTACAAGTATTCGTATTAGATCAAGAGCAGTATGAAAAAATTTGGAAAGATAAAGCCTTTGACATTGAGTTGGGTCCGATCCGAAATAAAGGAGCAGAGGATACTTCTAAAGGTAAAAAAGAAACATTTACATTACCAAAATAAATGGCTGGAGCCCTCTCGTAAATTGAGAGGGCTTATTTTACCATCCGTTTAGGCCTAATCCTTTGCGATGGGACGATTCATGCATCACAAGTTTTTTCTCCCAATCATCACATTTCTTTTCCCAATAATGAGAAGGAAGTATAGACGGATCAATCTTTCGTAATATAGTCCTTAATTGATGAGGGATAGCTAGTATTTCATCACTAAACTTCATTTCGTCTTTATCTCGAAAATTATTATAGTATTTCACAATTATATTGACGCATCGTTTATATGCCGCTAAAGAATGACAAAAAGTCTCTATTGATGAATTTACATAAATGCGTTCTATATTTTCAAAATTGCCGTAGTCAATTAAGAGAATTTCATCACTAACTTTACTGAGTACAAAATATTCATGATTGGAATGCTCTTTAATCAGATAGAAATCCTCAAACTTAAAATAATTCGGTAGTTTAATAATAATATCTGCATAGTACCGATCACCTTCAAGTTTCTTTAAAGGTTCCTCTTCACCGGATTGTTCTAATTTGACAATTCAACTTTTAATTCCGTTTCTTTAAGTGAGTAATAGCTTCTCAAAAATCCTTTAGCAATCGATAAAAATTTATATTTTTTGCTCAACTTTTCAAAGTCATCTTCAATATTCTCAACTAGAAAGTTAATTGTAGTTTGAGAGATTCCTTTTTGATCCATTTGCAAAATCGTTCTGTATGTAGGTAAAGATTCCAATTCTATTTCAGCCCTTTCAAAGTTGTAACTATTGCCTTTTGTCATAGTATAGCTAATTCAGTATGCATGATGGTATTCAAATTAAACAATAATTTTTTAACGATAAACATTAATTAATTATTGAAAAGGGTATAGTGAGATGTATAATTAACAATAAGAGAGGGGATGCTTGGAATGGAACAAATAATCCAAAGTAAAGAATTTCGATTTTTAACAAAAGGGTTACGTTCAATTTTTACAATCATGATGGTTTTAATGATAATTGGACTTATTATGATAGGCGTATTATGTGCAGGGGTAATTTTTGTGCCGGAGAATAGTGTAAATAATTTTCTGGAACAAGGTAATATAACAGCTTTTATTCATTTAGAAGGGATACAAATTGAATTAGCAGATAAAGTAACGGAAAATATTCAGTATACGAAAATGAGTGTCGTGAAATTACTATTGACTGCTACAATCTACATAGGATTATTATTATTCATCGTTGTTCAAGTAAGAAATCTGTTGAGTCATATAAGTAAAGGGATTATTTTTTCAGAAAAGAATAGTAGAAAAATAGAATGGATAGCTTATACTGTAGTTGTATTAAGCTTGACAGTAGATACATTTCGCACGTACATTGCTTATACAGTAACTGAACAAATTCAATTAGGTGAGTTGTTAGTAGGTACAGGTTTGATAAAAGAGATAAGCTTTCAATTTGCCGGAATTAATTGGACATTATTATTATGTGGATTCGTCATTTGGACGATAGCACGTGTATTCCGGTATGGTGCGTTTTTACAGGATGAATATGATGCGACAGCTTAGGAAGTGAAAAAATGACGATAATTATTCGATTAGATCGAATGCTTGCTGATCGAAAAATGCAGCTAAGTGAGCTAGCGGAAAAAGTAGATGTGTCGATTGTCAATCTATCCAACTTAAAAACTGGAAAGGTTAGAGCAGTGCGGTTTTCTACGTTGAATGCGATATGTAAAGCATTGAACTGCCAGCCAGGAGATATTTTGGAGTATATAGACGATGAAGAATAAAAGAGACCCGAAGCTTGAATGCTATTCGGGTCTCGATTTTTTTGCGCGGTAATTGACGATGTGAAATAGGAACTGTAAAATAAAAAAGACCGTCCAGACGGTTTTTTATCTTCAGTCAGTAGAAGACTCCTACCTGTGAAGGTGGTGAGATGAATGCTGATGAGGTTTCTATTCCGTGGGTGGTTTCTAAACCCCTACTGAATGAAGATAAAGCCTCTGGCGGATGTCACAGATTTTCAAAGGAATGAATTGTGCGGGTACAATTCAAAATCTAGACGCAATTACGCCAAGGCGAAATTGATAGAGGGGGATTGTATGTCATCAAAAGCAGATTTAAAACGATTACATATTATTCAAACGGCGATTCGATATTTAAAGGATAATGATTTAAGCACTTTAACTTTAGAAAGGGTAGCCGAAAGGGCGAACATTAGTAAAGGTGGTTTACTATATCATTTTAATACGAAGGATGCCCTTCAAACAGCAATTGCTGAAACGATTTTAAACGAGGTTATACAATCCTTTGAACATCTAGCAAGTTTTGAGCAAGGGACTGGAAGACTGTCGAGAGCATTTATTTTAACTTCTCAAAAAGATCTTGAGAATGGGGCATCTTTAAATATTGCGGTTCAAATATTGCAAAATGACCATTCATCCATCTCAACCGTTTATGAATGTTTATTAGAAGAGTTGTTTCAGGATGGCTTAGAGGCCCCCGTTGTTCATTTGATTCGGTTAACGATTGATGGATTGTATTATTCTAAACTATTAAATATCGCACCGTTATCCGATAAGGCAACAGAAGGTGTCTTTGAACAATTAATGCACATGACAAGGAAGGACTAACATACATGAGTGCTTTAGGTTTTTTATTTATTTCAATTATCGCAGAAGTTTTTGCAAGCTCGATGCTGAAACTTACAAATGGCTTTAAACGATTATTCCCGTCAATTGGTGTAGTGGTTGGGTATGGAACAGCTTTTTATTTCTTTTCTCTAACATTACAAACTTTAGCAATTGGTACTGCGTATGCGATATGGGCAGGAATAGGAACGGCGTTAACGGCGATAATCGGTGCAATCTTTTATAAGGAATTACTTAATAAAAAAAAGCTTATGGGGATTTTATTTATTATTGTCGGTGTAGTAATACTTAACCTTGCTGGTAGCGGACATTAAGGAGGAATTTGTAAATGAAGGGTTATCTTTTTTTAGCGTTATCTATTGTCAGTGAGGTATTTGCAACAACGATGCTTAAGTTTTCAGAGGCATTTACAATTCTAGGTCCATCGATAGCTGTCGCATTAGGATATGGGATTTCGTTTTATTCTTTGTCCCTATGCTTAAAAACGCTGCCATTAAGCCTTGCATATGCCATTTGGTCAGGTATAGGTACAGCCTTAACCGTAATTGTCGGAATTGTTGTATGGAGAGAAATGTTTAATTTATTCTCAGCAATCGGAATTACATTAATTATTGGCGGTGTTATTCTTCTAAATCAGGGAGACCAACAAAGTGTTCAATAAAGTGAAACGTGGAGTACACCACTAAATAATAAGTCTTCTTCAGACGAGCTTTAACGGGCAGTCGAACTCCCACCTAACTTTTTTGCTGTTATTTAGGGAGTCTTACTGTCCGTTTATTCTTGCTTTAAAACCTTCTGCAATGATCTTCAAAATATCAATTCTCCAAATGAAAAGTTAACATAATCTATATTCGGTAAACTACTTTCCCACAGCTTTCAAAATAATGAACTAATTTTATAGGTGAATCGAAAAAAGTCGTCATATTTATTGTTTTTACATATGATAAAGAGAAGATGTTGCATAAAGTGAAATGGGAGATTCTCATCCCCGCTGATTGTTCATAAACCAATCGGGCTTTTACGGGCAGTGGAACTCCCACTTATATTTTTGTATACACTAAAACCTTGAATAGGTAGTCTTTCTGTCCTGGACGAATGGCTCATGAAGACTTGGGAGGGGCTGGGGGAAATGAATAATGAAAATAAAAGAAACCATTTTCTATGTGAAGCACTCTACGACATAAAAGCACTCCAAGATGTGATAAAGGATTATCATTCTAAATACTTTGGTCAACTGCTTGTGAAAATAGTGGGAAGCGATACAATTCCCTTTTTTTTAATCACAGAAGACGGTACTCATTTGAGGTTAATGGATACTGTAAAGCAGTTTGAAACGGAATTTTTTCGTATAGAGGCTATTGATAGAGAACGTTGTCGAGGAACAATTTCGCTTTTGCGTGCTTATGATTATGAAGGGCATGATACGAATTTGATTACAGAGGTTGTCAGGTTAGAGCGAACATCCACTGTAAAATGCATTGAATTATGTTGTATCTCTGGGATTCAAATACTAAAGCCAGATATGTTAAAAGAGAAATTTATCATTGAGCCCAAATGGTGATAGAATTATTTACCTTTTTTAGCCTACTAAAATAACATAAAAGTTAGAGCAGCTGTCTATATGCACGTTGGATTGATTGAATTATTAGAGAGAAAATCGATGAAAGGAAGAGATTAACGAATGACAATTATTGGAATGTTGCATCATCGTCTAGATCCTCAAACCGTAATTAAGTCATATGCATTTGCGGCCGTTGCAAAAGCAGAAGGGGCTCAATTTTTTTATTTTACACCAAAAAGTGTTAACTTCGATAATCGTTCCATTAGAGGGAAGGTATATGAAAATGGCGATTGGCATGAAAGGATGATGCCCTTTCCAGATGTGATATACAATGCAGGAAGTCCAGAAAAATTATCAATATCAAAGGACATTATTGAGAAATTGAAAAAGGAAATCCCTTTTACAACTTATTCTATAGGGAATAAATGGAACGTGATGAAGCGACTGAAGGAAGCTAAGGAATTCGATAAATATTTAATTCCATCTGAAATTGTGGAGAATGTTGATTTATTCCACAAATTTATATCATTTTATAAAAAAGTGGTATTTAAACCGATAGATGGACGGAAGGGAAAAAGGATTTATTTTATTTCAAAAGTAGGAAGGACTAACTTTGAGGTAAAGAAGGATACAGAAATTACTATTTATTCAAAGTCACAGCTAGATGATTTAATAAGTGGGCAACTTTCTACAGGCACCTTTATCGTGCAACCATATATTCAATCGATAACAAAATCTGGTCAAATTTATGATTTTCGGCTTCATGTTCAAAAAAACGGTGAAGGTAAATGGGTTATAACGACGATTTATCCGCGAATCGCACCAAATGGCTCAATCATACCTAATATTAACAATGGTGGATTTACGAATTATTTAGATCCTTTTCTAGAGCAGGAATTTAAAGAAGAGGCTTATGATATTCGGCGTATGTTAGAGCATTTTTCCTTGTCACTAGCTCAACATTTAGATGAAATTCAGATGGCGCAATTTGGAGAAGTTATTGATGAAATTGGCATTGATATAGGCCTAGATGAACATCAAAAAATCTGGATGTATGAAGTAAACTGGCGACCAGGTTGCCCTCCTGCGTTCTATTTAGAATTAGATGTGGTTATCTATACAATAAAGTATGCCATGTACCTTGCTAGCAACCATAAGCAAATTAAAAGGGAAATTAAGCAACGGCAGAAAGATAAGGATATAAGCGAAGTTAAAAGTGAAACTACACAGCAGACGACAAATAAGGATAAAGGCGAAGTAAAAAGTGAAATAACACAGCCGACTAAGGATAAAGGCGAAGTAAAAAGTGAAATAACACAACAAACGACAAATAAGGCTTTAGACAAAGAAAAGGGTTTACCGATTATTGCGATTACCGGCAGTGCTGGAAAAACGACATCAAAAGCATTTCTTGCCTCTATTTTGTCGCAAAAATGGAATGTTTTTGAGTCAAAAGATTATTGGAATACAACAGAGCATACGAAAAAACATAAAGAAGAAATTAATGCTTCGCACGAGGCTGTTGTTCTTGAATACGGAATGGCTTATCCAGGTATCATAACAAATCACTGTAGCATTATCCAACCGAATATTAGTATTATCACAAATATCGGTTTAGCTCATGTAGGCAACTTTGATGGAGATATTAAAGGCGTGGCCAAGGCAAAATCGGAATTAATACATGGTATGGATCAAAACGGTTTATTAATATTGAATAAGGATGATCACAACTCAAAATATTTAGAGACAAAGCAGTTTAAAGGAAAAATATTAACGGTTGGCATACATGGCACAGCGGACTATAATGCTTATGATATTCGATATAAAGACATCGGTATGACCTTTAAAATAAAGCTACAAGGACAGGAAGTGGCTATGTATATCCCCATTTTAGGAGAGCATCATGTTTATAATGCGCTGAATGCTGTTGCGGTTGCAGATTATTTAGGATTTAGTCCAGCAGATATTCAAGCGGGGCTTAATTTCAAAAAACCACCTAGAAGATTAACTATTTATAACTGTCGTGATGACATTACGCTTATTGACGATACCGTTCACTCTCATCCACAGGGCGTACGTGCAGCTATTAATGTTCTTACGAATATAGCGAAGAAACGTAAAGTTGCTATTATTGGACAAATGCGAGAATTAGGGGATTTGAGAGAAGAGGAATATCGTAAATTGGGTGAATTCATTTATGAGCAAGACATAGATTTATTCATTACTTATGGCTTTAGAACGGAGGAAATGGGAGAGGCAGCAAAGGCTAAAGGGATGGAGCCCTCTAAAATTCATCATTTCATTAATAAGGAAAACTTGCATGCTCTCTTAGAGAAAGTCATAAAACCTCACGACACCATTTTAGTAAAGGGTGCTAGTAAAACGAATATGTTTGAAACGGTTAAATTTTTAGATCAAACATTTAAAGAATAAATAAAAGACCCGAGTAATTGACCTTTTGAAAGGGGACAATTATTCGGGCTATTTTTTGTAGCTAAACAATGAGAGTAATTTTAGTAAGTTACTTAATAAAGCCGATTCTGCAATTATGCCAAGGAATAATTGATAATTGATATTTAAGATACTTTTAGAATGAACTTTATTTCTTTCGCGGCATCAATCGCTTTATTTTTAGCTTCAGCTAATGTCGCACCTTCTGCAATTACATACGCATAACGATGTCCCATCGATAAAGGAGGGCTCAGTAATGTTCCTCTTTTCGGCTTCACATATACATCCACGACTCCCGGTGAATTCGTTGCTTTATTTTTTCCAATAACTTTTTCTAAAATACCTTTACTTTCAACAATGACGTATTTTGTATAGACGAACTTTTTATGCTTTGGCCTGATATTGGGGCGTTCACCTAAAAATAATTTAAGTGTTTCTTCCACTAAATTAAATCCAAAAGCGGTGTGAAGCATAGTATTCATTGCTCCTCCTGAGATTCGTGGATTAATCTCAATAAGCTTCCAGCCATTCTTTGTTAAACGAAGCTCTAAATGAAGCGCACCATTTTCGATGTTAAACGCTTTAACAATAGATTGGAGAACTTCCTCAAGACCAGTTTGAATTTCTTTAGGAGCTTTAACAAGCACGCCATAACCAGTAATAATAAAACGTTTACCTTGAGTAATTTCTTGTTCAATAATACCGATTACATGAGCATGCTGTTTATAGACAAGAGCTTCTACTAAATATTGCGGGCCTTCGATATATTCTTCAATCATTATTGTCTCAAGTGGGTTTTTGCTTCGTAGATAGCTCAGGTGTTTCTTCAGTTCGCTGGAGTTGTTTGCTAACAAAACATCTTTGGAGCCTGTAGATTTCGGAGATTTTATAATTAATGGAAATTCTAAGTCATTAGTGACGGACTCATTGGGCTTGAGAAGAAAAAATTTTGGAGAATAGGACTGGTTCTCTAAAAAAATTCTAGTTTTTTCTTTATCCTCCATCATTTCAATAGCTGTTGATGATGTATAGTTAACACAAAACTCATCACATAAAATCGAGGCAATATGGACAAAAGGATCGACAAAACTAACAATAGATTTTATTTCTAACCCGGTTTTAATTAAGTTATTAATTTCATCTTTCATTTCTTCTATATTTGAAGTATCAATAAGAATCATTTTATGAATATCTGGGTAGGCTTTTCTCTGCTGTAATTGTTTTTCATTGTTTGTAAAAAGTACAGTAAAGTAGCCCAATTTTTCTGCTGCTCTCGTTGCTTCACGACTTGACCCGGACTTGTTTGTACCGATAAATATAATCGTTTTCAGGTATATCACTCCTTCTATTGGTACTTAGATACTTAATCACCTATATATATATGCGAACAAATAGATTTCCTCTAGTTATGTATCTTGTCTACATCCAAGCAACTTTAAAGAAGTTACATATACTAGAAAGGAAAGGAGGGGAGATTGATATGAAGCCTCTTACGGTGCAGAATTTAAAAGCGATAACTGCAGGTCATTTAGTACAAGGGTCGGAGGAAGTGTTGATTCAACATGGGGCATATCGACTAAAGCAAGTTAAAAGACCTAATACAGTCCTTTTTACGAGTAAGCCTATTGTCAACTGGGAAAAACTTAAGCCATTTTATCCTTTAGTACTTGTAACCGATAGATTTTATAGAAAAAATGAAGTACCTGAGCAAATAATCATCATTAAAGTAACAAATACAGACGAGGCCTATTGGAAATTTGTGAACTTTTATCGAAGTCAATTTAAACTTCCGATTGTAGCCATTACTGGTACATCTGGTAAATCGACAACAAAAGAAATGATTAAACATATACTTTCTGCCAAAAAAAATGTAACAGCTACGACACTTAGCAGTAATTCTAGAACGGCTTCTTTACAATATTTACTGAATATTGATGATCGTACCGAAGCAGCCGTTTTTGAAACTGCTGTTGGTTCACCGGGAGACATCCGGATTGCAGGAGAATATTTCAAGCCAACTATTGGAATTATTACAAATATAGGAGCACACCATTTAAATTATTGTAAAACGTTGGAGGGATATATCCAAGCAAAGGCTGAAATGTTGGACATTATTAGTCCTACAGGCGCATTAATCCTTAATGCTGAGGATATCAACACAAGTAAATTAGATTTATCGAAGTTTCACGGCCGCATCATTAAAATAGGCAAGCAGGCATCCTGTGATTTTCGAGCAAGTAATATTCGTTACCACAAAAATGGTATGCTGTTCAACGTTCATCACAAGAAGAAGCTATATGAAATCTTTGTACCAGGTTTTGGCGAGCACCAAGTATATAATGCGCTTGCTGCGATTGCAGCTATTAATGAAATGGGTCTGCCGATTTCTTTAGCAGCTGAACAACTGCAATCATACCAAAAATTGAATAAGCAGCTTCAAGTGTTTAAAGGCATTAATAATTCCATATTAATAGATGATACATGGAATATTACAACTACTTCTTTGGAGGCAGGGTTAAAGGTTTTAAATGCGCTCGGAGAAGGGAAAAAAAAGATTGCCATCATTGGAACGATTACAGATTTAGGATCTTGGGGATATATCATTCACGAGCAAGCGGGAGAATTAATTAGTCAAATAGGGGTAGATGTACTCATTACGATAGGGGAACATGCGAGCATTATGGCGCATCATGCCGTTGATTTAGGATTAAGTTCACCTGTTTATACTTTTAAAAATAGTAAGCTGGCCTATAAATTGTTAGATGATATTGTAGATGAAAATACGATTATTTTCATTAAAGGAGATATGTATAGTAAAGAAATTTATAAGTTGGCAGAGAATCTAAAAATAAAGAAATCATCTGCTTCCGAATAGATTTCACCTAAATAAATGTTATTTTTCATCATTTACTAGATATTGAGCATATCTATAGCTGACTGCAAAAAAGGCAGAAGGCTAGTTATATTGCTCATTTATTCAGAAATGTACTTTATAGAAAGGAGGGGAAGTTAACTTGCAACATATCAGTGTGCATGAGATAAGAAAACTATTGCAAGGAGAATTATTAAGCGGTTCTGAACGCTGGTCTGTTAAACATGCAATTTATTACAACCGACATGAGCTTACACAAAATCATACACTTATGTTTGTTAGTAAAAGGGATACCATCAACTGGCAAGAGATAGATCGAAAGGGGCCATCTCTAGTCATTTCGGATAAATCATCAGAAGAATTGAAAAATGCGCTGGAGAATACAACTGTTATACGCGTCAGGAGTATTGTGCAGTCCTATTGGAAATTCATAGAATATTACAGAAATCTATTTGAAATACCAGTCGTTGCTTTAACCGGAACATGTGGGAAAACTACTACGAAAGAAATGATTAAACATATTACTAGTAAGGAATGGGATGTTCAAGCATCTGTAAGTAGTAAAAATGAGCCTCGGCAATCCCTGCCATACTTGACTGGAATCAATCAGAAGACAAAAGCAGCTATATTTGAATTAGGTTTGGGCAATATCGGAAATATTAAACACCAATGTATGATTTATCAGCCTACGATTGGTATTATTACGAATATCGGTGTCCATCATTTAGATGGATGTATAAATCTTGATGGGTATATAAAAGCAAAGGCAGAAATTTTAGAAGGAATAAAAAAAGATGGCACACTAATCATTAATAGTGATGATGAAAACACTAAAAAGATCCCCTTGCGCAAATTTAAAGGGAAGTTGATTACTTTTGGCGTTCACGAAAAATCAGATTATCAAGCTACGAATATACAATTCACAGAGAACGGCATGCAATTTGTACTAAAAGTGTCAAATAACCAATATGAAGTGTCTGTTCCAGGATACGGTGAACACCAAGTATATAATGCGTTAGCGGCTATAGCTGCTGTAAAGGAAATGGGACTTTCCATTGAAATCGCAATTTCGCATTTAAAAACGTTTAAAGCGATGGCAAGACACTTAGAGTTCTCAACAGGGATTGGTGAAAGTACAATCGTAGATGATACTTGGACAAATAATCCAACTTCTGTTGAAGCGGCACTAAAGGTGTTAGATACGATAGGAGAAGGGAAAAAAGTAATTCTTATTTTAGGTGACATTAAGAGATTAGGTAATTTCGAAGAAAAATATCATCGAGAGATTGGCACAATGGTCGCGAAAAGAAATATTGATACACTTATTACTATTGGCAAAAGAGCAGAAAATATCGCGAAACAAGCGTTGAAGGAAGGTACGAAGGCAGTCGTTCATATGTTTAAAGATGTTTCGGGAGTATTAGATGTACTAAAGACTAAGCTCGATAGTGAAACCATCGTACTTATTAAAGGACCAATGTCTAGCAAATCTATGATTGAATTTGCGAATCAGTTAAAAAATAGATAAAAGAAAAAGAAGTTTCCTTATGGGAGGGCACTGAAAAAGTCTATATCTTCTCACATTGCGAAGTATTCAACGATTAAATCGTTGAATACCTCGCTTTTTTCATTTGGCACTGTGACTCTACTGTTGTTTTCCGAAGTATTCCGCTCGCTTTCCGCGGGCGAGCGCCGAGCCTCCTCCTACGCTTCGCTTCGTGCAGGGTCTCGTCTGTCTCGCTTTCCCGCAGGAGTCGAGCGATGCTTCTCCAAACAACGCAATGTATCACACTATTATTATAGTCACGCTTTCCTTTATAATAAAAGAATTAATGTGTAGGTGGTGCCCTCGATGATTTCAAATCAAGAAACCCTTAATTTAAGTCCATATATGGCGATCTACGATATTGTTGTGCCAAAAGATAATATACTTTGCCAAATCAATGAACTGGTTGATTTTTCATTCATTTTAGTCTTCTGATACGGATGCGCGAAAAGGGCATAAGATGTCGGAGTCTTCTTTCTTCGGGTATAAGACACATATCGCGTTGAGTGATGAACGTATTATTACAGCGGCTGTCATTACAATAGGTGCAGAAAGCGATGGAAAATATCTTCAAGAGTTAATTGAAAAAAGCACACAAGCAGGTATGAAAATTAATACAGTTATTGGAGACGCAGCTTACTCTGAAAAGGCAAATATCGAATATACAAAAGAAGAGAAAATCGCGCTCGTGGCAAAGTTGAATCCAATTCTTACACAAGGACCACGAAAAGAAGAAGACAAGTTTGAGTTTAATAAAGACGTTGGAATGTTTGATTGTAAGGCTGGTCATCTCGCGACAAGAAAAGCACGTACGGGTAAAAAAGGAACGAGTAAAATGCAAAGTATGTCCAATGAGAGAGGGCTGTTATAAAGAAGGCGCAAAAAGTAAAACATATTCTGTCACAATTAAGTCGGATACACATGCCGAACAAGAGGCATTTCAAAATACGGAAGCATTTAAGCAATTAGCCGCAAATCGCTACAAAGTAGAAGCGAAGAATAGTGAATTAAACGAAAATGAATAAGGAATAGAGACAGAAATAAGGCACTTCCTGTTCAAAATTGAACAAGAAGTGCCTTATTTTTATCTGAAAAAGGTTCGCTTTTATGAAACCGTAAGTTTTTCAGTGCTCCCCCTTAAGGAATGCTTCTTTTTTCTACATACAATTTAGAGCGGTCTTAAAAAACACGTTTTGCTGTAATATAATGCTCTTTGTAATAATCAACCATTAGTACTCTTGTAGTGATACCACTAGAACTTGGAATGATAATACGGTGATCACCTGCATAGATAGCTACTAGTGAAGGGGTTTTAGAGCCTACAACACTATTAAAGAACACTAAGTCACCCTTTTTTAAATTAGCACGTGAAACTGTTGTGCCAGCATTCATCAGATCCTTTAAATTGGTTGTACCAAGTTTAACTCCACTCTTGCGATAAACAAAGTCTACAAATCCTGGCGCTGTAAAGCGAAGACTTGCTTCATTATTTGTAGAGCTGATCGTTACTTTATTTTTATAATTAAAGGCGTTTTCAACAATTTTATCGCCTTTCGTTGCAGGATTAGCTGAAAGTAGTGTAGGTAATACTCTACGAGCAGTTACATAATTATCTGTATAATATGGTTTACTGTTTAAATCCGAAATAACGATATTTTGCTTAGAATCAGCCATGTGAATCATTTTATTGTTGCCAATATACATTCCCACATGATCAGGATCTGTTCCTGTTTTTTTACTCTTAAAGAAAAGTAAATCGCCTTTTTGTAATTGACTTTTTGCAACGTATGTCCCTTGCTGCATCATATAATCTTCATTGTAAGTTCCAATATCGATACCATTTTTCTCGAAAATGTACATGATAAAAGAAGCACAAGAAAACTTATATGGATACGTAGGCTTGTATGTTGTATTACTGTATGTCGCTTTACCAATTAAGCTTTTACCAGTTTGAATTAGTTGATCTGCTTTCGCAGCAACAGCCTGAGAGTTATTAGTTGTTGCAGCCTCTACTTCTACTGGGTGAACAGTTGGTTGCACTATTCCCAGTATACTAAAACCTATTGTCAATGCTAATGTTGTTGTTAAAAATCTTTTATTCATGATGTTAAGTTCCTCCTAAAGCTATTTGTTAAGTTTAATCCTGTTTTGGCTTTTCTCTGGAATTAATCGTAGCATGAAAAAGTAAGGCTTCTTTGAGGTAATTGTTACCACAGTGAATGGAAATTCGCTGTAAACACCTGATACAAAGGGCTTCGTCGCCTTAATTTACAGTTATATTACAAATGTTTCAGTTGGGTGAAGTAATTGCTAGAATCGAAAGGTCATAGGTAGTAAAAGCCATGATAGAGGGGGAAACGACGATACACTCAGCATGAAATATTTAGCGGTAATCAGGTAAATCATTTTTTGCTTTTTGGAAGGCAGATGTCGATAAAATTCAGAAGTTGGGGGATAAAACGCGAAAGTTAATCAATAAAATAAAACATTTGGGTAATAAAACGAAAAAGGTATCCGATAAAATTCAAAAGTTAGATGACATTTGTTAAAATGACTGTCATGTGATATTCACTATCATATTTTTGAAAACAGGCCAGTTGAATAGAAATTACTCCTATTCAACTGTTGCTATTAAATTTCCTGAATCATCTCTACTCTATTACCGAATGGATCTCTAAATTCAAATCGTTCAAAATGAGGAATAGGAACTGAGTCGAATATTTCTATATGATGTTCGATTAATGTCTTTTTCCACTCTCCTATATTTTCAACTTGATAGGCGATATGAGCCTTAGTCGTTAATCTATCATAGCCATCTTCTGTCCCTACATGTACCTCTTTATTGCCGACTTGTAACCAAAACCCACCTCGTCCTTTAAGCGAATCAGGCTTTTCAAGTTCTTTTAGTCCTAATACTTGACAGTAAAAATGTTTCCCTTTTTCTTCTTCACCTTTTGGAATTGTTATTTGAACGTGATGTAGGCCTATAACCATTTATTCTCCTCCTTTAATTCAATCAATACTTAATTCTAGGATAATAATGGAAAACCCTTTAATTTCTTTCAGCGGGTGTCTAAAAAATGCTGAAATAGAGGAACTTAGGCTAAGAACTTCACATCCTGTGAAGTTCTTAGCCTAAGTGACCGACATCGTGTCGGCCCTCATGTTGTTGCTGACGCTTCGCTTTCGCACAGACAAAACCAAGACCTTTCGCTGTCGCTACGTTAGCACTGTGCTTTCGCACAAAAAACATCTGCAGACCTAAGCACAAAGCCGATTCCGGACGCAATTATGCCGAGGCATATTTGATTTTCACGATTGAATAGTATTCTTCCTCACGAATGAAGCCTTTGTAACACTTGTAATAAGTATTAGGGAATAGGCCCATAGAAGCCATGAGGCGAAATAACGATCTACATCGGCTGATAAATTCGGAAAAATATTATCGAAAACTAATAATACGACTGCATCCATGAGCATTCCAGGTAATACGATACAAATAGCAGCCAGTAATCGATCAGTACCCTTTATCTTTTTCAAAGAATAAATAGGTATAGTCGCTATCAAAATGAGTGGAATAGCTATAATGAAAGTGGCTATCATGAATAAAGGTTTTTCAAGGATAAAAAAGTAATTCCCCTTTAATCGGAATACAGCACTTGCTACAAGCCAAATAAATAGTTCCTTGTGTCACCCCGGCTTGCTCAGCAACAACCTTTAATGTGAATTTTTCAATCCCTTTTTCCACTAAACTTTGCTTGACAGCCGTTAATAAAACAGACTTTTCGATACCAGTAGGTTTTGCCATTGGTTTTCACCTCTTTATTTAATAGTTAGTTGGATAACTAACTAAGAAATAACAAAATACCCCTTAATTTACAAGTGCGTTTTAACAATGGTGGATACACATTGGATAAAAGATAGAAGGACTTATTAACACAAGACGCTATGGTATAATAATAAAAACGGAATAATAAAATAGAGGTACAAAGTTGAATAGTTTCTCT
This sequence comes from Lysinibacillus sp. NPDC056959, assembly GCF_042674095.1. Taxonomy (NCBI): domain Bacteria; kingdom Bacillati; phylum Bacillota; class Bacilli; order Caryophanales; family Bacillaceae; genus Lysinibacillus; species Lysinibacillus sp. NPDC056959. Next base: position 7,208 of record NZ_JBHURE010000012.1, on the reverse strand, counting down.
TTAAAGACAAGAAAAGTAGGTGAACAAAGTGGGGAAATATCAATTGGATACCAAAGGTAAGGTAGCTGTGACAAAGTATCATGAAAAGAACAAGCCTGCCCAATTTGATAAAAAGCAGCAACTTGAAAAAATACGTGCGGAGTATTTGAAAAAGAAGCAAAAACAAACAGATCAATAAGAGTAGTAAAGAAGCGAGGTGAACGATGTGTTTATCTCGTTTTTTTTTTGAGGTTATGCAAGTATCCGATACCTCTGTAGAGTTGTGAAAACGTCGTAAGCTATCTTGAGTGTGTGGATGCCCCTTATTGCTTAGTATGGTGCCATGAATGTCGTAGGGTATTAATAAGTGACTAGGATGTACTATTGGGTACATTCTTTTTTTGTTTTGTGGACATATTTGAAACGTAGTAATTAAATACTTGTTTAACACATACTAAAATGGTAATATTTAACCGTATTACTTAATTGTTAGGATGTGAGTTAGAGTAATGAGAAATAAAAAATCACTTATAATAATGGTGTCCGTGATACTGGGAATATTAATTATTTATTTTGGTGCAGAAAAATACCAAAAATATGCAAGGATAAAGGAACTACAAGATCGAAAGGATTATTTACAATCTGAAATTGATAAAATTGATGCTGGAGATTTTTCAAGTTATGAAACTGAAAGTAATACAAAATCTCTTTCTTTATCCAACTTGTCAGCTAAGTCAGATGGTACTTATGTAAATGCTTATGGTTCGATTACAAATACTTCTTCTCAACATATAGATGAAATTGGACAAATTACATTCTTTGATGAAGTTGGTGCAATTATCAAAGTAAAAAATATCATGGTTAAGTTGGATGCAGGAGAAACAATGCATTTTGAAGAATTGATTGGTTTAACAGGTGATGGTACTAGCATACCTTCTTCTGCTGAATTATCGGGGTTCTAATTTTAATACAAGTGAAACAAAATAATTAATATCTAGAGAGGGCTACTTGCCTTCTTTTTTATTTGTAAAAAATAATGAAAAAGGTATAACTAATTTATTATAATTGCTGAATTGACTTTAAAAATTTACTTCATTACAATAGATATTAGTAATCTATTAGGATAGTGACAATGTACACAAACCACTATGGTATAATAATAAAAACGGAATAATAAGATAGAGGTACAAATCATATTTTGATTTGTTTAAAAGGGAAGATCGGTGCAAATCCGACGCTGTCCCGCAACTGTAAATGGGAGCACGTTTCAAAAGACCACTGTTACGACTTGTAATGGGAAGGTGAAAGGTGTGATGAACATAAGCCAGGAGACCTGCCTTTATCTAGTACAACCAAAAAACCTACGAGGATAGGGGGTGTTGAGTGTGACTAGAGAACTTCTCCTGCATGCTCATAGTACGATGATTGCTGAGAAGGAAGCTTCTATTACTAATAGAAAGTCTTATCTTCATTCAGAGACTCTCACCTTTCAAGGTGGTGAATGAATGCAGATATAGATCTTTTTTAATGGGTTTCCAAACGCCTATTGAATGAAGATAAGCCTCCGGCGGATGTCACGGATTTTGAAAGGAATGAATTGTGTGGGCACAACTCAAAATCCGGACGCAATTACGCCAAGGCGTAATTGATTTGTAGTGGCAATCACCGTATTATGTCGTGTATTTGTCATAGTAGACATCTTTCTGTAGAGGGAAAGATGTTTTTTTTATGCTAAAAATAAAGGAGTGTTACACATGAATCTACAAGTTATTGAGTATTATGAAAGTCTGTTAAAATTTGAAATCATGGAAAAGCAGTATACAAGTACTTCTCAAACATTAGGGGAGCTCGTTGAACAGTATGTAGGGCAGGATGCTGTTCATAAAAATGATATTATAACAGCATATAAGAATGTAATGAAAGAACTAATTGGATAAAGTGAAAATACGTTAATATATTCCCTGAATTTATCCATTTACTTGTATGAGGTGTTATTGATGGTAATGCCGTTATTACAAGTTAAATAAGCTTAGATGATCTTATAGAAAAGTAGAGTAGCCAAACCTGAAATGATTGCGTTTGGCTACTTTTTATTTCTTATAAACTGATTATATTAATAGGAATACATATAATTGTCATAAAATAACCCCTAGTACTTCATTCATATTTCACTTTTTATCTATATAATAATTTTGTGCTTATCTTTATTCAGTAATTTTTTTTATGAAGACTTCCATCTCTGTAGGTGGTGGATGAATGCAGATGTGGATCTTATTCAGTGGATGCCCGAACATCTACTGAATAAAGATAATGCCTCCGGCGGATGTCACGGATTTTGAAAGGAAAGAATTTAAGGATGTTAGCCTAAAACCTTCGCATCCTGCGAAAACGGTTAACTGACCTGCATCGGTAAAAACGCCACGTCCTGTGGCATTACCGAAATGACCGACATCGTATCTGCCCTCACGTTGTTGCTGACGCTTCGCTTTCGCACAAAAAACAACTGCATGCCTATGTACAATTCAAAATCCGGACGCATTGTTTATCTGCGGGAAAGCAAAGCGTCAGCGGCAAATGTTTTCTGTAGCGAAAGCAAAGCGACAGCTACAATTACGCCAAGGCGAAATTGATTAAATAGATTGGAGAATACAACATGAAAAACACATTTTATCAGAGCTTTTGGCGAACGCACTTTTATGCCGCATTATTTATTACGCCACTGCTTATTTCACTTACATTAAGTGGTATAGGCTATTTATTTTATACTGATGTTGAAAATAAGTTATATGATAAATACTTTTTTGGTGAAAGTGGAAAAACCGAGGTACAATCTATTGATGATGCTGTTAAACTTGCAGAAGAATCATATGCTGGCTACAAAACAAATAAAATTATTGAGTTAGAAGAGCCATACAATACACGTTTATCGATGAAAAATGCAGATGGCAAAGAAAAATATTTGTTTTTAGATGATCATAACCAAATTATTGGTGGTCAAGATGCTGGCTACACATTTGGGAATATTATTAGAAATATCCATAGTTCCTTATTTATTGGGGGAACGTTTGTCAATTATTTAGTTGAATTAGCTGCGTGCTGGGCTATCTTTTTAATGCTTTCAGGCATTTACATGACGTTTAAAGGAAAATTACTAAAGAAAACAAAGCAGACAAACAAACGTCAAAAGAGTAGAAAGTTCCATGCCCTTGTTGGGACAATTATTACGATTCCAATGCTAGTTATTATTTTCACAGGCTTACCATGGTCTGCATTTATGGGGAAATATATTTACCAAGCTTCACAAGATTATCCTTCTTTCGGGACGCCATTATTGCAACAGCAGCCACCTACATCTGATGTAAGTGAGATTCCTTGGGCTACTCGTCAAGAAACTCCTCCAACGTCAGACTCGGCTCATGCAGCCCATCACGGGGGAGGAAATACAGGCTTTGTTGCTAACCCTAACCAACTTAGTGTGGAAAAGCTACAACAAGAAATTGATGCAATGAATATCTCAAAACCATACGCTATTATTTATCCTACTAGCGAAGACGGTGTATATACAGTTGCAAAATCTAGTAACACAGGTGTCACAGGTCTTGATGTTAGCCCGGATGATGAAACGACAATGTATTTTGATCAATATAGCGGGAAATTCATAGACAAGGTTGGCTATGAGGACTATGGAATTCTTGCAAAATGGTTCACATGGGGTATTCCTTTACATGAAGGTCATTTGTTTGGTTGGCCAAATAAATTAATCAATTTACTAGTATGTCTAGCGTTTTTAGTAGTTATTGCTTGGGGATTCAGAACATGGCTACTGCGAAAGAAACAAGGCATACTATCTGCACCACCTAAAATCTCTCAAAAGGTATCTATTCCTTTTATCATTTTCATGATCATTTTAGGAATATTGATGCCACTATTTGGACTTTCTTTAATTGCTGTCGTCCTTGTAGAATTAATTATAAATTTGGTGTCTAAAAATAAATTAGCAAAAAAAGATGTAAATTAAAATTGTAGCGATACTGCATACTCCTTCAAATGAGAGGATAGCAGTGTCGCTTTTTTATTTTCAGTTCCTTTAAATAGAGTTTTTTATTTTTTTAAGGTCATTTTATAAAGTTTTAAGATTTGTATGGTAAAGTTTTTTTAGTTTAACTTACGGGAGGAAGAGCATGTCCATTAAAACAAGGTTTTTGCTATCTTATGTAGGTGTAATCATAATAGCTATCACACTATTAATAGCTGCAGGGTTTTTATTTTCATTTGCGATTACAGGTGATGTAAAGGCTATTGAGCATTTTTACAAAAAATCCTATGTGCAAAAACCTTTAACAACAGTTGAGGAGAACGCATTTCTGGATTTAAAGTTACTTGCCAAAAATAATCCCCAGCAGTTATTGGATATTGAACAGCTTCAGAAAATTGGCGATTCTTCAATTGGAATTGTAGTAAGAAAAGATCATCAGCTTATTTATACTTCGAATCCTAAACATGAACAGATGTTACTGAATAGTCTTCCAGGCTTTGAAGCAACGAATATTAATACACGCGACACGATTATGATGGAGAATTCATTTTATACGTATGTAAAGTTCGATTTTTATTTTCCTGATGACACGGAGGGAAGTATTTTTGTCTTAAAACAAGTTAGCTCCCATGCGGAAGTAATTAGAGAGCTGCTTCCAATACTTTTAGGTATATTATTTTTATTTTTTATGATGATTATTGGATTATTAAATTATTTAGTATCTAGAAGTATTATCAAACCGATATCAACTCTAAAAGAGGGAGCTAAACGTATTAAATCTGGAGATTTAAACTTTGCTATTAATGTCCATTCGAATGATGAAATTGGTCAATTAAATCGCTCCTTCGAGGAAATGAGAATCAAGTTAAAGGATTCCGTACAATTGCAGTTACAATATGAAGAAAACCGCAAAGAACTACTGTCAAATATTTCACATGATTTAAAAACACCTATTACATCTATTATTGGCTATGTAGAGGGGATAAAAGATGGTGTGGCGAATACAGAAGAAAAAATGGATAAATATTTAACTACCATCTATACAAAAGCGAAGGATCTGGATTTATTAATTGATGAACTTTTTTTATTTTCAAAGCTGGATTTGAAGAAACTACCATTTAATATTGAAACAATAGACCTTCATCAATATATAAGGGGTTACGTAGAAGAAGCAAGCTTCGACTTAGTTTCTAGAGAGGTCCATTTACAATATACTTCGTTTAATAAACCACTTTATGTTATGGCTGATCGCGATAAATTACGTCGCGTATTGGCGAATTTATTGAGCAATAGTGAAAAATATATGGATAAGCAAGAAAAGCAAATTACTATTTCACTGTTAGAAAAATCAGATGAAGTGATCATTCAAGTAATGGATAATGGAATAGGTATTGATCCGAATGCATTACCTTTAATTTTTGATCGTTTTTATCGGGCTGAGCCATCAAGAAATTCGCAAACGGGTGGTAGTGGTTTAGGATTGGCCATTGCTAAACAAATTGTCCTTGAAATGGGTGGAGACATTTGGGGAACTAGTGAATTAAGTAAGGGAACAAGCATTTTCTTTTCATTGAAAAAGGCTGAGGAAAAGGTGAGAAACAGTGAAAAAAATATTACTAATTGAAGATGAAGTGAGCATTGCTGAGCTCCAAAGAGATTATTTAGAGATTAATAGTTTTTCAGTTGTTATGGAACATAATGGTGAGGCCGGACTCAAAGAGGCTCTTCAGGGACAATATGATTTAATTATTTTAGATATTATGCTTCCGGGAATGAATGGGTTTGAGATTTGCAAACAGATTCGTGCAGTTCACAATATTCCAATACTGTTTGTCTCAGCAAAAAAAGAGGACATAGACAAAATACGAGGACTTGGACTAGGTGCGGATGACTATATTACGAAGCCATTTAGTCCAAGTGAGCTTGTTGCAAGAGTGAAGGCACATTTATCGAGATATGAACGTTTAGCAAGTAATCAACAAACGAATAATATCATTTCTATTCATGGGATTAGCATTGATACTTCTGCAAGAAAGGTTTTTGTCAATGAGGAAAATATTGCCTTTACGACAAAGGAATTTGATCTGCTTGTCTTTTTTTTCAGACATCCCAATCAAGTGCTAAGCAAGGAGCAACTCTATGAAAGAAATTGGGGCTATGAGTCAGCAGCAGATGTTTCGACAGTGACTGTTCATATTAGAAAACTGCGTGAAAAAATTGAACGGGACCCTGCACAGCCCAAGTTTTTGGAAACCGTTTGGGGAGCTGGGTACCGGTTAAATGTCTAACGAAAATATCTCGTTGTTAAGTGAAAGGTTATTTTTTCTTGAAAATTTTTAGACTTTTTTAAGAAATAATTAATGGATAATTTAGCATTAACACTTAAACTATGGGAAGTATTAAAAAATGTCGTTAGAAGAGGTGTTTAATGATGACAAACATGAAGGTGGTTATGTTGGCGTTATTATTTATCCTTCAAGGATGTGCCTCAAATGAAACGGGGGCTTTGTATAATAGCAAAGGGGGGAGTGAAATGTTGAAAAAAGAATCAACTAGTGAATTGTTTAAAGCAGTAGAAAAAGGTGATATCAACCAACTCCAAAGTATTTTGAATAAAAAAATCGATATCAATGCAAAGGACTCAAACGATCGAACAGCATTGATGATTGCGACATATAAGAATAATGTCGAGGCGGCAAAGCTATTAATAGACGCAGGAGCTGATGTCAACATTCAAGATAAAATGCTAAACACACCTTTCCTTTATGCAGGGGGAGAAGGATACCTTGATATTTTAAAGATGACTATTCAAGCTGATGCAGACCCTAAGATTACGAATAGATATGGGGGAACGGCATTAATCCCTGCTGCAGAGCACGGGCATATTGAGGTTATAAAAGAATTATTAACCAATACACAAATTGACGTTAATCATGTCAATCATTTGGGATGGACTGCGCTCATGGAGGCGATTATTTTAAATGACGGTAATCTAACACAGCAAAAAACGATTCAATTGTTAATCGAACATGGTGCAGATGTTAATATAGCAGATGATAATAATGTGACTCCGTTACAACATGCTAAAAAACGAGGATTCAAGGAGATTGAAAAGATTCTCAACGCAGCAGGGGCGGTATAAAAACTAAACTGTAGATGAACTTGATGCTGAGTTGATCTACAGTTTTTTTAT